>JAPKYE010000019.1 GCA_026394495.1 Methanobacteriota archaeon | reverse complement strand
GGTGTGTGTGCTGAGGTATGTCCGTTTGAAGCAATCACGGTTCGAAAAGATTCCTGGAAATTTAGTTCACGTGCGTGTTTTGGATGTGGGGTGTGCGTTGATTCTTGTAAGAGTTCTGCGATCACATTTCGGGATGCAGATATGCAGTATCTTTTGGCATGTGCAGCATATGCATGTGTGAAAGATAAATCTGTATTGTATCTCAATGAGTTGAAACGTATTGTAAAAAAATGTGATTGTGATCCGTTTAAGAATCCGGTTATTTGTCCTGATATCGGATATGTGCTTGGTGTTGATCCTGTTGCGGTTGACAAGGCATCATTGGATCTTATCAATAATGTAAAAGAAAATGTGTTTGAGGAAGTAAATGGGGTGAACCCGTTGAAACAAATAACGTATGGCGAAGAGGTGGGGTTAGGTTCATCATCGTATGAACTCATTGAGTTGTAAATCTAAGGAGAAACATATTATGAGTGATGAGAAGAAGGTGTTTGTGACTGCGATTAATTGTATGGATGGCCGGGTACAACTACCGGTTATTGAATGGTTATGTCGTGAATATAATACAGATTATGTAGACTCGATCACCGAAGCAGGTCCAAATAAACTGTTGGCTGAGAACCGATTTAGTATGCAAACATCTTTTGTGAAAGCAAATGTGGAAATCTCTGTGAAGAAACATGGTTCAAACCTTGTAGCCGTGATTGGACATCATGATTGCGCGGGGAATCCAACTGATAAGGAAAAGCAGGTTCAGCATATCAAGGCAGCTATTGAGACCATTATGTCTTGGGGTTTGAATGTGAATGTTATCGGGTTGTGGGTAGATGATCATTGGGCTGTTCATAAAATCAAATAAATATTGATTACGAACTGATCTTTCTGAATGATTTCTTTTGGTTTATCGCTCTGTTTTCTTGAAAGAAAAAAAGAAGAGACCTTGTTTGGTCTCGGTTATGTTGTTTTTTTCTGAGGTGTTGTATCTTTATAGAGCATCGCTAACCCTGCAGCAATAAAGCACATGATTGCAGCGGGGATGAATGCATACAGAAAACTCATTCCAGCGTCCTGGACATATCCTGCAAGAATTGGTCCGACGATACCGCCGATTCCATATGCTGTGAAGACAAACCCGTAGTTTATTCCTAGGTTTTCTGAACCAAAAGAGTCTGCGGTTGCTGCGGGGAATAATGCAAAGTTTCCACCGAAATTAAACCCGATTACTGCTGCTATAACATAAAACATGTACGGGTTTGAGGTTGTGTAAAAGAATGCTGTCATCATGATTCCTTGGAATGCAAACATGGCGATAATTGATTTTTTCCGTCCGATTTTGTCAGATAGTTGTCCCCAGACGATTCGTCCTGCTCCGTTGAAGATGGGGAGACAGACTGCAGCACCAATCACGGCAATGTCGATGGCTTCTTGTTGGCTGAATCCATTTGCAGTGAATCCATCTGTTGTGCTTTTTGCAAAGTTTTGAACATTGCCAATCACCATTAGCCCTGCTAAAGCACCAATGATAAACATGGTCCAAAGTATGTAGAAATTTTTTGTTTTCATCATCTCTCTTGGTTTCAAAATGAGGCCAAGTTTTTTTCCATTTGATGTGGTTTGTGGTGGGTTCCATCCTGCGGGTTTCCAGCCTGCTGGAGGATTTCTCATGAGTAGGGAACCAGCTACAACAAGGATGAGGAATGCTATTCCGTAGATTCTAAACGCGGCATCAACGTTTTGTATGGTGTATCCAAACGCACCTGTTTGTTTTGTGATGAGGCCGCTAAATCCAAGGATGCTTGGGGGGTTTGCAAGGAGGATCCAGATGAATGCGCCGAATCCAAATCCTGCTACTGCTAGGCCGCTGACTAATCCTTTTTTGTCAGGGAACCATTTTACACCAACTGCGATGGGGACAACATATGCAAGACCAATTCCTGCTCCTGCGATGATGCCTATGCTGAGAAGTTTACCTATAAAATCTGCACCGACGAAACTCGCTGAGAGGTACCCAATGCCAAGTAAAACACCGCCGAGAAGTGCAACCTTCATCGGGCCTATTCGTAATTGCAGTCGTCCCCCGATGATGGTGAAGATCGCAAATGTTGCAAGACCTGCGCTGAAGATTGCCTGCGTCTGTGTTTTATTGAATGCAAATTCGCTAAGATTTCCCGTGGTCCCTTGTAGTGGGGTGGTGAATGCGGACCATGCATAGATTGCACCAAGGGCAAGTTGGATCATTATGCCGCCGAGTACAATTATCCAGCGGTTCATCGTTTTTTTTTCTTTTGTGATCTGTTCAGTGGTAGTTTTATTAACCATATTTTTAACCTTCCTTTGTTCACCCTTTAAAGAATTTAGGATTAAATGGTTTTCGTTTTAAATTTTAGAATTGTTTTGATAAAATTACGACAAAACCTGCGAGAACCATTAGGAGCATGAGGCCGATCGCAAGGATTTTTATCATTATGCTTCTCATTGTTTTTTTATTTATTTTCATGTTTTCACCTTAGAATATTCGAGATAGAAATTATCAAATGAAAGAATCAATGTATCCTTTTTTCCTTTCAACATAATGGTTCGTTTTATCTGGATGAACCCTTCTTTTAATAACCCTTCTTTTGTCGGAGAACTAAGACCGGGGATCTCTGAAACAAGTATTTCTCCGTCTTTCTCAATCTTTTTTATGATATCTTTTTGATGGGTTTTTATCCAGTTGATGATCGTTTGACTTTCTTGTTTGAATCGTGGTCCTAGTTTTGCTGGAACCGCTGTGATTTCTGTGATCCGTTCTTCAACAGGGGGTTTTCCGCTGATGAATTGGTGAGAATCCGGGTATTTTAATGTTGATGTAATGATGGATTCACTCGTCACCAGTTTTGTTATGATGTCTTTTGAGGCGTAGGTTGCCTGTGTGTTCATGGGTGCATTCAACGCCATTCCTTGTTCGCTTTTCCATGCGCGAACCATTGAAATATAATTTTTTACGAGTTCTCCTGCTTGTTCTTTTTCTTCGTTTATCAAGGCTGGTTCTGGCCAGGATGAAGTATGAATGCTTGTTTCTTCTTCAAAATTTTTATAACAAATATGATATATCTCCTCTGTAATGTGAGGGAAAAAAGGGGCAAATAATTTCAATGTCCCCAACCCAACTATATACAATGTATATCGTATGCTGTCTGCATGTTCTTTGTGGTACAGTGGTGCTTTTACCATCTCTAGGTAATGATCCGCAAGTTCATGCCAAAGAAAATATTCGATTTCTTTCATGGCTTGTGAATATTCAAAACGATCCATAAGAACCGTAACATTTTTCACAAGTTTACTATATTTTGTAAGCATCCACTCATCAATATCAAGAAAATGTTTTGGTTTAAGCGGTTTTTTTCCTTCAATGATTATACTAATGAATTGATGGACATTCCAAATTTTTCTAAGAAGTTTCACGCCGCGGACCACATCTTTTTTCCGATAGGGGTTATCCTCACCAAGGGCACAACTGGCTGCATAACATCGAAATGCATCTGTGCCAAACTCATCGATAACCAGTAAAGGATCGATGACGTTTCCTTGGCTTGCATGCATCGGGGTTCCATCTTCTGAGAGGATGAATCCACCCATCATGATATTGTCAAAGGGTTTCTGATCAGTAAGTAATGTGCATCGAAGAATCGTGTAAAACGCCCAGGTTCGAATGATATCATGTGCTTGAGCTCTCAATGACATAGGATATAGTTTTTTAAATTTTGTGTCATCCCGATGCCAAAACGTATTATACAAAGGTGAAATAGATGAATCCATCCAGGTGTCAAACACATCTTCGCAGCCTTTCAACGATCCACCGCATTTTGGACATGTTTCAACAGATGGTTTATCGATGGTTGGATCAACATAACAGTCCTCTACTTTTGCTAGTATAACTTCTCCGCATTTCGTACATTCCCATAGTGGTATTGGTGTCGCAAAATATCGTTGTCTGCTGAGCACCCAGTCCCATTGAAGTGAGTTCACCCAGTCTTCCAAGCGGATTTTCATGAACTGTGGGTACCAGTTCATCGCGTTGCTTGCATCAAGGACCATTTGTTTAAACGGAATTGTTTTCAAAAACCATTGTTCTGCGTTGATGAACTCCGCTGTGGTTTTACAGCGCCAGCAGACACCAACCTTCTGATCAAGTGGTTCTTGTTTGATGAGAAGATTATTTTTTTGAAGATCTTCGATCACTGATTTTCGTGCATCTTCGATTTTCATCCCTGCATATTTTTTGAGCAGTGGAGTCATTTTTCCTTCTTCGTTGATGCTCATTTCAATAGGGAGTTTATATTTGAACACCCAGTTGAGATCTTCTTTGTCACCAACTGTGCATATCATTACGATACCAGTCCCAAACTCTGGGTCAACCGCGTCGTCTTTAACGATTTTTACTTCTTTTTCAAACATGGGGACCTTCACGGTTTGGTCGATAAGCCATGATGCTCGTTCGTCAGTTGGGTGAACTGCAACTATTTGGCATGAAGGGAGCATTTCAGGTCTTGTTGTAGCAATCTCAACATACGTTCCTTGTTTATCTTTTCCTATGCCATGGTATTTGAGGATCTGTTCTGCTGGTGGTTTGATGAAATAAAATTTTATCGTGTTGAGTTTTGTTTTTCTTTCTGCATAGACGATTTCAGCATCTGCCATCGCAGTCATGCATCGTGGGCACCAGTTCACCGGAAATTTCCCTTTGTAAATGAGGCCTTTTTTGAAAAGTTCAATAAATGAGATCTGGGTGATGCGTCGGTAGTATTCTGCATCGGTTTGATAGTAGATTGAGGAATCCATGCTTTCCCCAAGTCTGATGAACTGATTCGTCATGGTTGCTATGTTTTCTTGCGCGAACGCTGAGCAGAGTTTGATGAATTCATGACGATCAATATCTTTTCTCGTGATGTTCAGTTTTCGTTCTACTCGTTCCTCAATGGGTATACCATTTACATCAAAACATAATGGGAAGAAAACGTTGTATCCTCGCATTCGTTTGTATCTGGCGGTGAAATCAATATGGGTATAGTGTACGGCATGTCCTGCATGTAAGGGACCTGATGCATATCTGGGTGGAACATCGATGCTGTATGGTTTTTTCTTGCTTTTAAAATCGAAATGGTAGATGTTTTGTTCTTGCCATTGTTTCTGCCATTTTGGTTCCAATGTTTTTTGGTCATATTCTGGCATAATAATCCTTTAAAGAGTAAAACAAGAAGGCCAAAGTAACTTTCTACTTATAAACGTTGCTTCTTATTTTCTCAGCATTATCTATATGAACATGATTATTTCCAATTTTTTTCTTGTTTTCTGGTTTACCTTTTGGTTTACCATCGGGTTTACTTTCTCCTGTTGAATCAGGTTTATCTGGTTTTTTTTTTGGTTAACCTTTTCAGTATATTTATTTACCATTTGGTTTACTTTTTTTAAAATACTTCTGCAGTTTCTATAAAAAAAAATAAAAATGTTCTCGATGATCGTTTAGTTATTCCCAAGTATAACTGGATGAATCCTCGTCATCCATTATTTCGGTTTTATGGATCTGTTTATCTAAAACTGCATCTATGCGATCGTGAATATTAAAAAAAGAATCTTTTTCCAGGTGGAGTTCTGTCTCTTGAGCGCTTTTAATGTCTGTGGTAATCCGAGAGATCTGTTTTGAGATATCCGTAATTGATTCTTTTAGCTGGTGGTGGAGTCTGTTGTTTTCTTCACGTACTTCTTCGATTTCCTCTTTTAAATATTGAATGTAATCCTGGATAAGAGGATCTATTTGTGTGAGAGACTGTGTTTGATCAATATTTGTTTGTTCCCCTTGGGTGAATGTTTGTTTTTTTGATTCAAGAAACATCCAGAGAGCATTTCTGAGAAGTTCACTATTGCTGACTCCTAGGTTATTGAATTCATGGACAACCTGTTCTTCCTGGTGTGTTAATTTCAAGGCAATAGTTTTTCCCATTTATGCATCCATCCCAAGACATGGTGGTAAAGCAGTTTTTGGCTTATAAAGGTAGCTGTTTAAAGTATGACGGGAATAAAAAAAGATATTTTTTCCTTTGGTTTACATCCGAAACATTTGAATAAAAAAACGTCTTCGTTCATTTTCCTTTATTCTTTTATTCCTTTGTTTTAGCAATTTAAGAAGCTCCTCATCGAGAAACTGCTCAGTATTTTCAGTACCAGATTCTGATGGAAAATGCAGTGCTTGGGGAGAAGATTTTCGTGATTCTTCAATATAAAACATCAGACGATCGAATTTTTCGTCGATTCGTTTTGTTGCATCTTTTACATGGTTCTGATATTCTACCTGAAGGGTGTTATATGAATTTTTCCAGAAAGTAACATCATGGTCTAACTGTATAATCTGTTGCTTCAATTGGTCAATGAACATCTTTAGATAGCTAATTTCTTCAGTACTTTGTTCTGATTTGGATTCAGTTTGTTCTTTTTTTTGTCCTTCACAGCTTTGTATATATGATAGTACTGCCTGACTGACAAATGAAGATGGATGTCCATTTGCGTATTTGTCTAACTCCTTTTGTAGTTTAGGATCTAATCTAATCGACGTAGGTTTAGGAGTAGTTTTTTCTTGGTCCCCCATATGAATTTGTATGTTGAATCATATACATAAATTTATCTTTGTTTTTGTAAAAGTTTTTAATAAAAATTCTACAGGAGTATCTACTACAAATCCACTACAATTGTAGTGAAAATCCACTACAAATCCACTACAAAGTAAATATAAATCCACTACATTTGTAATACAAATGCGCTACAATTGTAATTACAAATTATAAGATATGAACACTACAAATCCACTACATTTCCACTACATTTGTAGTGAAAATCCACTACAAATCCACTACAATTGTAGTGGAAATCCACTACAAATCCACTACAAAATCAAAATCTCTCCTATAGAATTATAGGTTTTAGAAAGCATTTTTTAGAATCGTTAGCACATCTCTTTCATTCAATTTTTTGAATTTTCCTATGTCTCCAAAAGGTACACTTTTCTTTGCCATCTCAGTAAGTTTATGCTTATTCACCCCGACATCTCGCAAGGTCGTAGGCATATCTAATTGGCGGACAAATTCCTTTGTCTTTTCTATGCTTTCTTTCGCAAGAGACATATCATCACTTTCAGTAAAGCCCCATACGTTTTTCGCATAATCTGCAAACTTGTACGCGTTCGTATCGTTCAAAACGTATTCCATCCAATGTGGAATAATGATTGCAAGACCAACCCCGTGAGTCACATCGTACATCGCACTCAACGCATGTTCCATAGCATGGGTTGCCCAGTCGGTTATCTTGCCATATGAGAGTAATCCGTTGAGAGCAAGACTGCTTGTCCACATAAGGTTTGCTCGTGCCTCATAATTTTCAGGCTCATTCATCACAATAGGACCATAATGGATACAGCTTGAGAGCATACTTTCTGCAAGTCGATCTTGAATAAACGCACCTTTCGTCAGACTGAAATATTGCTCAAAGATATGACTCATGATGTCCACAGTCCCTGCCGCAGTCTGTTCTTTTGGAACAGTGAATGTATTTGTGGGGTCAAGAATGGAAAACTTAGGTCTAATCAAATCACTGTGAATGGCGAGTTTCTCAGCGGTTTCTTCGTTTGTAATTACAGCGTTTCCGTTCATCTCAGATCCGGTCCCTGCGATGGTAAGTATTGTTCCAATGGGAATCGCTCGTTTTATTTTCGAGTCACCTTGAAGAAACAAATCCCAGGGGTCACCATCGTAAGGAACACCAGCGGCTATTGCTTTTGCGCAGTCAATAACACTGCCTCCGCCGACCGCGAGAATAAAATCAAGACCGTTTTGTCTGCAGAGTTTTATCCCGTTTCGTACGCTGCTGATGCGAGGGTTTGGTTGGACACCAGATAGTTCTTTGCAGGTGATGTTGTGTTCGCGTATGATTTTATGTACGCTGTCATAAATCCCGGATTGTTTGATACTGCCGCCGCCATAGACTAAAAGCATTCGTTTTGTATAGTGATTGAGTTCATTTCCAAGCTTCATAGTTTTGTTTTTACCAAAAAATATTTTTGTGGAAATCGTGTATTCGAAATCAAGCATTGTTTTCTCCCTCGTTTGGTACCATTGATGAAAATAGGTCATTTAAACATTATGAATTTCTTTCCTGGACCCGTTTTTTATACGGTTTTTCGCTATATGTTTTTTATTGTTTGCCATCTAATATTTATTTCTGTATCCAATAATTTTATAATCAGTATCTAGATTACAGTAACGGATGCATAATTATCCTAAACAGAGGGATAAAATTTGACAGAAGCAATAGCATATGAACTAGCCAAAAAGCAACAAGAAATATCCGTAGCGGAATTCTTTGAACGTAATAAACATATCCTTGGTTTCGGCAATCCAACACGCGCACTGATGACTAGCGTAAAAGAGGGAGTAGACAATGCATTAGACGCCTGTGAAGAATCAGGCATTCTCCCTGATATCTATGTAGAAATCCGAAACCATGCTGAGGAAGAAGAATGCACAATTATCGTCGAAGATAACGGTCCTGGTATTGTCAAGCAGCAACTTCCTCATGTGTTCGCGCGACTGTTGTATGGTTCTCGGTTTCATTCGATACGACAAACCCGTGGTCAACAGGGGATCGGGATTTCTGCTGTGGTTCTTTATGGTCAACTCACTACGGGAAAACATGCGAAGATCATATCAAAAATTCAACAAGATCTCCCGGCTGTTGTTGTTGAGCTTGCGATTGATACCGTTAAAAACCGTGGGGAAATCATTAGTCAGGATATCGAGCATTGGGAGAAGCCATCTGGAACACGGATTGAAGTCAGCATCCTTGCAGATTGCAAACGGGGGAAACGTTTTGTCTATGATTATCTGAAAAGTACTTCGATTGTCAACCCACACGCTCGTATCACATTCAAAGAGATGGATGGTACGCAGCATGTGTTTGAATGTACTTCTGATCAGTTGCCGAAGATGGCTGTTGAAGTGAAACCGCATCCATATGGTGTTGAGTTAGGCACAATGCTTAAACTTGCAAAAAATACTAACAGTCGGAAATTGTCCTCGTTTTTGAAAAACGAGTTCAGCAGCATGGGTGATCGGACCACAAATGCTGTGTGTGATGAGGCTCAGCTTGATAGAAATATGGATCCTGGGAAGATGAATCGGGATCAGTTCATGGCGTTGAATAAAGCATTTAAAAAAATTAAGATTATGTCGCCATCGACAGAATGTTTATCTCCGATTGGGGAGACATTGATTAAGCGGAGTTTGAAGAGTGAGACGCAGGAGATTTCACCTGAGTTTATTATCACTGCTACACGGCCTGCTTCGGTGTATTCGGGGAACCCGTTTCAGGTTGAGGTGGGTATCGTGTACGGTGGAAGTTTACCGAAGGATAAACCGGTGACTATTTTACGATTTGCAAACCGTGTGCCTCTTTTGTATCAGCAGGGTGATTGTCAGTCTACTATTGCGCTTGGTTCGATAGACTGGCGGCGGTATGGTTTTGATCAGCCAAATGGCAAAGGTATTCCAAGTGGTCCTGCGATCTTCCTTGTGCATGTTGCCTCTACGCAGATTCCTTTTACTTCTGAGAGTAAGGAGGCTATTGCGGATATCCCTGAGATTGAAAGTGAGGTTGTTCTTGCGTTTCGAGAGTGTGCGCGAAAAGTCCAATTTCATATAAATAAGAAAGTGAAGCGGGTGAAGACGCGTGAGAAGTTTGAGTTGATAACAAAGATTCTTCCGGAGATCGCTAAGAAATCTGCGCATATGCTTGGTCGGCCGGAGCCGCCTTTGGATAAGGTGATCACCAGCATCATGGATGTGGTATGGATTGAGGATCTTGTTGAGTATGAGAAGGTTTCTGGGAAAAGTGTTGAACAGAAGAAGTTGTTTGATGATTCTGTGCAGCAGCAGGCTGGTCGGTGGATTACAAAGAGTACTATTATGATTGTGAACTACAAGCCAAAACCACAGAAATTTAGTTTATATGCGTTGATTCCGCAGGATGCTGTGGTGGGAACTGTTTCACCAAAACCTGTGAAGATTACGCCGCAGTATATCAAATGGAATGTAGATGGACTTGCGTCTGCAAAAAAGATGGATATTTCGTTTGAACTTGCTGGTTTAAGCAAGGGTGATTTTGATGTGAATGATTTGTATGTGGAGCATATTAATCCTGCGTATGTGATTGGTGCGGATAAATGGGAAGGTGATTAAGGTATGGCTGGTTCATCGAAGAAAACCCCTATAATGTGTCGGCCTGATGTGATGCCTAAGATTGATGCGATTGCGCTTTCGGTGTATGATGATTTGATGAATGCGCAGATTCCTTCGCTGAAGCTGTCGACGCGTACGAAAGCAAACATTCGGTTTGATGATAAATTGAGTGTATGGAAATATGGGAAAGGGATGAGTGAGCGGTCTGCGAAATCTCTTGATGGGGCGTATATGTTGCTGAGGACGATGTATGTCGTTGATTTCATTAAAGAGATGATTAAGGTGAGTAAGACGTCGACGTTAAGAGAAATGTATTATATTTCTGAGGGGTGGAATCTTGCTAAGTTTGGTTCGCAGAATGAATCTGATATGTTGGCTGAGGATCTTGAGGTTATCACAGGGTGTATGCGGGAGGATTTCAAGCTTCGTCCTGAGGAAGATGGTGCACGGGTGATTGGTAATATCACGATTGAGGAGATGACGAGGAATAAAACAAAGAAAAAAATCCATTGTCAGGATGATGTTGGTGATTCGGGGTATTCGATTCCGTATAATGTGGAGCCTGAAAAGGTTACGTTTAAGTCTATTGATGCTGATTTTATTTTGGCGATTGAGACTGGTGGTATGTTTGATCGGCTTGTTGAGAATGGTTTTGATACGGATTATAATGCTGTTCTTGTACATCTGAAGGGTCAGCCTGCGCGCTCAACCCGGCGGTTTATTAAACGGCTTAGTGAGGCAAAGAAAATGCCGGTGTTGGTGTTTACTGATTGTGATCCTTGGAGTTTTCGGATTTTTGCTAGTGTGTCGTATGGTGCGATTAAGACTGCGCATATCTCTGAGTATTTGGCGACTCCTTCTGCGCAGTATCTTGGTGTGACGCCGTCTGATATTGAGAACTATAAGTTGCCGACGGATACGCTTACGGATGAGGATGTTCATGCGTTGAAAAGTGAACTTGATGATCCGCGTTTTCAGGATCAATTCTGGAAAAATGAGATTAAGTTGCAGCTTTCGACTGGGAAGAAATCTGAGCAGCAGGCTCTTGCAAAGTATGGGCTTGATTATGTGACTGATACGTATCTGCCTGAGAAGCTTGCTGAGCTTGGAGTGTTAAAAAAATGATATCTTTTTTTATTTTTCTTTTTTCATTGGCCACATTTGTTCTGCTGGGCTCATCTGCGTTCGAATCTGTAATACCATGTGGTCGGAAAGTGGTATGTAGGTTTTACTAAATATTCCGCCTTTTGCCTGTAGCGGATAGGTGTATACGTATAGTTGTTTTCCTTTGAAGAACTGCGTAGATATTTTCTCCTCTTTCCATTTGGTTGTTTTTTTCTGGGATCGATAGTTGAAATAGATTATAAGTTCTATGACGATGAAGAATCCAATCATGAAACAACCAATGTACATCCATTCGTCAATGGAAAGAACTGACCAGCGATATCCCATTTTTAGATAATAGATGCTCATTGCAACAAAAGCAGTCCAGGAGCCGTAAAGGATGATTAATAACAAGCTGATTTTAAGTTGGATGAGGTAGCGATGTTCTATTGTTTTTTTTCTGTTGGTTTTTTTCTCTGTCATAATATTTTTTCAGCAAATATATTATGATATGGTGGATTTTAAAGGTTTCTATAGATGTTTTTTTTCTTTTGGATAGTTATAGATCTGAATATACTCCATGGGGTCGTTTTTGATTTTTTCGAGAGCATATCTTGCATACATGATTGAAGGTATCAAAACACTCGTTACAGGTAAGGCTTCCGCAGAGCATGCAACTCATGAGTGGACCAGGTTTTCCGCAGATACTACAGAGACCAACAACTTCGTTCATGTTTATTCCTGGTTCATTTGTATAAGTTTTTTTCGAAGGATTGGCAAACTTAGAGTGGTCACGACAAGTGGTATTTTTTCTCGTTCAGCCAGTTTTATTGCCAACGGGTCGACATCCGCTGGTTTATGATACACGACAATTGAGGGTTTCACGGGGTGAATACGAATAGCTATCATCGGGCTTCGTCCGAATCGTACGCCGACGAAAATCAATGCCCGGTCTGTGCTCCATCCGTATAAGTGGACGTAGTTTGTTGCGTTCAGGGTAGAAATTGTTTTAATGCTGTCAATAATCGTAAACCCATGGATGTCTTTATCAAGGTTTGCGGTGTTTGGTGCTGTGAGTATCGTCCCATGGATTTCTTCTATGAATTTCATGGTAGGGATTCCGTAGGGGTATTCCATGATATCAAGGATGCCTTCATCGTTTTTTGCAAAGGACTGGTACCTTCGCATCGTCATCCCATCATTTTTCTGTTCATCGATCTCTATGAGTGCTTCGATGATTTTTTTGAGGATCTGTATACCTGGTGATTTTCGTCTGCCAGACTCATAATCACAGATGACGCTGGGACTTACTTTGAGGTGTTGAGAAAGATCCGTCTGTGTTACATTGAAGATCTCTCGCCATTTCCTAATTGTTTGCCCTGGTTTTGGGCTGAGGGTGATTTCTCCTGCGATTTTTTCTGCGAGTGTATTTTTGACGTTCATAGGATATCTCTTATGTAAAATAGTTTAACGTTCTTATATTGTCGATAATGGTTATCGTCAAATGGTGATAAAAACGTTTTCCTTGATTGTTCATATTTTGAAAAAGATAAAACTTTATACCCTATTTTCCATTCCAGATCGACGAGAGAAACTATGACTTCCTTCCTCAAAAAAGAATGTGACCTTAAGTTCTTTCATGATAATAACTTCATCCGGAAAAAATGCGCTTCTTGCGGAGCATATTTTTGGACGTTGAATCAAAAAGCAACCATTTGCGGTGATCAACCATGTGTCCCATTTAGTTTTATTGATAATCCATTTGGGAAACATCTGTTTTCTCTTTCAGATGTGCGAGAACATTTTCTGTCGTTTTTTGAAGGTCATGGTCATTCAAGGCTTCATTATCCGGAAACCGGACAGCGATGCCCGGTCATTGCTCGTTGGCGATCTGATATTTATCTTACTATTGCATCGATTGCTGATTTTCAGCCTCATGTGACGTCTGGTGTTGTTCCACCGCCAGCTAATCCATTGGTGATTTCTCAGCCTTGTATTAGGTTGAATGATCTTGATGAGATTGGGAAAAGCGGTCGGCATCTTTCTATGTTTGAGATGATGGGGCATCATGCGTTTAATAAAAATGTTGATGAAATTTATTGGAAAGAAGAAACTGTTTCGTATTGTGACGAGTTTTTTGATACCTGTATTGGGATTCCCCGGGAACTTATTTCGTATAAGGAGCAGCTGTGGGATGGCGGGGGTAACGCTGGGCCCTGTCTTGAGGTTCTTGCTGGTGGTCTTGAAATCGCGACTCTTGTATTTATGAACATGCGTGAAGACCAAAAAGGCAAAGTAAACATCAATGGTAAACTGTATGCGCCTAACCCGTTGAACATTGTGGATACGGGGTATGGTCTGGAGCGGATTGCATGGATTTCTCAGGGGTCTCAAACGGTGTATGATACGGTATTTCCTTCTATGATTAGCTGGTTGAATGAACACGCAAATATTACGGATGATAAACGAAGTGTGTATTCGCTTGCTGATCATTCGAAATGTTTAGCGTTTATGCTTGGGGATGGTATTGTTCCTTCTAATGTGAAAGCAGGATATCTTGCTCGATTGATGATTCGTCGTTCTATTCGGTTCATTGAACAATTGAAATTAACTGTTTCTTTGCAAGAGCTCGTAAACATGCAGCTTGATGTTTTGGAAAAGGATTTTCCTTCGTTGAAGAAACATAAAAAAGAGATCAATGAGGTTTTAGAGATTGAGACGACGCGGTTCTCAGAAACTCTTTCTAAAGGCGAAGGACTTGTGAAAAGGATTCTTGCTGAGAAAGGAACACTTGATCAAAAGGATTTTATTTATTTGTATGACACGCATGGTATGCCGCCTGATGTGGTTGAAAAGATTTCTTCTGCTGAAGGAAAAGCTGTTGTGATTCCTGATCATTTTGATTCGATGATTGCGGAGATTCATTCCCATGAGAAAAAAGAGGAGGATGTGCAGGAGTTGCGAGTAGATCTTCCTGCAACGGATAGACTCTACTACATCGATCATTATATGCGGGAGTTTGATGCGGTTGTGTTGTGGAAAAATGAGACGGCTGATGGAACTGAGGTTGTTCTTGATCGTACCGCGTTTTATCCTGATGGTGGTGGTCAACCAAACGATACTGGTGTGTTGATTGCTGCCAAAGGAAGTTTTGTGGTGACTCATGTGAAAAAAGAAGGTGATGCTATTGTTCATCTTGTCAATGGTCCTGTTTTAGTTGGCGAGAAGGTTCATGGGTCTATTGATTGGGATCGCAGGTATTCACTTATGAAGCATCATACGGGGACCCATGTGGTGAATGGTGCGTTACGAAAAATTTTTGGTGAGCATATCTGGCAGGCTGGTTCTCAACTTGGGGAATCTGAGGCGCGGTTTGATTTTGCGCATTATTCGTCGATTTCTGATTTACAGAAGAAAGAAATTGAACTGATGTCTAATGATCTTCTTAAGAAGCAGGTTGTGGTTGAGAAAAAAGTATTGTCTCGTAATGATGCGGAGCGTTTGTTTGGTTTTAGGTTGTATCAGGGTGGTGTTCCTCCGGGTAATGAGATCCGTGTGTTGAATATTCCTGGTGTTGATGTTGAGGCATGTGGTGGGACTCATTTGGATAACATAAAAGAGATTGAGAAGATTCGTATTGTGAAGACAGAGCGTATTTCGGATGGGGTGAATCGTATTATTTTTACTGCTGGAAAAATGGTTGATAAATATCAAGAAGAGGAACAGCGGTTATACGATCGTATTCTTGTTGTTCTTGGTTCGATGTATGTTGTTGAAGGTGCGCATCAGGTGTCTGATGAGTTACAAAAAACAGCGAAAATGTTTTCTGTTTCTGTTGATTCGTTGGAGAAAACATTGCAGCGGTTTCTTGGGGAAACGCAGAAAAAAGAAGGGAAAGTTCGAATGAAATCTCTTGATGAGGCATGTGTGCATCTGTTTGAGGGGTGGAAGCGGTCGCAGAAGATGAAGAAGGCTGTTTCGTCTGAGGATATTATTAAGATGCGGGAATCGTCTGAGAATATTTCTGGGACGACGATTAAGATGATTGTTGTTCGAATTACTGGTGATGCGGCTGCGGTTGCGGGGGCGCTTGTTGCTGAGCCTGGGTATGTTGTTCATGTGTCTGATGGGAATAAGATTGTGTCTGCTGCATCTGAGGATGTTGTTGTTGATCTGAGAAGTATTGCGCCAGCGGTAGGAAAGATTCTTGGTGGCAGCGGCGGTGGATCTATGCGTATGACGCAATGTGGTGGACCAAAGAAAGAGTGTATCGATGAGGCGTTGGATACTGCGAAGAGATTAACAAAAGAATTTTTTATAAAAAAAAGGTACGTGCGTAGTACTAAATAGAGGAAATTTGATAATATGTGGAGATGAGTCTATGAAAGGAGAAATGTTTTTGCAGACTGATGAGATGAAAAAAAATATGGTGAAAATACTTGCTAATCTTGATGATGTTCGTAAGGTGCTTGAGGTGTATCCGGAGTTGCAGACTGAAGCAAAAAAATTGGTTGAAGTGAGGGCGATGGTTGAGGAATTTCGGTGGAATCTTGATGAGATTGAGCATTTGACGATTGTGTCTTCAGTTGGTGGGGATAAAGATTTTCTGTAGATATTTTCCTGTCTTTTGTTCGGTTTTTTCCAATACAAAGACAATAGTATCTTGCGACCAAACAAAGTGGGAAAAAACCCTTTGATTCACCTCGTTTTATTATCTCCAAACAGAAATGTGCGTCAAGAGTTGAATGCTTTCATCAGATATATCAATCGTTGTCAAAATCTTTAAATGGTACTAAATTATATTGCAGGTTATGTTGGAGTATATTATTTTTGGATTGATTCTTGTTATATTGCTTGTTTGTGGGATTTTTGCTCTCATAACGTATAAAAAAACGAAGAATAAAAAGTTCTTAATCATTGGTCTTATTTTAACCTTCATTTTTATCGGTGTGTTGATTTTTATTATCTTCATTTATATTCCTTCGACGATGATGGCATACGGCCCAGGACCTGCTTAAAGATAATCGTAGTTCTCATCATTTTTCTATGATTCGAACGAATTGGGCATATAAACTTGAGCAATATGCTGCACTCCGGTATCGAAAAAAGATTTTGAACCGTACAAAAAAAAGTAAAATACAATCACCACCATCGTATATTTTATGGGATTGTACCAGACGATGTAACTTAAAGTGCGAACATTGCGGTGCAACCAAAGAGACATATGATCGTGAGCTTTCTTCAGAGGAGATAAAAAAGGTCATTTCTGAGCTCAGAGCAATGAAGACTCGAATGTTTTCAGTTACCGGTGGCGAACCTTTCATGAGGAAAGATGTATTGGATGTTCTCTCATTTGCACATTCACAAGGTCTGAAAACTGGTATTGCGACAAATGGTTTTTTTATTGATAAACCGATGGTTAAAAAAATCAAAGAGGCCGGTGTTGATTCAATACAAATCAGTCTCGATGGTTTGGAAAAAACACATAATACTATTCGCGGTGATTCTCAGAGTTTTCAACGGGCAATTCAGGCTCTTCAATATCTGCAAGAAATCGACTTACCTGTTCTCTCTGTTGCAACAACAATAACTAAAAACAACTTTCGTGAATTAGAAAAAATCTGGGATTTATTAGTTGATCTTCAAGTAAAAATCTGGCGCATTAGTGTCGTAATGCCTATTGGACGAGCCGAAATAAAAGACCAGTTTTTACTTGATACCTCTCAAATGAATCACTTATTTGCTTTTATAGAAGAGAATTCTAAACCTCTTGAAATTCGTATAGCGGAGAATTTGCCATATCTTGCCCATTATGAAGAACGGATTCGACGTGAGCCGTTTTTGTGTCCTGTGGGAATCACTGCGTGTTGTATTGGTGTCGACGGCAACGTAAGAGGCTGCCCTGAACAACCTGATATACCTGATTTTATCGAGGGAAATGTGCTACAAAATTCAATAGCAGATATCTGGCAGTATGGTTTTAAAAAATATCGATGCAATGAAACTCTTTTTAAAGATGAAACTTGTAAGCACTGCGTCGAGAAATACAGATGTTTTGGCGGCTGTTATGTCATGAGAATTGGGAATATCCATTGCATCTACAATTTGATTTAATGTAATATACAATTACTATGAAATGTAAACCAAGGGAGATTTGAACGCCAATTTATCCATAAAAAATGGAAGTTGTTCGGTTTTTTCCGAACATTTTCCGACTATTTATATATTAAGTTAGTAATATTATAATGTATGATGAATGTCGAAAAACAAATTAAACGGCTGTACAAGGATGCGATGTATGTTCATCTCATCCGCAGTGGGTATTCAAACAGGCAAGCAAAAACACAAATAAAAAACTTCTTCGCTAACTAGCCTTTTTTGTATTTAAAAAAAAGAATGATGCGGTTTTTTTACTGTTGTTTATGCGAGCGGCCACATCATGCTGACTGATATAACAATCACGATTGTGGCGATGCACATGGCGATGACGAGTTTCGGGTTGATCTTCATCGCTGTTTTTTCTTCTGCATCAAAGTATCGAATGAGTCCAGCTGCGGAGTGGAATCCTTCACCTTTCTTCTGTTGTGCCATATTTGATTCCTCTAATGATACTACTTATATTGTTTCTTATATAAATAAGTAACTCTCAGAGTTATTTTCTTCTGTTTTTTTGTGTTCGCTTCTGTATTCTTCTTAGGAATCGACTGGTTATAGGCAGGGTTACTTTGGTTATGTATTTATTTTTTCTTTGGGCGTTTCTTTACTTTTTTTATAAGAAATTCTCCAATCCCTGCCGGTATGATTTCCAGTTCGTCTCCATCTTCAATATCATGTGCCTTTGCGATCTGACTTGGAATTGTAATCACTAGGCTACTTCCCACTGTTCGTGCTTTCCTGGTTAGAGGCATCTTCCCATCCCAATATTCGTAATGTATACGTAAATATATATATGTTTTGGTTTGTTCAAATGTATATCTATTTGTATCTCTCCACTCGCAAGAAACATGACACATCAAAACGAGAAAAGAGCAAACGTTATGAACAACAAAACAATACCGACTACTGGGAGTTGAAAAGTATGAAAATATTTGTTGATACTGCAGACCTTGATGAAATCAGAGAACTTGCTTCATGGGGCATTATCGATGGCGTAACCACAAACCCTACGCTCATCGCAAAATGTGGTAAATCATTCAAAGAAATCATTGGCGAGATCTTTAAAATTGTTGATGGACCGATTAGCCTTGAAGTGATTAGTGAACATGCAGAAGACATGGTCAAAGAAGCAAAAACAATTATTAATCAAATCCCTGAGAAATACCAAAAAAACATAGCGATCAAAATCCCGATGACGCCTGAAGGACTCAAAGCAGTAAAAGCACTGAGTAAGGATGGGATTCAAACTAACGTTACTCTTGTTTTCTCGGCGGCTCAAGCATTGCTTGCTGCAAAAGCAGGTGCAACCTATGTAAGTCCGTTTATCGGTCGACTTGATGATATGGGGCATGATGGGATGCAGGTCATCGAAGAAATCATGGAAATTTATACCAATTATGATATAACAACAGAAGTAATTGTTGCGAGTATTCGACATCCTATTCATGTGATTCAGGCTGCGCGACTTGGTGCTGATATCGCAACGATCCCGCCAGGAATCATCAAAAAAATGGCGAAGCATTCACTGACCGATGCTGGTATCAAACAGTTTTTAGAGGACTGGAAAAAAGTAAAGAAATAACTTCCCCGCATCTGCGAAGTTTATGTATCGTTTCTGTGGGTGTTTCCAGTTTCTTTTTTTATCTCAGAGAGAAAACTGATTCCTTTTTCTGTGAGTTTCATTTCATCATCGGAGATATATTGGAGCATTTCAAGATGGACTAATTTTTTGATCAATGCCTCAAATTTTTGAGTGGATACATGAAGCAGTCCTATCGCTAGTTCCATGTCCATATCCTGTTCACGCAGCATCTCAAGAAACTTGATGTCTTTCTCCGCCATGGTGATCATGGTTGATTCAATAGGTATTGGTGCGTCTTTGGGTGCGGAAATACGTATGATATAATCCTCAATAACCAAATCCAGTTGTAATGTGTCGAGTAAACTTCCATTGTCTTTATAGAGAAAACAGAGGTTGTCGTCGTATTTCCATGTTGAGACGGTATCCCATGTATAAGGACTAGTTGGTTCTTCTTTTTTTGGTTCTTCCTTTGGTTTTGGGGGTTGAGGTGCTTTGTGTTCACGGAATCGATATCGTATATGTTGTTCTGTCTGAATTCGTTCGAAATTTATTCCGTGTTTTTGTAATGAACTGACAAATTGATCTCCGAGTTGTTCTTTGAGTTCAGTGATGAAATAAAGACCAGCATCATCCCCTGTTGTATCTAAAAGATCTTTGTAGAAGACGCGGATGATTGCATCACATGCTTCACCCAATTGCGCGGATTCAACTGTATCAATCACGGGATCTGTAGAAATAGAAGCACCTCCTTCAGAATACGATGCTTCTTGGATGTTAATATTGCCAAGAAACGTAAAATCCTTTTCGAGTTTTTTCATGGTCGTCTTAATTACTTGAAGCGCAAAACTATAGAGTGTTCTTCTGCCGGCAACAAGTAACAAGGATTTTATCAGATGAGTAACAACATCTGAGTTTCTCAATTCACCCATTCTATCAATTATTTTGAAACGCGTCAAGGCTTATAAAATCATATGTTTATTTATCTTATTGGTGTATAATGAACGATGGTGCGGAATAAATTTTTTTTATATCTTCCCATTTTTTCAACCTTTATTGATTTTCATCTCGTTTCTGATTTGTAAGAGAAATATTTTGTTATATGTTATAAAAATTATAGTTTAGCAAACATTTAAGTTAAGTTTAAACATTCTATCTGTAGTTTGGGAGGTAAAAAGATATGAAAAAAATTATGAATAAGAAACAAAGGCTGGTTTTTAGCGTAGCGATCGTGATGGTGTTCGTTGTTGGGGCTTTTTCAAGTGTTCTCGGTAGTGTACCCCAGCTAGACCATGAGCCTATTAATGCTGCTGAAGTGGTGACCGCAGAAAGACAGACGGCAGATGGATCTTTCCCGTTTCCGCATCGTGACAGTGACTGGGATTTCTGGACAAACCCTGGGAATATGTTTGCGATTCCATCAGGAAATGTTGGTATTGGGACATCGACTCCAAATAGTAAGTTAGAAGTGAATGGAATAATTCATTCTCTATTTGGCGGGTTCATGTTCCCTGATGGTTCCATACAAACATCTGCAAGTTCGATTCTAAACGGATCTTGTGGCAACACGTGGACACCTAGAGACACCACTAGAGGTTGGCGGGATGTGGCGATGTCGAGTAGTGGAGAGTATCAAACCGCAACAGTCGGTGGTGGTCAGATCTATGTCTCCACTGATTACGGGAACACCTGGGCACCCAGAGACACCACCAGAAGTTGGCAGGAAGTGGCGATGTCTAGCAATGGACAGTACCAAACCGCAGTAGTCTTTGGTGGTCAGATCTACGTCTCTACTGATTACGGCAGCACCTGGACGGCCAAAGACGCCATCAGAGACTGGTATGGTGTGGCGATGTCTGGTGATGGACGGTACCAAACCGCAACTGTCTATAGTGGGCAGATCTACATCTCCACCGATTATGGTAACACATGGACACCTGAGGACACTATCAGAGGCTGGCAGGGTGTGGCGATGTCCAGTACCGGACAGTTACAAACCGCAACAGTCAATAATGGGCAGATCTACATCTCCACCGACTACGGCAACACATGGACAGCCAAAGACACCAGCAGAAGTTGGTCTGGTGTGACGATGTCCAGCAACGGACAATACCAAACCGCAGTAGTCTGGATTGGGCAGATCTAC
Organism: Methanobacteriota archaeon; assembly: GCA_026394495.1. Taxonomy (GTDB): domain Archaea; phylum Thermoplasmatota; class E2; order DHVEG-1; family DHVEG-1; genus CAIYYQ01. The sequence continues at coordinate 1,130 of JAPKYE010000019.1, read as the reverse complement.
ATCTCCACCGATTATGGTAACACATGGACACCTAAAGAAACCACCAGATACTGGAGGGATGTGGCGATGTCAAGCAACGGACAATACCAAACCGCAGTAGTCAATAATGGGCAGATCTACGTCTCCACCGATTATGGTAACATCTGGACACCCAAAGACACCACCAGAAACTGGAATAGTGTGGCGATGTCAAGCAACGGACAGTACCAAACCGCTGTAGTCAGTGTTGGGCAGATCTTTATCTCTATTCCTCAGGGTCTTCAAGGACCACCAGGTCTAAAAGGTGATAAAGGAGATATTGGTGACACAGGTCCACAGGGGCCTCAAGGTGAACAAGGTCCTCAAGGAATACCAGGACCACAAGGGGAACAAGGACTTCCAGGGTCTCAGGGACCGCCAGGATTCTCACTCTGGGGTTTAAACGGCAATAACATCTACTACAATAACGGTTCTGTCGGCATCGGCACAACAAGCCCAAATAGCAAGCTGGAAGTAAATGGAACCGTTCATTCTACCTCTGGCGGGTTCATGTTCCCTGATGGCTCCGTACAATCATCTGCGAGTGAAGGTTGGATTCTTGACCCATCTTGTGGTAATACGTGGACACCCAAAGACACCACCAGAACATGGCGGGATGTGGCGATGTCAAGCAACGGACAATACCAAACCGCAACAGCCTTTAATGGGCAGATCTACGTCTCCACCGATTACGGCAACACATGGACACCCAAAGACACCACCAGAAACTGGTATGGTGTAGCGATGTCAAGTAACGGACAATACCAAACCGCAGTAGACCAAGGTGGGCAGATCTACATCTCAGCTGACTATGGGAACACCTGGACACCCAAAGACGCCACCAGAAACTGGCGGGGTGTGGCGATGTCAAGCAACGGACAATATCAAACCGCAACAGCCTGGGGTGGGCAGATCTACGTCTCCACCGACTACGGCAACACCTTGACACCCAAAGACACCACCAGAAACTGGAATGATGTGGCGATGTCCAGCAACGGACAATACCAAACCGCAACAGTCCCTAGTGGACAGATCTACATCTCCACCGATTACGGCAACACCTGGACAGCCAAAGACACTACCCGAAACTGGAATGGTGTGGCGATGTCCAG
>JAPKYE010000105.1 GCA_026394495.1 Methanobacteriota archaeon | reverse complement strand
CTTGCATATGCCCATGCTCGGTAGTAATATCTTTGTCCTGAGGTTAGGCTTGTATCTGTTGTTGATGTTCCGGTGCCGTAATATGCTTGTATGCCGTCTGTTGGTGAGGTAGGATACTGATCGGTTCTCTTTCGGATCATGGTGTAGTCGCTACCTGATCCTTTTGTCCAAGAAAGTTGAATGGATGTTGCGGTTGGGTTAGAGGCATCTAAATTTGAGGGATTACCTGGAGGCACTGTATAAATATAAAACGGTCCAACAGAATAATATCCGCTGTTCCAATTTTGTGCACGATCCACAGTCCTGATATTGATATACCATGTTCCATCAGTCAGAGCTGAACTTGTTATATAATTATTTGTTGTGGTAAGCGTCGTCGGTGGTAAACTTGGTGCGGATGACCATAAAACCCCGTATCCATATACTCCACTGACAGCATCGGTTGCACCAGACCATTGCACATAGATTGTATTATCAGTTGAGGATACCCCAACGATATGCGAAGAAGTATATGATGTTGGATTAGTAGGGGCTGTCAAATCTTGTGACATCCGCTGGTTGTAAAAAACGGCCCAAATATCAACATTTACACCATATCGCGAATTCCAATTACTCCAAAAACCATTCATATCACCTGGATGATCATTTCTGATGATAGTCCAAGTCCTGTCAAATCTATTAGAAATATAATCACCGTAATGGCTGAAACTCCAAGATGGATAATCGCTGCTGCTTGTTCCATCAAAGATGTCCCAGAGTAACCCGGCGACTGCCCCTTCAACAATGTTTCCATCCCAGTCTCCGGTATCTTGAATATCAGCATAATACCCTGATTCCAAACTTTTTATATCGTTGTTATCGACTGCACATCCAAAAAATTGTGACCATCCTTCTGTTAAAGCAAATCCTCCATCCGTTTCCAAAGAAAGCCAATGGTCATCACTAAAACTTGTTGGAGGAAAATCATTATCATAGGCTTTGTACATTACAGCATGTCCATATTCATGTTGTAACGCGTAACGATCCCATTCCCATGGAGAAATTATTTCTATCCATTCACTGCCTAACCAATCAACATGATATGCAGGATCATCACCTCGAGGATAATTAACTGATATTTTCGAACGACTCCATGATACTTGGTTGTACAACCAGTCGTAGGCTTCAAGGATACTACGATATGTCTCAAAGAGACCGCGATATGAACCGGTGACAGTACAGTCAAAGTACTTACTTGAACTAACTGAGTGCCAACCCGTTTCCCAAGCGTAGACGTTGTCGATTGGCCATCCTCCATCGCTAATTCGAACAGCATTATGACCACTTGAATCGTGTGTTTCAGCAAAAACAGTTATCTTAAAGGTCCCGGGATTACATGGAGAAAACTGAAAATAACCATCATTATTTGTATAGGTTGTTTGTTCAAGGGTATCCCATGGCCATCCTTGTCGCCAGAGCTCAAGTTTTGCATATTTAATTTTGATATAATATACACCGGCTTCATCCAGATAATACTCCCGACCAGAGATAGTCACAGATAATGGGACACCATCCTGTTCAGAATAATTGATTGATTTATCATCGATCATAACTGCTTTCATCAAAAAAGTTGAAGGGTTAATCTGTGGCGTATTACTGATCTTGCCATTATTTTGTTCAAATGAAAGATAGAGAGCTTTATTATTCCCAAATTGTTTATTTTCTTTATCCGTGACATGAGTATATATCTCATATTCACCAGGGTTTTGGATTTTTACAATAATGGAAAAAACTTTTTCATCATTTGGTTTCAGACTCCCATTCCAAAAAAGATCACCTTTTACGAGAAGAATTCCACTAGTTAATACAATCTTAACATTTGTATTTGATACAATGACATTTGATTTAACAGTAATAATTACATTGATATCCTCATTTAAGGAAAACGTTTTCGCGGTTTCCATTGTAACATTAAAAGGGGAATTAGGATAAGATTCAGAAATTGCAGTTTTATTTGATGATTCAGATAATACATATGGGCTAGAAACTACATTTATTGAACTACTCATCAATAAAATCATTGTAAATATTGTTCCAATAAAATATACTTTTTTTAAATTTGTCATTTTTTTCCTCCCGATACTATCTGTTGAAGACGATAATAGTTTTTAATATTTAAGTTTATTCTTTAAAAAAGATTTTTTGTGTGTATTTATATGTTTTTTCCTCAGCTCGCTTCATTTTTTTCACAATTTATTCAATTTTCTTGAGAAATATAAAGCCATTTCATCTCAGTTTATTTCAAAATGCGAAAAAACAAGTAAATTTTTTATTTTTGATGAAAACAAGATTAAATTTCTGCTAAGTGGTTTTTTAACTAAATAGTATTACCGTGCCGTTTTGTTGTTCAACAAAAAAATGCAAATAGACTTTAGTTTCGTCACTTGATTGACCACTAGTACTATGCTGCTCAACGGTTTCATTGGTATGAACCCGCGGCGGTTCTTTATCATAGGATACCCCAGGGATTGCCATGCGCCACAGCGGAGGACCATACTCCGTGTAATTTATTCCAATGGGATTATTTATTGAATGAACACCGGATTCATTGTTAATCCTAACTGAATAATTTTCTAAACGAATAGTCATCTGCTCAACACGCGGTGTAAACGTGAAATTACCATAATAAACCGGCCATTTTTCTTCTTTCATAATTTCTATTGATTCATTCCAGAACTCATTAAGAGAGGCATTGAATAGATTTCGTACATCTGTTTCAGACAAAACTGTTGTATTTTCTACCCAAACAAGTGCAGTAAGCGTTATTGGATACGATTGTTCTGGCGGTGTTTGAACACATCCACTGAGAGAAAACAATGATATCAATATAATGCAGTTAATAATCAATATCTTCATCATGTTTGCCTCGATTGCTTTAATTTAATTATCATGTATAAGGTTTAATAAATTATCTTTTGCCAAAAACAACACATGGAAACCCGGTATTTCCCATCCGCATGACCTGAACCATTTCCCAACATTGCGACATTGCTATGATTGAGCTCTCATATCAAAACCCGTATTTCCCAACAAGCGGCACAAATACACATCCACCGTGATTTGTTCGGGTGATCTTTGATTTGTTTTTTTCATACCGTTCAAGCGTACAGATACGATCACCATTAGGAATCAACAGTTTACCTTTGTCTTTCAACTGAGCAAACAGCGGTGGCGGAACACCTGGAGACGCGCATGTAAGATAGATACGATCATAAGATGCTTGTTCAGGATATCCCAATGAGCCATCTCCAACAACAACTGTGACATTTGAAACACCGGCTTTTTTAAGATGGACCCTAGCCTGTTCAGCTAACATGGAAAATCGTTCAATACTGTACACATGCCCGTTGTTACCAACTAGTGTTGCAACAACTGCAGCATGGTATCCAGACCCGGCTCCAATCTCAAGGATTTTTTGTCCCTTGTGAATATCGAGTGCTTCGCACATGATCGCAACCATATGCGGAGCAGAGATCGTCTGCCCTTCACCTATCTCAAGAGGAGTATCAACATATGCACGATGTCGAATCGAATCCGGAATAAACAACTCACGAGGAATCAACTGAAACGTGTGTTCTACAGCAAGGCTTTTAATGTACCCCTCATGTTTTAAACGCGTAATCAGCTGATTTCGTTCTTTTACAAGCATTGTATCTCTTTATCAAAGAAGAATGATATATACCCTCGCATAACTGAAGAAAAACCATCAGTTCTTTCTAAGAAATCGGTCATATTTTTATAGCACGAATCTGTTACCATATTCTTCCTATGAAGAAACGAGTTGTTATCGCCCTTGGAGGAAATGCGCTCATAAAAAAAGGACAAAAGGGAACCATCTACGAACAATTTGCAAATACCCGAGAAAGCACAAAAGAAATTGTCAAGATGATAAAAAACAATTATGACGTTCTCATCACACACGGAAACGGTCCACAAGTCGGATCAATCTTTCTGCAAAACGAAGCAAACAAAAACGTAACCCCGGCAATGCCCCTAGGTATATGTGTCGCAGAAAGCGAAGGATATATCGGGTATATGATTCAGCAATGTCTAGCAAATGCATTACAAAAACAACACATCAACAAACCAGTGGCAGCCATCGTTACTCAAGTGCTTGTTTCCCCAAAAGACCCTGATCTGAAAAACCCGACAAAACCCATTGGACCAGCGTATACCTCTCAACGCGCAGTAAAAATGCTGAAAGAAGGATATCAGATGGTTCATACACCAAAAGGATGGCGGATGATTGCACCTTCACCAGATCCTCTCACAATCGTCGAAGCCCCAATTATCAAAAAAATGATGGAAAGTGGATTTATCGTTATCGCTGCTGGTGGCGGAGGGATGCCCGTGATCCAGAAAAAAGGCTGGGGGTTTGACGGCCTTGAAGCAGTAGTGGATAAAGATCTCTCAGCGGAACGACTCGCAGAAATAATACACGCTGATGTATTATTGATTCTTACCGAAGAAAAATACGTATATCATAATTACGGATCACCACAGCAAAAACCCATACGGCATCTCAGCCTGAAAGAAGCAAAAACCTATTATTCCGAAGGTCAATTCCCACCCGGTAGCATGGGACCAAAGATACTTGCTGCGATACGATTTCTTGAATGGGGTGGAAAAAAAGTGATTATCTCCCACATGAATCAAGGATGGGAAGCACTATCGGAAAAAACTGGGACTCTTATCACAAAAAAATAAAGTATTTTTATATGTCTACCCCTATATCGCTTTTGCTCAGGGTTCTATGTCGCCGACAAAAGAAGATGATATAAAATCAATTGAAGATGAAATCTTCAAGACACAAAAAAACAAGAATACAGAACATCATATCGGCAAACTCAAAGCAAAAATGGCACGCCTCAAAGAAGAACTGGAGAAACAGAAAGGCGGTGGCGGCGGAAAAGGAAAAGGTTTCTCGGTAAAAAAATCTGGTGATGCAACCGTAGGCATCGTCGGATTTCCCAGCGTCGGCAAAAGCACACTTTTGAATCAATTTACCGATGCAGATAGCAAGGTTGGAGACTATGATTTCACTACCCTAGAAACAATCCCCGGGATGATGAAATATAAAAGTGCATACATCCAACTCCTTGATTTACCAGGAATGATCACAGGTGCCGCACAAGGAAGAGGACGAGGACGAGAGATTCTTTCCGCGGTACGATCCGTTGATCTACTCTTACTGATGATTGACCCTCGGCAACGCAGTCAACTTGATGTTATAGAAAAAGAGTTGTTTACTGCAGGGTTACGCGTCAACAAACGGCCACCAAATGTCGTTGTGAAAAAAGCAAATAACGGTGGAATTCTTGTTCATACAACACTGAAACTTACTCATATGGATGAGGAATTAATAAAAACAATTACATCAGAATTTGTAATCAACGCAGATATCACGATCCGTGAGGATCTCACAGAAGATCAACTTATCGATGTGTTCACCCAGAACCGAATCTATGTCCCCGCAATAATTATTCTTAACAAAACCGATTTAATTGATCAAACATATCTTACTCAAACAATAAACATACTGAAAAAACAAGGATGGATAGTGCTTCCAATATCCGCAAAAAATAAAAAAGGATTAGATGAATTAAAAGAAAATGTTTACAAGGGATTAAAATTCGTTCGTATCTACCTTAAACCCATGGGAAAAGACCCAGATTACAATGAACCAATGATCCTTCGTGAAGGCGCAAAAGTGGAAACAATCTGCGTTCGTCTCCATCGGACATTCAAAGAAAAATTTCGGTACGCCCAAATCTGGGGATTATCTGCAAAACATACGGGTCAACGCGTCGGCCTTGATCATTTATTAAAGGATCAGGATGTCGTAACAATTGTACTAAAAAAATAATTCATGTTACTTCAGATAAATTAGCGTTGACACAAAGAACGTACCGTGTTTGCGATATGCTTCTCATTTAGCTTATATTTCTCCAAGAGATCACTTGGTTCACCTGATTCACAGAAGATATCCTGTATACCCATTCTCTGAAACTTAGAACACACACCTTCTTCTGCAATCGTCTCAGCGACAGCGCCACCAAGACCACCAATCACAGAATGCTCCTCAACAGTGACTACTGCAGATGTTTCCTTTGCGCATCTTACCACCAGTTTTTTATCCAGTGGTTTAATCGTATACATATCCACGACACGAACACTCATTCCTTCTTTCTGCAACATCTCATGAGCCGTCAATGCAGGTTCAACCATAGTCCCACAGGCGATAATTGTCGCATCGTCTCCTTCTTTAAGGATGATTCCTCTTCCAATTTTCAACTCATTTAAATCATCAGGTTTGTAGATGACTGGAGCAACAGCACGACCGATACGAGCATACATAGGTCCCTTGGTCTCCGCCATAAGTTCCACAGTTCGTCGAGTCAATGCAGCATCACTAGGAGCAAAAACCGTCATATTAGGAAGAACCCTCATCAACGCAAGATCCTCAATCATCTGATGACTAGCACCATCTTTTCCAACGGTGATTCCACCATGGGTCGCAAAGATTTTTACATTCGCCCGTGAATACGCGACATCCATACGAACCTGATCATACACACGACCCGTAGCAAACACAGCAAACGTACTTGCAAACGGGATTTTCCCGCACGATGCAAGCCCAGCTGCAGTAGAGATCATATTCGCCTCAGCGATCCCCATCTCAAAAAACCGCTCAGGAAACTGCTTAGCAAACATAATC
>JAPKYE010000031.1 GCA_026394495.1 Methanobacteriota archaeon | reverse complement strand
ATTAATTGCTCTTTTGGAATCTTTGAAAGAAATGCTTTGTCTTCGTCTCGCCCCATAAAATTTAGCTTACTCCATCTTTGCTTTAATTGCTGTGGTGAGTTTTGGGAGGATCTCGTACAGATCACCGACAATCCCGTAATCCGCTGATTTAAAGATCAAGGCATCAGGATCCTTGTTTATCGCCACCACAACCCCTGAGTCACGCATACCCGCGATATGTTGAATCTGACCACTGATCCCTGCAGCAATATACAATTTTGGTTTAACCTTATGACCAGACAAACCTATCCAATGATCCTCAGATAACCATTTTAAATCCGCGGCGATCGGCCGAGAACACCCAACAGTCCTTCCCTTAAGCACATCAGCAAGCTCACTGATCAGATGGATATCCTGCTTGTTTTTCAACCCACGTCCACAAGACACAATGATCTCTGCTGCCTCAACATTCACACTCTCAGATTTCATCTGATGAACCGACACTATCTTTGACGGCGACGGTTTCACAGGAATCGTTTTCTTTATAATGTCTCCTTTGTGATTCTCGTCTTTTGGCAAAGGATCCACTACTTTTGAGGGAATAGTCACAATCTCAGGTTTTGATGTAAACTGCTCCACAGAAACAGCATTTCCACTATACACGATGCGTTCCACCGTCAGTTTCTTATCTTTCATATACACTTTTGTTCCATCGGTGATACAACCCGTATCAAAAAATGCGGCAAGACGCGGAGCAAGCTCTTTACCATTTTTATTTGACCCGATAAGAACAATCTCAGATTTATTTTCTTTAATAACCTCAGCCAAAATATCAGTGTATTCCTCAGCTTTAAACGGATGAATCGCACAATCAACGACCACAACCACATCAGCCCCATGCATGATGTAATCTTTTGAATGATGATCAGGACCAATAATAACCGCAGTCACTTTCTTATGCTCATCTTTAGCGAGATCTTTTCCCAGATGAATAAGTTCCAAAAGCAAGTTTTTTTCATCAGAATACACAAGCACCATACCGTTCACCTTAGCACTCCTTCTTTTGCAAGATCATTGACAAGCTTTTCCACAGACTTATCAATATCATCCTTATACACAATGTTTTTACGCTGCATCGGCACCCCTTTAACATCAATAGTAGAGATTTTATGAATAAGTTGCCCAGAGACAACACCATCCATTGGCCATATTAAAAGTGGTTTACTTGCAGAGCCAAGTATCTGCATCAGACTAGGCAGTCTTGGCACATTAATTTCTTTTGTCACGGTAATCAACACAGGGTACAATGATTCCATCGTGACTATTTTATCACCAAGGTTACGCTCAGAAACAACATGATCTTTTTCAGCAGAAACTTTCTGAGCATAGGTGATCTGAGGAATGCCAAGAAACCCTGCGATACGCGGCCCCATCTGACCAGAAAACATATCAATGGATGCCTCACCACACAACACGATATCGTATGACCCAATCTTTTTTATCACACCAGCAAGAATATGGGAAATCATCGCATAATCAGCGTTATCCGGGGGAACAACAAGTACTCCTTCATCAGCACCCATCGCCAAAAGCTCCTTTATCCGCTCTTTGACATCAGCTGAACCAACAGATATCACCGTGATTTTCCCACCATGTTTTTCTTTTATCCTAATTCCTTCCTCCAAAGCATTCTTATCGATGTCACTAATTTTTTTTGCGATACCCGTAATAATCGGTTTTTGTGTCTGCGGATCAATCTTTATTTCCGAGACATCAACAACCTGCTTCGCACAGACGACGATATTCATTTCATCACTCCTTTTGTCTTCATTTCCCGTTCCCTAAGCTCCTTTCGCTTGATCTTACCACTCTGTGTTTTAGGAAGCTCATCAACAAACTCAATCTCCCGAGGATATTTATAGGGAGCCGCGACTTTTTTACAATACTCCTGAATATCTTTAACTAAAATCTCAGATGCTTTTCTCCGATCATGAAGAATCACATACGCTTTGATAATCACACCACGCATCTCATCTGGACTAGCAACAACAGCACACTCCAAAACATCAGGATGAGAAATCACTGCTGATTCAACCTCAAACGGTGAAATACGGTACCCACTTGCCTTAATCAGATCATCATTTCTTCCGCTAAACCAGAAAAAACCTTCTTCATCCTGATACAGGACATCGCCACTCAAAAACCAATCATTTTTAAAACTCTCAGCAGTTTTCTCAGGTTTATTCCAATACTCCCTAAACAACCCAGGATCATTTTTTTTCACCGCAAGCACACCAGATTCTCCCTGAGCAACAGGTTTTCCCATATCATCAAGAAGAGCACAAATATGACCAGGCTGAGGTCGACCGCAAGAACCTGGCTTAATCTTCATATCTCTTAAATTAGAAAGATACACCATCACCTCGGTCATGCCGATACCATCATAAATATCAAGACCAAAATGCTGTTTCCAATTTTTCAATACTGCAGGATTCAATGGTTCACCCGCGGAGATACAATGTCGCAAAGAAGAGAGATCATATTTCTTTTCTGCATCTTTAATCGTAAGAAACATCCGATACGCAGTAGGAACCGATGCAAGATTCGTCACTTGATATTTCTCCATGAGACCAAACCACCGCTCAGCATCAAACTTACCCTCATACACCAAAGTGGAAATACCCCATCGCCAGACATACAAAAAACCATTCCCCAGTGGATAAATCCAGTTTAAATCACCAGTATGCGCGATAACATCCATTTCATTAGCATTCTGCCAGTACAGCACACTAGGGTCATTACCTGGTACCCACTGATGAAGATGCACAGCTCCTTTAGGGTTCCCCGTAGTCCCAGAAGTATAACAGAAAAACGCTGTATCCGTACTCAACGTTGGTATAAGTTCAAGATGTCGAGAACTATTTTTCATACTCTCGCTATATGACACCTCATCGTTTTTTGGCTCGTCAACAACGATAATATGTTTCAATGTAGGACAATTCTTTTTAATTGCATTTACCTCAGTAACATATTTAGCGGTCGTTATCACTGCGACTGCACTGCTATCGTTGATCCGATATTCGACTTCATGCTCACGGAACATGACACTGGAGGGAATAGGCACCGCACCGATCTTTACACCACCAATAAAAGAGATCTGAAACTCAGGGATGTTCGGTAGTCTGATGAGAAAACGATTGCCTTTTTTTAATCCAAGATTTTTTAAGGCGTTCCCAAATTTATTAGAAAGATTTTTCATCTCGCCAAACGTAAACTGTTTACATTCGCCTTTCGCATTTTCCCAAAACAACGCAACCTTGTTCCTATTTTTAGAATCAGCATGTTTATCGACTACGTCAGCGCCGATATTATACTTCTTAGGTATTTTCCATTTCCAGCTTTGATATTCTTTCTCGTACTGTAACTCCCCCATAGTATTATCACCCAGTATTATTTACCAACTAAAAAATACTATTAAACAATTTTTTTTATCCTAAGACATTTGCTGCAATCACCATACGTTGGACTTCTGATGTACCCTCATATATCTCTGTTATCTTTGCATCTCGGAATAACCGCTCCACAGTATATTCTTTTGTATAGCCATAACCGCCATGGATTTGTACTGCTTTATTCACTGCATCCATCGCAGTTTCACTTGCGAACAGTTTTGCCATCGCAGCTTCTTTTGAGATTCGCTCTCCTTTATCTTTCTTATACGCAGCGTTATAGACGAGAAATCGAGCTGCCTCAATATGAGTAGCCATATCTGCGATCATCCACTGAATCGCCTGAAATTTAGAGATATGCTGTCCAAATTGCTGTCGTTGCTTGGAATACTCAATGCTTTCGTCAAGTGCGGCCTGTGCGATACCAACAGCTTGAGAGGCGATACCGATTCGCCCTCCGTCAAGTGTACTTAAAGCGATCTTAAAACCTTCTCCTTCTTTGCCGAGAAGGTTTTCCTTAGGTACTTCCATGTTTTCAAAAATCAGTTCAGATGTAAGTGACGCATGAATCCCAAGTTTTTCAAAGATACTTCCAACAGAATATCCTTTCATCGTGTTTTCCACGATAAATGCACTAAGACCTTTCACTCCTGCGTTTTTATCAGTAACCGCAAACACGATGATAATCCCTGCTTTTGGACCACTAGTGATAAAAGTTTTACTACCGTTTATAATATAGTGATGTCCCTTCAACACTGCTGTTGTCAGCATAGCGCCCAAATCAGAGCCCGCGTTAGGCTCAGTTGCTGCAAACGCACCTATTTTTTCGCCTTTGGCTAGGATTGGAAGGTATTTCTTTTTTTGTTCATCGGTTCCATATTTGATGATCGGCCATGCAGCAAGCGAGTTATGAACCGAAGTGATCACACCAGTGGATGCGCATTTCCGTGAAATCTCTTCAACGACTGTTGCATAACTTATGGTATCTAACCCTGCACCACCGTATTGCGTTGGGATAATTATGCCTAAAAGTCCGAGTTTCGCCATTTTTTCCAAAGTCTTTGTGGGATACTCTTCTTTTTTATCTAGTTCCGCTGCGATCGGCGCAATCTCTTTTGCTGCAAATTCCCGCACCATATTTCGTATCATTAATTGTTGTTCGTTCATTTCTAATTTCATCGGATGTGGATCATTTAATTCTGGATTCATGGAGTTTGGGAATAAAATAATCAAACATAAAGGTTTCTGTTTGTCTAACGCATGTAGCAATTCGAACAAGAAACATAATAATTCAAAAAAAGAAAAATTCTTGTTGCAATGTTTTGCACATTTTTTTTACGCTGTGAACATGTGACAGATTATAAATACATGAACATATATTACGACTGCTAACAAGTACCAATTAAACAAGAAAAAAGGGAGAAAAAATTATTATGGTTAATACAACAAAAGGCAAAAATAAGGAAAGATGTGTTCTCACAAATGTGATTGAAACCGAGTTAGATATTTTAAAACGACACCTCATGGTTCTGGAAACACTAAAGAAAAATCAACCAGCTGGAATCATTAAACTCTCCGAGTTGACACAACATCCGCAACACATGGTACGCTATTCGCTTCGGATATTAGAACAAGATGGCCTTATTGTTCCCTCATCTCAAGGTGCAGTCACAACTGATGCAGTACAAGAAACATTCTTATTGGTCAAAGCCAAATTAAAAGAGATGAGAAAAACAGTTGATGAGTTGATTGCATCAGTTGAGTAAAAACAACGCGCAAATCTTAATTTTTTTTTTATTTGCCGCGGTAACTCAGCTGGGAGAGTGCACGGCTGAAGACCGTGATGTCGGGGGTTCGATCCCCTCCTGCGGCACTTTTTGCATTCTTTCTCCTGTTGAAATGTCATAAAATTGAATACCTACTTGCGGCTCTATAAGTATGGGTTAAATGCCCCCCATTACTTCATTTTTAAATTACTATCAGGGGGATTATCGAAATGAAAACAATTAGAAATAATATCTGTTGATTCGTATTCAAATCCTTTCCCCTGCACTTTTTAGTCCTTTATTTTTGCATAACCGCTTATATTAAAATAAATAACTCCACCAATAATACATCCAGTAAAAAAAATCACGCTGACAAAAAATATTGTTTCTTGCAGTCCAACAAATAGTAGAAATAATAAACCTCCAAAAATAAAAAATGCTGAAGAAACCAATATTAAATTGCTTACAAACTTTATTACTTTTTCTTCATTATATTTTTTCTTTTCTTCATTTGATGCTGTATTGTAACCTGCAATGAGATAACTCATTTTAAAAATCCTAATAATTAAACCTAAGAAAAACACAAATAAACCTGTTACCAAACTTATTATCCACATGTTATCGCTTCCTTCCTCAAATCGCATAATGGATACTATTATTTATTAATCTGCGCTTTTCTAAATTCAACAGAGGAAATGATTTAAATTTACATGTATTTTTGGGTTCAAATCCCTTCTCCTACACTCTAAAAAAATTAACAAAATGGTAACCTGTTAAAACTCTCGAAATTTGCAAATAATTTTGCAACATCCCGAATAACAAAATTTATAAGCTATAAAAGACTAATTATTAGTATTATGAGAGAATTTAATGTTATAATAGAAGAAGGTGAAGACGGCTATTTAATTTCAGAAGTTATTGAACTTCCTGGCTGTCATACACAAGCTAAATCAATGGATGAATTAATTAAGAGAACAAAGGAAGCAATTACTTTGTATCTAAAATGTCGTGAAAAACCTATTAAAATTTCTGAAAGATTTATTGGTTTGCAAAAAATAGCTGTTTAAAATGCCTAAATTACCATTATTAACAGGGTTAGAATTAATCAAGATTTTACAAAAAATCGGTTTTCAAAAGATACGACAAGAAGGAAGTCATATTTTCTTACGGCATCCTGATGGAAGAACAACTGTTGTACCGAACCATCCCGGGGAAAAGATCGACAGAGGGCTTCTGAATAAAATTATCAAAAAAGATATCGGTTTATCAAGAGACGAATTTATGAGATATACATAACTAATATGGTGTGTACTTCAATTTTACGTGTTATTTATAGAGCAATTCACGTCTACCTCCAATAAATTGTCAATTGTTATCATGGTGGTATTTTGGTGTTCAAATCCCTTCCCCTGTACTAAATTTTGTACTGATCTCATCCCTACAAATTAAGAAAAATGTAAAAATCGTTTCAACAGATATAATTTTAAAAATGTGTTAACACATGTATTAACATATACTCGCTCAATTTTCCACCCTGCTTG
>JAPKYE010000034.1 GCA_026394495.1 Methanobacteriota archaeon | reverse complement strand
ACATTACTCTTATTTAAAAAGAAGAAAAAAAGAAAAAAAAGAGGATGATTAAACTTCACCATAGTGTGTCGATGCTTGGAAGTTAAACTCTATTGTTCCGCCATGTGCGCCACCTGTAGCAACTGGTGGTACATTTATTGATATTTGAACCCAGACGAAATCTGACGCATTGTCCACACTATGATCTGTATCAGCACCATTCGCTTGATATGCATCATCAGTTGGTCCACTTAAATTCTGGGTATATTGTACATGTATACCAGCAGCTTCATCCCAGGCAGTAAATATTTTTGTGGCATTATCCGATGCATTTGTAAGCATTGTACCTACATTACCATCTCCACGAGCAAGGATCCAAGCAGTTGAACTTGATGTATAGTAATTTGATCCATTGTTGTAGACGAATACTGCTGTTGGATCATCTGATGCTTTTAAACTACCATTGCCATGCAACCAAATTTGCATGTAATCGTTTTCACCACTTGTATTTGTAACTGTCACATGAGTTAGATTAACTGCGAATCCTTCCTCGTTGACAATGGCAAACGCAGCAGTATACGTTTTATTTTCATTTGCAGCCCAATTTCCTAATTCAACAGTGATTAATGCATTTGTTCCATTTGCACCATTGATGCGTAAGACTCGTAAACCATCATTTGAAGAATTATCTGATCCTACGAAACGGATATCAGCTTCGCTTGGGTGAACAACACTATATGAAAACGATACTTTGGTTGTCGCATATTGTGTAGCCATAACGGTACTTACTACTACTAAAAGCACTCCTAATAACGTCAAACGTCTTTCTATCTTCATCCCATCCACATCCTATTAAATATGATGTCTGTGCTGTTTAATAAAGGATTTGTCCTGGCAGGTATGTAGTTGCATATGTACTTGCATGTTCACTAGACAAAAAACTTAAAAAGGATAAATTATAACATGCAAAAGTGAGAATTTTTTTTTGGATATACTACGCCGCCCGTTCATTTTTTTCTTTCAATAGAAATCCCTCATTTCTAATTTTTTTTTTAAACCCACATTCCGCACATCGGTTTTTCACTTTTTCAATATCTGTTTTACAGAAGTAAAAAAAACAAAAAACCTACGTATTTTTAGACAGTATTTGGATGTTATGGGTTATTGTAATTGAAAACGAAAAATATCGTTATCATATCTTATGATATTAAAATATTTGTATTTGTTTAGCTGACCGCCCTTCTTTTTAATAAACCGAAAAATCAATCAGTTGGTTCGTCCATTACCTATGTTGGATGGATGGGATTCAGTATTGGTCTGAAGAGTTTATTCAACATATTAAAAAACAAGAAATTAAAATCCAGAATCTTGAAAAAGAATATCAAGAAGTCTCAAAGGAAAATCAAGAGCTAAAAGAAAAAATCGATATTCTTAAAAAAAAACTTGCATACTACGAGAACGCACATACGCCACCTTCTGCAAGAAAACTATCTGAAGGGAAGATTCAGGATACGAAAAAATCTGATGAAATGGGAAAACGGGGAGCGCCAAAGGGACACAGAGGCGCCACTCGTCTGAAACCTGAACCTGATGAGATTGTTGATGTCGTTGCCAAGGAATGCGAACGATGTGGTAGTAAGAAAATTCAAGATTTGGATGAAGTGGAAAAAAACACTATTGAAGATTTACCTCCACTGAAAAAGATCAAAGTTACTCGATTCGATCAGCATAAAGTCAAGTGCCTGGATTGTGGTCATGGATTCATATCAAAACATCCGGATTGCCCACAGGTGGGAAACTTTGGCATCTATCTACTTGTCTACGTCACCATATTAAAATTTCATCTGCGTGGAGTTCTGCGGAAGATCCAGGATTTCCTCTTCTATGATAACAACTTTGAGATCAGCACCAAAGGGATCCATGACATCTTACTGAGAGTAGGCGATGTCTGTAAGATCAGCTACGAAAAGAGCATAGAACAGATACGAAATGCTGCATGGGTACATATTGATGAGACAGGAGTAAAAATCAACGGAGAAAAATTCTGGTTATGGATATTTCGCACCAACAACAATGAAATATTGGTCGTCATACATAAATCCAGAGGCAGAACAGTCCTGAATGAGATACTTGGTCCAGATTGGGACAAACCCATAGTCGTTGATGGCTGGAAAGCATACTGGAAATACCGCATTGTTCAACGATGCTGGGCGCATCTATTACGAGAAATAGATGCATTCAAAGATGTCTCAGATGAGGGTAAACAATTGTCAGAAACCATTCATAATTGTTTCGATAGTTTGAAAGAGTTCCTTGAAAAAAATCCTTCAATGAGCGAAAGGGTAAAACAGAAGACCATATTTGATAATGAGCTGAAGGACATCGTTGAGAAATATAGCAAATGTAAGGAGTTGCGGAAGCCGATAAAATATTTACAGAACGGCCTTGGCAAATGGTACACATGTCTGCTGTTTCCAGGTATGGAACCAACAAATAACCTTGGAGAGCAAGCGATGCGTGAACATGTTATCATGCGAAAGATCATTGGTTGTTTTCGGTCAAAGAACGGCGCAAAAAACTACCAATACATTGCATCGCTTTTAGCAACTTGGAAATTGCAGGATAAAAATATTTTCGAAGAATTAGAAAATCTACTCAGGCAAGAACTCTGCTTATCTAGCAGCTAAACAAATACAAAATATTTATAAAAAAATGGGGTCTATAACGAAATAAGCAAGAAATGCAAGTTTAAACATCAAATCATTCATCGAAAAAGATGATATTACGTCCTAAATAAAATCTCAATCAAGTAAATAAAAAAATTTACAATGAAAGTGCGGAATGTGGGTTCTACCACTCTTTTGACATTTTTTACTCCACCAGATTGCTAGTCGTTTATGTACATAACTATCCAGCTGGTTGAACATTTTTGATGAGTTGCTGAACTTGAAGTAGTTCATCCAGCCTCTTAAGATTGAATTGAGAAGTTGCAGTTGGATATATGCTACATGGCTATCTGTTTTTACCATGACAGGATTTTCACCTGCAAGCTTGTATCAGCTTAGCTGGGCATGCTAGTTTCCACTACATACATTTTTCATATTTTCTTTGTTTCCTGTCGCACCTTTGTAGGGCAGGCGAACACCTGCCGCGTGCGACAAGAATCAGAAATGTTTTGTATACTCAAAAAGGAGATGCGACTTTTCATCTGATGGCAGTAGAATTCTTTTTCGGAAAAAAACATAAAGTGCTTATTGCCATTATAAGCACTTGATTGAGGTGATAATGAACTATGGAAAAACTCTATGGATGCATAGACATCCACAAGGAAAAACTTGCAGGATGCATTATGGATACAGATGGAAACATTATCAGAGAACACACCTTTCCATCTTCGAAAAAAGCAGTAGAACGATTCCTCTGCGACATCCCCAGTTCAGGGATAACAATCGCAATAGAAGCATGCGGTATGTGGAGAGGAATATACAAGATTTTAACAGATATGGGGTATGAAGTTAAACTTTCAAACCCGAAGAAAACACATGATATTGCCTGTACGAAAAAAACCGATCGAGTCGATACTAAGATATTAGCGGATTTACTTCGGACGAAATATCTTCCTGAGATGTGGATACCAGATGAACAAACCCTGAAGTTCAGAGATCTCGCACGACATAAATCCAATCTTACACGACTCTAAACTCATGTTCAATGTAAAATAAAAAGCTATCTCCTGCGCAAGGGAGTGAATTATGGTAAACT
>JAPKYE010000131.1 GCA_026394495.1 Methanobacteriota archaeon | reverse complement strand
CGAAGTTCAACCAGGTTTCCATTATCCCAGAGAAACGCATGATATCCATTGAAATCTGATCCAGATCCAACGACTTGTCCATTGTCATTGATATCAACAGCTTCATCATTATCATAATCAATATCTAAGGAAATCATTTCCGACGTAGGATCCCAAAGAAACGCTTGAGTGTGAGTACCGAAATCATCAGTATATGATGAGGTGCCTACGATTTGTTCATTGTTGTTGATAGCAGAGGCGACGCTTGCTGTATCACCAGGGAGCATACCTATATCAGTCATTACACTGTTTTGATAGAGGAACGCATGTGGTGGCTCCCACTGGTTTGGTTCATGATACGATGTTCCAACAGCTTGATCAGCGTCGTTGATATCATACCCATAGCTTACGCAGGTACCATCACCTAATGATCCAAGGGGGATGATGTCTCCATTTTTCCAAATACAGGCATGTGCATGGGAGCTTCCAACAATTGTATCAATATTATTGATGGCTTGTGCTTCACTCCAGAGAGAACCCGGTAGCATTCCAAGTCCGGTAAGAATCCCTTGATCCCAGAGAATGGCTTCTTGCAATCCATATTCTTCCCCGGAGCTTCCAACAACCTGACCATGATTATTGATCCCATATGCATAACTGATGGGGTTAGTTGGAAGTACTCCTAAATCGATAATTGTATAATCTGGGGGATTCCAGGGACTGATAAGAGGGTAATGATCTTGGGTTTTCCCAGATATATCATAAGGTGTATCTACGATTCCATCGCTGTTATTATCCCATGCTCCCTCGCCGGGTTCATCGAAGTCGTCCCAGTAGTTGCCCCCACGTGGGTAACCAGCATCAAGGATGGTATTTCCACCATACTCCCGGAATTGAAAATTATTATTTATGAAGTTATTATGATAGATCGTGCTAGAACTATCCGTACTATAAACTCCGATATAATTATTCTGAATTGTATTATGATAGATCGTGCTAGAACTAGCCGTACTATAAACTCCGAAATAATTATTCTGAATTGTATTTTCAAGGATAAATTCATTTTCAGATTGTGAGATGTAGATTCCAATTGACATTGACTCGATGATATTTTCTGTTATTGTATTATTATTTGAAGAGTCATCAAGAAGAATACCTAAACCATTTTGTTGACCAACTACAATCCAATTTTTTATAATAGTGTTTGATGATGAATGTTGGAACCATAGACATTGATTATAGGTATTTGCAATGGAGAAACCCTGAATAGTAGTACAATCCGCAGTTATTTTTATTGTGGGAAACATTCCGTCACCAAGAATTTCTGTTTCTTCAATTCCACTTCCAATTAGATGAAGTGGTTTGTTGATGGTTATATCTTCATTGTACGTTCCGCTTTCTACATGAACAAAACCATTGTCGCAAATCGCGTTGATCCCTTCTTGAATTGTGCGTACATGGGTTGTATCGTACCAGTCAGGCTCAGCATCATCATCTACGTATACAATCGAACTGATTATCGTTGCAGTTATTGTATCGGTTACTTGATCATTTTGTTGATCTGTTACGGTGAGAGTGATAGAAAAAGCACCCTCAGTTTGATAACTGTGAGATGGATTTTGTTCTTGCGAGGTGAATGCATCGCCAAAGTCCCACAACCATGTATAAGGTGGTGTTCCACCAATAACTGATCCAGAAAACTGTATTGATTCACCTGTGAATCCTGAGTAAGGACCATGGGCAGAGACTTCGAATGGTTGTATTGTCGCAGTTGTATTTGCTGATGCTTGGTTTCCGTCGGTATCAATGATCGTTAATGTTACGATATAGCTTACCGGGGATGTATATCGATGGTAAGGATACCATTGTGTTGATGTTTCACCATCGCCGAAAGTCCAGGTATATGAATATGGTGGTCTACCTTCAGTTATTATATTATCGAAGAAAAGAGGTTGGAAGATTACACCATTGTATGGACCAATAGTAATTTCAGGAGGAATGGAGCTTGTATATTGATTGATTAATGGGAATTGATCACTGTCAAGACTAATAACATAAGGCGTATCCCACATTCCCGAATACTCAGGATTTTCGATAGCGTCCGGATACCGCGTTGTGTAATCAGACCAATAGTTCCCTTCTGATGTTTCTGTATTATACCATATATTGTAATCACCGTATATATTGCCGTAGTCAAAACTTTGGCCATTATTTAAAAAATTGTTATGGTAGATGATGTTTTGTTGCGGTATAAATTCTTGATTCTGACCAAAAGCCATTCCTATTTCGTTGTAAATAATATCATTTTCAAATATGCTGTTGTATTGTGGAGCCCCAAAAATACTAGCGAAAACCCCGATTCCTATGTGACAATCTTGAATAATATTTCCATAAACAGAACATCCTCCTGCATTGTTACTAAAAGCAATTCCAGAGGAAAATCCTTGTATATTATTTCCATAAAGAATAGTATTTTCAATGTTGTTTAGGGTCATTCCACATCCACGATAGCAATTATCACCGATGATGGAGTTTCCGGCTATAATATTTGGATCACCTATCGGGCATTGCCCGTCATAACATGTCTTAACCATAAGTCCAATAGCATCAGGATAGGTCAAGAATATATGATTGTCACAGAATTTGTTTTCGATTCCATTAATAAAAACAACAGAAATTCCGCTATCGTCAGGATTGTCACAATTCAAGAATGTCAATCCATAGATACTAACATTTTTTGCAAATAGCATATTGATGGAGAAGGCATTTTTTTGGAAATCATGCCTATTCAAATTGTCAATTACAGCTGTCGCATCACCGACTATTGTTAAATTACACCTCGTATAAAGATTGATTCTATCGTACTGAGTCCCGCTTACATAAAGAATATCCTGGCTATCGGCTTCATCGATTGCTCCTTGTAGTGATGCATAATATGTGTGACTATGCGAATTATATATCAATGATGTTGTTTTTATGACGATGACGTAATCATCATGGTCGGTTTGTCCCTCTTGGTCAATACTGACGAGCCGCAAGGTGTATAATCCGTCATATCCTGTAACATTCACTGTCGCTATTATGTCATCCGTAACTTCCTGTTCCCCTACTGCAATCGTTGACCATATACTGGGATGGAGGCCTTGTCCAATTTGTATTTCGTAGCGATCAAATGTTGAGCCAGACAGTGTTCCTATTTTAACAGTACCCCCAACAGTAACGGTATTTGTTATCGATGGGATGTCACAGTGCTGCGGTATCTCATAAGGATCATACATGCGGAGCTGTGCGCTTGGGCTTGAAAACTCTGTTTTTAGTTGTGTTTCAGGATCTCCAAGTAAGTTGAGGACAAAATACATCCAATTATCATAAAAAGAGCCAAATGAGTGGCTGGCAAGGGCATTCTCTTTTGAATATTGCAGTGTTTTTCCGAGATGTTGACTTTGCGTCTGTAATGCTGAGTAGAAAGCACGATGATAAACATCATTCATCCCTTCAATACATCCTGGGAAGTAAAATCCATAACACGTATTTCCAATATATGCGAATGCCCCATTGGACTCGGTCACAATAGTTTCTCCGACGGCTTGTTGTTCGTTGAATCGTGCTGATAAACATCCACTGTTATAGACAAAGAAATATTGGGTATTGGTTAATGTAAGAAGATCATCATTATTGATCACTACTGGAGATGAGAACGTATCATATTGTGCATGCCCTGTGTAGTCGACGATATGGACCCCATTGTTCATCTCTTGGATGATTTGTTGTTTGTTCTGGTAGGTCCCATCTCGTTCGTAATTCTTTATCGTGGTAAATTGAGGAACGATTGCTGCAATAGCGTCCTCACTGTTACCCCCATAAGTATATTGATCTAATGCTGAATTGATCAAAAGCATATTTTTTAAATAAGCATCGTTTGTAAGAGCCATTTGTTCATACGCAATTGTTTTTTGAACGAAGTTTGCTGCTTCCTCAAGTGTATTCACTGGTGCTCTGCCGATAAAGAGTTGCGCATGTAATTCGATATCGTCTTCGAGTTCACCGAAGCGACCATTTTGATTTTCATCCCATGTTCCATCAAGCGATACATAGTATGCATCGGAAGGAATGTACCATTCTTCATATTGATCAAATACGTACACGACTTGGTAAATTTCTCGGTCGGGTACATATTCAACGTCACCGCCCAATAGAACGTATTCTGTGCTCCAGGTCGAATACGCCATTTTGATGAAATTACGGATCTGGCACTGTGTGTCGTTAAAAATACTTTCAGGGCCACCGTCGCCCCAGTACCCGTTATACCAGAAATCCGGATTAGATTTAATATCGGAAATAAGGACGATTTTTGTATTTAAATTCTCATAGGTTGAGTAGAATCCACGGGTCGATTTCCAATTTGCTAAGACCTGGAATTCAGATTCGAACCGCTCAGTTGTGATAATAATGTATTGATACATATCACGACTATCTTCTCCATCGGGATAAGCACAAAGTTCTTCAGGGTTTGCTACCATCTGCGAAATTCTAACAGGGTCTTCATGATAGATCTTAGATACAGGGGCAGCAGTCTCTGTTTGAAGATCTATCGTAATTTTCATTGTCTTAAAATAAGATATTGCTCCTGCTTGATGACGTACTGGATAAACCGTAAGATGGAGGATCCGATATTCTCCAAAGTTTTTAAGCTGATATTGAAAGATGGTGGTGGGGTAAACCGATGCATAGATCGATGCATCTGGATTAGTGACCATCGATGTTGCTTCCAACTTATTGCTTGAAGGGTAAGCACGTTGACACGGTGAAATGGAATAGATCCCTGGAATGTTCGATTCTTTTCCGCTCCCCATTACCGAGACAACGGTCTTTTGATAGGGTATAAGGATGTCGATGCTTTTCATGGGTACAACAGGTGAGCCAGGATAATTATAATAATTAGGGATGTTCCCTAATACTATGTTATCGTATTCTCCATGTTTTTCAAATGTAGGTTCTGGAAAAGTGAACGATAAAACCATAAACTGATCGTAATTTTTTTGGTATAACCCTGTAAAAGGTAAAAAAGAAGGATTAGTTTGGAACAAATTTTTAAAAATATACGGGTCTTCTGCTGTTTTTGAAATGGTATATGAAATATCGGTTGTCTCTGTATTAGTCACTGATATTTCAGCGGTTTTCGTGGATGACGAAAGCTGAGAGGTTAAGCTGTTGCTCGTCGAATAAGATGTGCTTATTGTCGTTTCTGTTGATGTGTCAATGTTGGGTGATGGTAAATCTTTCGTTGACGGTGTTTGCCCGTTTTCAGATGTTTTGCCAGGTTGTGTTTTTAAAGCTGATCCAAGATCTGTTGAAACAGTATTACTTTTTGCTTGCCCTAAAGAAACGAATGCAGAACATATTAGGAGTAACGCAAGCCCAATTGTGATAAATGGTTTGTTATCTGTCATTTTCATCTGTTATACTTTTCTAATTTACTATATATAAAAGCATCGTGTCTAAATATCATTCCGCTACTATACCGTATTAAAATTTGGTATTGCGCTAATTTATAGCGCATAATTAAACATAAAAAAATCATCCCATGACCAGATGTGATCTGAAAGGGATTCGAGCATACCTGGTGTTTGATTGTCGTGAAGTGGATCCATGAAATTCCAATGGAATTGAATGAGTTCTAAAGCATTGCTTAGTGTATGTTTTTTCTTCGAATGACATTTGGTTTTTCTTACTAGTCGACCAACTCTTTCTCGTAGAATGCCGTTGAAGTTCTCTATATCAGTGGTTTCTATATCATCTACTGATGGAGATCCATAGATTATCTTGCGTATTTTGTTTATTACTTTTCCGCCTTCTTTGATTTTGATGAGTTGTCCATAATCCATAC
>JAPKYE010000071.1 GCA_026394495.1 Methanobacteriota archaeon | reverse complement strand
GAAGATTGTGCAAGCTATGAAAACTGGTCTTGTGCATGAAACAGGGCTTATTGCGCATGGTCGTGGGGAGGCGTTTGATTATCTTCTTGGTGAACAAACAATTCTTCTTGCAGATATCGCTGAGAAAACAGCTGCTGCTGCGTTGATTTGTGCAAAGAATCCAGTTCTTTCTGTGAATGGAAATGTTGCTGCGCTAGCTTCCAAGCAGTGTGTCCTGTTAGCCGAAGCTGTTCCTCTGGAACTTGAGGTGAATCTGTTTCATAGGACTGAGAAACGGATGAAAGCTGTCACAGATGAATTGTATCATCACGGTGCAGTGAAGGTGTATGGGTTGAATCCTGATGCGCGAATCCCGGGGTTGGATCATGATCGAGCGCTTTGTGAAAAAAATGGTATTTTTTCTGCTGACGTAGTGTTGGTTCCTCTTGAGGATGGTGATCGATGCCAAGCATTACGCAACATGGGAAAAACCGTGATTGCTGTGGATTTGAACCCGTTGTCAAGAACATCGAAAAATGCAAGTATTACGATTGTTGATAATGTTGTGCGTGCCATTCCCAATATTACGAAATGGGTTTGTACGCTTAAATCTTCAGACAAACAAGAGCTTTCGGTTATCTTGAAGAGTTGGGATAACGAAAAAATTTTAAAGGATATGATGATGTTTCTTTCAAAAAGGCTAAATGCCTTGTTTTGATTGGGGTTGTACTATGAAGACGTATAGAACTCATTATTCAAAGGATGTATCTGCTGAAGAATATAACACCGTCATTACGGTCTCCGGTTGGGTTGAAGATATCCGAAATCTTGGATCCATCGCTTTTGTTATCCTGCGCGATCGGAAAGGAACATCGCAAATCACTGTTTTTTCGAAAAAAACGCCAGAGTTGTTCAAAAAACTCATTGATCTCCCCCGAGAATCCGTAATATCGGTTCAGGGTGTGTGTAAAGAAAACAGCAAGGTTCGAAATGGATATGAGATTATCCCTGAGGAATTATCGGTGCTGTCTGTTGCGCAGACGCCACTTCCACTAGGTGTCGTTGACAAAGTGGAATCAGAGCTTGAAACCCGACTGGATAATCGGTTCATTGATCTGCGTAAACCTGATGTTCAAGCTATTTTTACTATTAGAGACAACGTTATTCATGCGGCTCATGAATATCTGCGGGCGCAGGGTTTCATCGAGGTTCATACCCCAAAAATTGTCGCCAGTTCTTCTGAGGGTGGGACCGATGTGTTTCGGCTGAAGTATTTTGAAAAAGAGGCGTTTCTTGCGCAGTCTCCGCAGTTGTATAAACAAAGTTTGATGGCCACAGGTCTAGATCGTGTGTATGAGATTGCATGGTATTTCCGTGCAGAGGAACATAACACCCGGCGGCATCTGAATGAGTCTACCGCGGTTGATATTGAGATGGCGTATATCCAAAGCGAAGAAGATGTGATGCATATACTTGAACATCTTGTTCATGCCATGTGGAGATCTGCAGGCGAATGCAAAGCTGAGTTGGAGACTCTTGGACGAAGCGTTGCTGTCCCGAAGGTTCCGTTTGTCCGTATCTCTTATGATGAAGTGATAACGAAATTAAAGGGACGTGGCAGTGGGATTATATGGGGTCAGGATCTTGGTTCTGAGGATGAAAAACTTCTTGGCGAGATCATGAAAGATGCTGGGACTGATTTTTATTTTATCACCCGGTATCCTCTTGCATCAAAACCGTTTTATACGATGCCTGAGGGTGGGGATCACTCCAGGGGTTTTGATTTAGAGTGCAAAGGGATAGAGCTTGCGTCGGGGAGTCAGCGGATCCATAATGTGGATTTACTTACGGAGCGGATGAAGGCGTGTAATCTTGATCCTGCGGCTTTTGAGACGTATTTGAAAGCATTTAGGTATGGGATGCCGCCACATGGTGGTTTTGGTTTTGGGATCGAGCGGTTTTTGATGGAACTTCTTGATATTGGTAATGTGCGGGAGTGTATTTTGTTTCCTCGTGATAGAACCCGGCTTTCTCCTTAGAGTTTGTTTAAAGAAATTGTGAAGTGATTCCCTTTTTTTCCTATTCTTTTTAATTAGATTATGAAATGTATTTAACTCAATTCGAAAACCTTCCAATAAATTATTTATACAATTAGATACAAATATGTATTATGGAAATAAAAATTTGTTTGGGCAGTGTCCAAACAAAAAAAAATAGAAAAAATAAAGGATGTGAAAAAAAATGAAAAACAAAACAATAAAAATATTTGGAATTGGAGCAGCAATGGTACTAGTATTAGTTGCACTTGCACCCCTAACAAGCGTTTCTGCAACTGCAATAAAGACATATACGGTTAAACTTCAAGAGAAAAAAGGTTCTAAATGGGTAACTATAGATCAGGAGAGCGCTACTGAGAAAACTCTTTCTAAAGTTGTAGATGGTTTTGCAAAAAAATTAAAAGACAATCAACGGATAGTAATAATCCCTGATCCATTATAAAACACAAGAACATCAGCGGAAAAAAACTCTCATCATCTCCCCCTCCTCCTTTTTTTCTTTTTGTTTGAGACCTGCTTTTTTTGACAAAAACCAGATATTCTTTGTCGGAAACCCGGTATTTCCCATCGACATGACCCAACATCGCATTCATTGACCTGTTTTCAGAATACCTCATTGATCAGTAAAAACAGGAGAAAAACACTTTCTATCTGTGTGACTTTTTCATTTCCCAAATCTGTGACCTGAAAACACCCTTGTTGATTTTTTGTCCTCCTGATGAAATTTCCCATTTGTGTCGCCTGGGATATTTCCTATCTGTTTGACCTAGCATTTCCCGAATTCGTTACCCAGCATGTCTCATTTTCATAACCTGGTGTTTCCCAGATTTGGTATCTAATCGATGTCTAAAAGACAGGATTTGACTGCGTTCTAAATATACGATCCATTGCTCTTACTGTGTAATTATATTAACGAGATCGGTTACCTGTACGACGTCGTAAACTTTATGTAGACAAGAAGCGTATAAAGTATTGTAGGAAGTCATATATGGCAATAAAAACAAAGATATATGTGGATACTTCAGTAATTGGTGGAATATTTGACAGTGAATTTGATACTTGGTCAAAGATATTGCTTCAAGAATTCAAAAACGGACGGAAAATAGTTGTTCTTTCAGATTTAACATTAAGAGAAATCGAAGACGCTCCGCACCATGTTAAAACTATACTTGAGGAAATACCAGATAAATATAAACAGTTTGTCGTATTAAATGACGAAGTGAAAGAACTCGCCAGCTATTATATCAAAGAGGGAGCGATAGCAAAAAAATATTTGATTGACGCGCAGCATATCGCAATCGCTACAGTATATCGCGTTGATGTTCTTGTGAGTTGGAATTTTAAACATATCGTTAATTTGGAGAAAATTCGATTTTATAACTCTATCAATCTTAAATATGGATACCCAACGATAGAGATACGGAGTCCTCGGGAGGTTCTTCATGAAGAAAAAGGAGTTTGATGCGGTGCGCATGATGCGCAGGATTCGAGAGAGACTTAGTGCTACCTATACGAATCCTTCTGTTGAAGAAAAAGAACTTGAACGAATACGGAAAAAATACGGCATAATCATATAGCCGCCGAAGATATTAACCTATATCGTAGTTTCAATCCTCAATGATACAAATAAAATACAAAAACCTTAGTTGAAGAAATCTCTCACTTCCTGTCCCTCCTCTTTTTTTAATCGCAACATTTATATACTTTTAAATTAATATTTAATTATAAAAATATATGTTATAAACGAGAGGAATCCACTAATGGCAGAAAACATCTGGGCATGGCTGCAAACAAAAGGACGAATCTTCAAAGTCGTCTCCAATACACAAACAGGCATCATCAAAGTCTACGATGAAAAAGGAAACATGGTGATGGAGAAAAAAAACATGAGCAGCAAACAAGTGGAAATCGTCGAAGAAAGTTTCCTTGCTGTGGTTGCAAAAAGATTGAACGGCGAACAACCTTCTGAAAAAAAATATCCACAAGAACGCTTTGATCCCATGGTTGGATAAAACCTTTTTACTACACAAATTTTTATCCTCTATCTTATACATTTTTTCTTCGTAAAACTAAACATTAATATAGCTCACATCATATTTCTCTTTTGTATGGAAAAGAAAATAATTTTTTTGGAAGTCCCCATCGAAATGCTTACAAAAATCGATGAGCAAAACACGATAGGGAGTAGATCTGCATTTGTTTCTGATCTGTTGGAAAAACAACTACAAGCACACGTAACTTCTATGCATGCAACCCCTGAGATTCCATCTTGTATGACCATGGGAGAACTAAGTGAGACGCCTGGTGAAATCGGCCTAGTAAGTAGCCGTGGTCTTCCCATTGGGAAATTCAACATCAACACCGTAGAAGGTTTTGACACCCTTGCAAAAAAAATCAGTGAAATGTCAAGTGATCCTATGGTGCGGATGAAAGCACGACGATGGCGATAGAATAAGATACAGCATATGGGTTCATCTTCTTTGGAAATAATATACGGCTAGATTTGAATATATGATTTAGATTATTATAATCATGATTATACTTTTTATTGATAAATGTGATAGAATGCCTCATAAAATAACGAAAACGGATGTGGTAACCACGAAAATAATTGATATGCCAAAATTAGAAAGCCCCTTTGTTAGAAAAATGATAAACAACCGATATATCGTGACCCCTGAGATCGCATCAGGACATGAATGGGTTTTTGAAGACGATACAGTACTTGCAATAGAAAAGATAAACGGAACAAATGTGTCAATACTTATTGAGGCTGGTCAGATAACATCCATCTGGAATAGAAAAAATCCAATCCCTTTTTTTTCGAAAGGAAATTCTGTTATTGTAAAAGGTTTGTTGAATTCATTTGACATTGGATACTGTGATTTACCCGATGGTCAACATTTCGGAGAATTAGTTGGTGGCAGAATCAATGGCAACCTCTACAACTTACAAGAACCTCGCTGGTTACCTTTTGAGACTTTTTGTAAAGAACACTTACGATACAAATCCTGGGGTAAATACCCTAAAGATTTTGATGCTATTTCACAATGGTTCAAGAGTGATTTGATACCTTTATTTTCATCCATGCTTGGTAACAGACAAGGTTACGTTGAGGGCGTTGTTTTCACGCATCCAGATGGACGAATGTCTAAGTTACGAAAAGATATGTTTGATTGGTATGAATGTGGGGGGCATGCTCATAAGATGGAATAAATATGTAATCTTTTGCTTACTGTTGCGAGTTCTTTTTAGAATGGAAAATACGTTAAATACAGGATACACAATTGTTGTATATTCCATAATGGTTCTTTTTGTGTCATACTAAATGGTAATTAGTATAAACCTTTGATTGTTTTAATTACCAATTATCATCACTTTGAAACAACAGTGAAATTTCTAAAATATGAATTGCGGTTCATATTTTATACTATTTTATGAAGTTTAATGCCTATATACAATTATTATGATAGATATAAATAAACGTATGATTCCAACGTCTAAACACTTGGGAATTAACTTGATGGCGTCTGCATGAAAGCACGACGATGGTAAGAAAAATAATCCTAGGTTTGTTCGAGTTATTTTTTTAACATATTTCATTCTTATTTCGTGAGCCATTTCCAGAGCGGAACAAATTGGATTTCTTTTTCATCTATTTTTTCTTTTGCTTCATAATCCCAGGTAATGATAAGAAGATCGTTACAGTGGAGTTCTTCAGATGCTTTGAGTAGTGCAGTGTATTCTCGTTTATGTATGTCATTATGTTCTGAAATCGATGTGACCTGAATCAACTGTTTAACCATAGGACCTTTTTTGATCACAAAATCGACTTCTTGTTGTTGATAATTCTTCCAGTAATACAGTTCTATCACAGGATTTGATGTTTTTTCTCGCAGTAGTTCTATGGCAACAACGTTTTCGAGTAGTCGTCCGAAGTTCTCTGACGTTTCAAATGAGATAGCATTGATCATCCCCGTATCAATCGAATACACTTTTTTTGCAGAAGCGACTATTTCTTTATATTTAAATGAGAATTTATCTAATAAAAAAAAGAGGTAAGGTTCTTGCAGATACGAGACATATTTTTTTGAGGTATGAGCGCTTTTTAAATTAAAATTCTTCCTGATGCTGTTATACGTGATATATTTTGAAAAATTTGTGAGTAAGTAATTGGAAATCTCCCGCAACGTGGTCACATATTGTATTTTGTATCTGCTGATCACATCTTTGATAAGGATTGCTGTATACAGTGTCGTAAGATAATTTTTCGCGAGGTCTTTTTTTTTCAGTGCTTCAGGAAAACCTCCATACAACAGGTATTCCTGCAATTTTTTGATGAGCAGAGATTTTTCCCTTGTGCTATACATGTTTTCATTAGGGGTGGCGAACTGTTCGAAGGCGAGGAATTCTTTAAATGAGAAGGGAAATAGCTCCATGCTGAGGTATCTGCCAGTGAGATGTGTCGCGAGTTCTTTACTGAGAAGTTTTGCGTTACTGCCGGTAATCAAAACATTGAATCCTTGTCTGTGTAATCGATTGGCAAACAGTTCCCATCCTTCGATGTTTTGAATTTCATCAAGGAAGATATAAGTAAATTCTCCGAACTGTTGGTAGCATGCTTCAAGAACGGTGTTGAGATCAGATGCTTTTAATCCCACGAGGCGTTCGTCATCGAAGTTTATGTAGGCATATGTTTTGTTACCTAAGAGTTGAAATGAGAAGACGGATTTACCAGATCTTCGCGCCCCTGTTACTACTTTTATAAGGTTGCTATCCATTGTTTTTTTCCAGGTATCTAAACAGTTTCGTTTGATGATGGTTTTTTCGTTGCATATCCGTTTGATTTCATCCTGTTGATCGCGGAGGATTGCTTGAATTGTTTTCGCATCCATGAATATCAGTAATGCAAACTTTATTATAAATATATGCATTTATAATGCAAACTTTTTAAAACCGAGGTTATTGGTAGGCGGGCGATTATTCTTGCTTTACGATTTAACTATATATTTCGTTTGATACTATTATTTAAGAAGAAAGCACGACGGGCGATAAGCGTATTGATTTTTTCCTTGCTGCGTATGTCTTTTTTCTTTGATAACAATCTTCTTTTTTTCCTTTTTATTACCCACATTCCGCACATCGGTTTTTCACTTTTTTTAATATCCGTTTACAGGAAGTCATGTTTTTATATCGATATATCATTATCATGTTTGTTGTGTGAGAGGGATTAAATATATAGAAAATGTTCCCATTATTAGCATTGTGTAACTTGATATTTGATTAATGTGAGGTGAGATTGTAATGAGTCCTGAGGCTGATATTGTTAAGGAATTACGAGGACAGGAAAACAGTGGGACACTTCAGAGTACATCGTCTGATG
This sequence comes from Methanobacteriota archaeon, assembly GCA_026394495.1. GTDB lineage: Archaea > Thermoplasmatota > E2 > DHVEG-1 > DHVEG-1 > CAIYYQ01. The sequence continues at coordinate 2,934 of JAPKYE010000071.1, read as the reverse complement.
ATTCAGCAAGTTGTGTGATGACACAGCAGATGCTTATAGATACGGAAAAGAAACAGGAAATAGACCGCGATGTATTCAAAAAAATATTCCAATTTTCCGCTGAAGCGATTGTTCTTCTTAACCGAGATGGCATACTCGTTTATGCCAATGATCGATTGTGTGATTGGCTTGGGTATGCGACAGAAGAGATCATTGGGAAAAATTTCTTGAATCTGCCGTTTCTCTCTTCAGATGGCCTGGAAAAAGCAAAACGTATATTTAAGGAAAGAATGCTGGGAAAAGAGATCCCCGCATATGAGCTTGATTTTTATACGAAAAACGGTAAGAAAATTATTGGTTTGGTGCATGCTGTAGCCCTGAAAAACGAACAAAATGTTTCATATCAGAATCTTGTCATGATTTCTGATATCACCTCGCAAAAGGAAGCGGAACAGAAACTCCTGGAAAATAATGAGAAGTACGAACGGTTGTTTCATTCATCTCCTGATTTCATCGCTGAAATTGATGAAGATGGAGTGTTTCTTGCTGTTAATACTGCAATGGCGAAAAGCCTTGGATGCTCACCAGAAAGTATTATTGGAAAAAGTTACCATGATATTTTACCAAAGGATGTTGCTGAGAAACGATTTCAGTTTGGCAGGAAAGTGCTTGCTGAGGGGACGATACAGGTTTGTGAGGATGAACGTGCCGGTCGACATTTTTATACCATGTTTGTGCCCTGTGAAACAGGTGCTGGGAAAAAAACTGTTCAGGTCATTGCAAAGGATATCACTTCTCTGAAAATAGCCAAAAAAAACCTCCAAGAAAGTGAGAAGAAATATCGAACGCTTGTTGAAACGCTCAATGAAGGAATCTGGGTTATTGATCCAGGCGCTATCACCACGTTTGTCAATCCGCGTATGGCTGAGATGCTTGGCTATAGCGTAGAAGAGATGATGGGAAAACATCTTTTTTCGTTTATGGATGAACAAGGGAAAAAGTTGGCTGCAGAGAATTTAGATCGAAGAAAGCAGGGTGTAAAAGAGCAGCATGATTTTGAATTCATCAAAAAAGATGGCTCTCGCATATACGCTTTACTTGAGACCAGTCCGATCACTGATGAGACCGGTACCTATCAGGGTGCCATTGCCGGGGTACAGGATATCACCGAGCGAAAACTCATTGAAAAAACACTTAACTATCAGACAAATTTGCTTGAAAATGTATCAGATGCTATCATAGCGACTGATTTACAATATAATATACAATACTGGAATAAGACTGCAGAAAAGCAATACGGCTGGACAGCCTCCGAGGTTATCGGGCATCCATTAGAAATGTTTATCATCAATGATTATCTTGGATGTTCGCTCGATGTTATTCTTCAAAAGATTTCACAGGATGGTTACTGGAAGGGTGAGGTGACACAGAACCGTCGTGACGGTGTTCGTAGCCCCATACTTTCAACTCTTTCCAAAGTGATAAATGCTGCAGGGCAGACGACCGGTTTTATCGCTGTCAATCGTGACATCACCGAGCGCAAACAAGCAGAGGATACACTGAAACAAAGCAAAACCCTACTCAATGAAACAGGAAAGATAGCCCATGTCGGTGGCTGGGAATTTGATATAATTACAAAGGAACAAGTATGGACCGATGAGGTCTATCACATTCACGAAGTCGACCTAACCTACAAGCTAACGGTGAAAAAAGGAATAGATTTCTATACTCCTGCATCGACGCCGATTATTGAAAAGGCTGTTCAACGTGCTATGGAATATGGTGAACCGTTTGATGTGGAATTGGAAATCATCACTGCAAAAGGTAATCTTCGATATGTCCGGGCGATTGGAAAAGCAGATCGAACTCATGGTAAAATCTATGGGACTTTCCAAGATATCACCGACCGAAAAAAGGCGGAGGACGATATTAGGTTTTTAAAAGAATATAACGAGAATATTCTTGAGAGCAATCCGAATCCAATGATGGTCGTAAAAGGTACGCAGATTGAATATGTAAACAAATCCTTTGTTTCAATTTTTGGGGAAACAAAAAATGAGTATGTTGCGAGAAATCTAAAAGACGTGATACCATCGGAGAGTTTACCTGTTTTTGAAAACATGTTACAAGAAGATGGTGTAGCTAAGGAGCTGAAATTTAGAGGAAAAGATTTTATTGTTCATTCGTTCGTTATAAAAAAAGCAGAAGAAGAAGAAGAAGAAGAAGAAAGGAAAGGAATAATATTCCAGGATATCACTGAACGCAAGCAGTCGGAAAATAAAATCAAGGAAAGTGAACTGCGTTTTGCTGTCGCCATAGAAGGCACTGGTGCAGGTATATGGGATTGGGATATACTGAAAAACGAAGTTGTTTTTTCAGTGCAGTGGAAAAACATGCTCGGCTATAGGGATGATGAAGTAGAAAATTCCTTTGCTGGTTGGAAAAACCTGTGGCATCCCGATGATGTTGCCCGTATAGAAAAATCGGTTTCTGATCATATGGCAGGTCTCACAGAAAAATATGAGATTATACATCGTTGCCGTCATAAAGATGGAAACTGGCGTTGGATTATAACCCGCGGTAAAATCCTGAAAGACAGCAGTGGCACACCTTATCGCTGGATTGGTACTAATATTGATATCACCGAGCGTAAGCAGGCGGAGGACGCACTGCGCAAGAGCAACGAGTTGTTTTCACTGTTTATACATCACTCACCTATTTACACATACATCAAAGAGGTGACTCCCACCCAGGGCGTCGTCCTGCAGGCCAGCGACAATTTTCGGCAGATGATCGGCATCCCTGGTTCCGAAATGATTGGCAAGAACATGTCGGAGCTGTTCCCGGTCGAATTGGCTAAAAAGATGATTGCAGATTACTGGGCTGTTGCCTCCACCGGTGATGTGCTGAGACTGGATGAGGATATGAATGGTCGCAAATATACCACTATCAAGT
>JAPKYE010000049.1 GCA_026394495.1 Methanobacteriota archaeon | reverse complement strand
TCGTTGATGACCGGCTGTGTTTTTTCCTCGTTTCAAAATGTCTTTTCCAGCATCTACAAGAAAATACTTACATCTCGGATTTTGACATGTGATGTCAATTCTACTTCTTGGTCTTGCCATGAAAAAGAGTATGATTTTATACGTATATTAATTATGCGCTTTATTTAAGGACAATACCAAAATTCTCTTTCTTCAGTTACTGCGGTCCATTTCGTTTGAAGCGTTTTTTTGCACCTAAATATTTGATGAACTCAATGCCACCTGCAGCAAATAGCCGCATGATATTATACTGTTGTTTTAGGCCTTTGTTTGACGCAAGTAATTTAGCGACAATCCGAAGATTATCGATCTGGGACAGGTTTTTTTGTCCATCTAATTGGAAATCCTGTATATCTACATTAAAATTAATTGTACTTTCATGTAGTTTCCCTTGGATAACTTGAATATGTTCCACCGTATCTTTTGTGGTCTTAAAAATCCAGCTTGTGGGCGGTGTCCCATCATTTTTCAAGGTGATTTGTATTGTTTGTGCGCCAAGTAACCTTAAAAACCTGGACATCTCTATGACATTGTGCATACCTACTGTTTCAGTGTATCTTTTAATTACGGGGTCTGGTGATGCCTCCAGAAACTCCCTGGCATGCTGACTAAAATTCCCCTCTTGAAGCTGAGAACCAGCATCAACTGAAAATGTTAGTTCAGCCAGTCTATCAGCGATGAACGTTGTCAATGGTGTTTTTGTCTTGTATTTTATCATGCGTATTCGTTCTTTTTCGATGAACGTATCTATCGTCCAGAATTTTGCCATGCATATTGATGCGAGTTCTTCAGTCCGCTGCCTTGACAGATGTTTGGTTTTGAATACGGAATGCATTTCATCAAATCTATTCCAATCGGTTTCAAAGATTAAACCCTCTGAGTTCATCTCATCATAAAATTTTGTTCCTGGATATGGTGTAGCAATACCATACGCCGAACTAGTAAGCCCGATTTTTTTTGCATACGTCGGGAATGTTAATATTTCATCTTCAGTCTGATCTGGTAAACCAATAACAAACGTTCCCCCCGCTGATCCACCCCATTTTCTAATATTATCAGCTGCTTTTACGTGAACATCGGTTTTTAAACCTTTAGACGTTGAATTAATATCCTTCATATTTGGGCTTTCAATACCCATCTCAAAGCCTTCTATCCCCACTGCGATCATTTTTCGTACGATCTCAGGATGTTTCGCTATGGAATCAGGTCGTACCTTTACCCCGAATCGTATATCTAATTTATGTTCGGCGAGTATGTCGCATAATTGTTCAACGAGTTTAGGTTTACCCATAAAATGTGGGTCTGTAACCTCTATACTAAGAGGTTTTTCATTATGATATTTAACTATATCAAAAATTTCGTCCATCACATTCTGTGGAGAACGATATCGCTGATGACTGTTACTCATGCTGGGCTCGCAACAAAAACTACATCGACCCCAGCAGCCCCTAGACGTTGTAAGCACATCGTGTTCTCTATCTCGCATGATCGTCGTATGATACGTATATCGCCTGAGATGTCGTGCTGGAAACGGAAGGCTGTCTAAATCCTCGATGAATTCTTTATTTGGATTATGGATTATTTCTTTACCATCTTTATAAGATACACCGTTAACACATTTTGCATCTCCTTTTGTTATCAGTTCATGCATGATGTGTTCGCCTTCACCTCTAACAACGAAATCTACTTGTGAGTGAGTGAGCAGTTCATCGGGAATAACTGTGGGATGATATCCGCCAAGAACCGTCGTGATACCATGATTTTTTGCATATCGCGCAATTTGTAACCCTTCGCTGTGTTCTGTTGCAGACATTGAAATTCCGACGAGGTCTGGTTTGAGCATGTCTAAATATTTTTCAACAGTTTTTTGGATCGGTTTAGGTTCCATCTCTAAATCTATGATATTGACTTCATCAACTGCATCCTCTATGTATGCAGCAATATATTCTAGCCCTGTAGGAATTATATCAAATGCAAAAGAGAGACCATGTCTGCCGGATGGTTTAATGAGTAGAATTTTTTTGAACGACATTTTTATTGCTCCGTTAGAGTCCTTGTTTTCTTGATTTAAAATTATATTTTGTTATCATTTTTTTTGTCATGTTTCAATCTGATGTAAGGATATGATAATAAATTTTGTGTATATTTGTTGTCCACAGATTTACCACCGGGATGATTAGAATAGTTTTCGTATAGATTTTTTATGTCTTTCATTATATCACATTTAGTAGTTTTATACTGGTAAGAAACTCTAGTATTTAAATAAATTATAAAAACCTTACCTGTGAAAACACTTTCGCTATGTAACCAATTATCTACAATTAGTTCTGAATTATTAATCATTGTCATGCCGATAAATTAGTGTTCAAATCCTTTCCCCTGCATATTTTATAAAGTTAATCTGTCGTAAATGTCATAAAAGAAATTCAGATTATGGTATTAATAAAGGTGTAATCATGAAATATTCATTGTTACAAAAACTAGAAAATAAAACAATAACAAAAGAACAAATTCTAAAAAAAGTTAAACAAAACAATGATCTTATCCCTGAAATTCTTAATGGAATTATGTCAACAAAACCCGCAATTCGATACGGCTGCGGAAAAATACTTATGGACCTCAGTGAGGAAATGCCAGAAAAACTCTATTCCCACATGGATTTTTTTATCAACCTTTTACAGAGTAAATATAGGATCCTTACATGGAATGCGATGATAATCATTGCAAATCTTACAAAGGTGGACACGGAAAACAAATTTGATACTATTTTTGATAAATATTATGGTTTCATACAAAATGAATATATGGTTTCGGTTGCCAATGTTGTTGGTAACTCTGGTAAGATTGCTCTGGCAAAACCATATCTTGCCCAAAAGATAACCAACGAGTTGTTAAAAGTGGAGGATATTTCAGTAACGCCTCATCTTACAGAGGAATGTAAACGGGTTATCGCTGAGACTGCCATATCATCTTTTGACATGTTTTTTCCTCAAATTGAAAAAAAGGACAAAGTTATATCATTTGTAAGAAAACACCTTGATAGTCCAAGAACATCATTAAGAATAGAATCGGAAAAATTCCTTAAAAAATGGTGTTAGTCTCCCATTCTTTTTCTTCGAAACGTTGAAAACCACCAAAACCTATCTTTGTAGTACTATGAACATACGAAAAGCAATACTTGATGATGCAAAAGCTATCGCAACACAAAACATACTTCTTGCTAAAGAATCTGAAGGACTGGTCCTTGATGCAAAAACCGTGTTTGCTGGGGTTAGTGCATTACTTTCTGATGACAGAAAAGGTTTTTATGTCGTTGCTGAAGAAGATAAAAAAATCATCGGGCAGATGATGATAACATTTGAATGGAGCGACTGGAGAGACACTAACATCTGGTGGATGCAGAGTGTGTACGTGCAGAAACAATGGAGGGCGAAAGGTGTCTTCACCAAACTTTTTTCGTACATCCAACAACAAGCATGTAAACACCATGTCTCAATTCTTAGGCTTTACACACATGAAAGTAACTCGGTCGCTCAAGCCGTTTATCAACAGATTGGAATGCGAAAAGAACCGTATATGTTTTATCAAAAAACAATAAAAAAATGATGAAAAAAACTGGTTCTAAGGTTCGACAGTATCTGTTGCATGTATCAAAATATATTGATTGTGGTTTCGTTTCACAAGTTCAAAGACAAGGGTTGTAGTCCCTGCTGTTAATAGAATAAGCCCTTGGTCTTCATGAACATCCCATCTGTTATCATGAAAGTATCCTTCTCGAAACGGAATCATATCCTGGGAAAGCCAGAATACTTGTTTGCCGCCACCGCTCACTTGATACGCAATGACGTTGCCGTTGTTTGTTAGTCCTGTGATGAGACGTCCATTGTTTTCAGGGTTAGGATCAACTCCAAATGCAAGATAGATAAGATTGTTTGGGAGTGTAAACGTTTGAACTCTTGTTGTTCCACCAGGAGCTTCTCCTTCGTCAAGGTCTCGTGCAACCCCACCGCTAATGAGTGTATACAAAGACGATTGTAAAGTTCTGCATTGATTCTCTAGTTCATGTTCAGATGCAGTAGTCTGTAGATTTTGAAATCCAATTGCCACCATCACTGCGATCGCAGCAACAACCGAAATACTGATGATCATGCGGATCGGAATCGTTTCTGTCGCAGTCGTATCAAATCGCTTAAAATGATTTTGACTGAAAATTTTATGTTGTGGTTTTCTCTGGTTCTCGTGCATGTGCTTCTCCTCCGCCATGCCAGCTCAGCCGAGGTCGGATCTTTACCAGCTGCGAAGATTCTGATGTGTCATCAACAATGAAGGCGACACCTTTTTCCTCCCCGATTTTTTTTATTGACTCGGCGATATCACCATGCATGTACACTGGGCGGATACGACTGAGTGCGTCGATGTCGTCCTGGGCGGTGAGTCGATGACAGATGATGATGTCGCTATGGGAGAGAACTTCGTTGTCAAGTGAGCTTGGCCGTTGTGTCGCAAGAACAAGTGTTAACCCTGGTTGTCGTCCTTGACGCATCCACTCGTTGATAAATACTTCTTTACTGAGCACTTCTGCATCATTTGGTAAGAACAGTTGTGCTTCGTCAATAGCGCACCAGACCATCGGTAACCCTTTTTCTTCTACATTGAATCCTATTTTTTTTTTGTTCATGGATCTTGCGTTCTCGTACTCGTTCAAGAAAGATTTGTTCACCAATGAGTGCTGCGACGATCACTTTCAGTTGAGGGTGGGGAAGATGACTCAGATCAAGAACTGTTACGGTTCCACGGTTGACAAGATCAGTAGCCTTCATACCATCTTTTTCAAAGATGCCCCAGGAATCTGCCATCATCACCATGTTTTCTGCTGCGGCTTTTATTACGGGATCACTTTGTTTGTCATTCTGAATGAATGTACGTACTTCGGTTAGAGAAAACAAAGGAACCGATGTTTGCAGATGGAGTATTGCTCTTGTGAATAACACGCCTAGTGGTTCTGTTGGTTTCACATTGAAGAGTTGACACCAGTGATATGCTGTTAGATCCGCGGTTCGAAGAGAAAGTTGTTGTGCATCAATTCCTTTTGAAATGTAATCATCGAGAGCGTTTTTTGGTACGATGAGGCGGATGTTAAAACCTGTTGAGTCAAGGTTCCATTGTTTGAGTGTTTCTTTTTCTTTTTTGTTTGGGTAGCGCATCGTCCAGAAGATCCCAAGTGTATCAAAAACAAGGACGCCGATGTTATTTTTTGTTTGTGTGTCAAGGCGGGTGAGTTCTTCGATAATGGTTCCGATGGTATAGGATTTTCCGTAGCCTCTTTTTCCGCAGATGAGAATGATGTGCGGTCGATCAGCATCAAGATATACAGATGCCCCAAGTGATCCGTCTAATGCGTAGTATCTGCCAAGTTGTAAGGTGCTGCCAATTGTTTTTTCTTTGCGGCCGAGAACGTACTGTTTTTCTGTATGTGTCACCATAGATATTTCCTTTAAAGCTCCAATTTTTTTATATAGAAAATTATATATGTTGAATACTATTTATATTTGTGTATTGGAAGGTCCGTGGAATAGATACAGATGAAACAATTACTGATGAAAAGACATATGATCTGAAGGATACAATTTTTTTGTATCCCTATAACAAGCATGCCCTAGTTTTCAACAAACAAACGGACATTTCAGAGGAGAAAACACAATGGATGAACATATCTGTCCGTACGTAGTCGTCAGAAAAACCGAAAACAAAACCATCTACATCAACTGCAGAAGTTGTACCCATGGCCAATCCACGATCAGCGATGAAACCTGCAGATCAAACATCTTTTCAATCCTTCGACAAGAACAAGGCGTCGATCAGTTGATCTTTAATCATGCACTCGTCAAGATTTTTAATAATGAACATCTTGAACTCTTGAATCACTGCGCACAGTTCATAGAAAAAATCGAAGCGTACAGTGATCTGAAAACACCGCCGCAAGACACACAGAGTTGCAGACGCTGCGCACAGACACGACACACAGCAGTACAAAACATGATTACACTTTCAAAGAAAGACCCGTTGCGTGCATTTCATCAGATGCATACGCTCATAAACCTAGAAAACCCAGGGGAAACGTTTTGCCCATCGTGTATTGAAGAGTACACCAACCGGATAAAAGACGTGATGACAAAAAGCGAACTAGCCCATCGAATTTCTCAGGAGTCATTCGATAGTGAATCGTTCTACTCAACAGTTATCAGACCTTATGTTCGACCCGGGTTCATTGATTCCTATATCCAGATGGAACCCCCTAACGATGCAGTGTTTCTTGAATCCTACGATGTATCCCGAAAAGACGGTCGGCCAATGAAGGTATCTCTTTATATTCTGAGGACTCGACCTGAGAAACTATACTTTGTTGTCCCCTCTGAATATGATCTTCCTCGTAAAGAAATAGAGTTACTCGAGCAAGTGCGTTTGCGTCTTTCTCAGCACCGGCCAAAGGATGCATCGTTCATGGATGCAGAGACTGCGCGAGAGTATTTCCATCGTTTCGGCAGAAACATTATAGCCGCATTGGTTAAAGAAAACCAGCTTCATCTTTCGGTCGGACGAATCGAATATCTGTCTGATCTTTTTGCCCGTTACACTGCAGGGTTCGGTATCCTGGAAGATTTGCTTCTTGATTCTCGCATTCAAGATATCTATGTGAATGCTCCGGTGAGCAATAACCCGCTTCATATCGTCCTTGATGGTGAGGAATACACATCAAACATCTTTCTTTCTCAGGGTGATATCGATGCACTGTCGTCTCGGTTTCGAACGCTGAGTGGACGGGCGTTTTCTGAGGCGTCACCAGTGCTCGATATGGATCTTGGGCGTTATCATACTCGTGTCGCTGCGATCGCTAGTCCCTTAACACCAAAAGGAATCGCATTTGCCTTTCGACGGCATCGGGAGAAACCATGGACTCTTACGCATTTCATCGCAAACCATATGCTTTCTGCTGAGGCAGCAGGCCTCCTTAGTTTTCTTGTTGATGGTCAAGCATCTCTTCTTATTGCGGGGAGCCGGGGGTCTGGGAAGACATCCTTGCTTGGTGCATTGATGCTAGAAATCCCGCAGCGGTTTAGAATTCTGACTATAGAGGATACGGCTGAGATCCCGGTGGATCAGCTACAAAAATTTGGTTATAAAATCCAGTCATTGATCACAAAATCCATATCATCTGGTGCTGCATCAACAGAGGTCGATCCAGCTGTTGCGTTGCGTACCGCGTTGCGTCTGGGGGAATCTGTGTTGGTTCTTGGGGAAGTCCGTGGTGTCGAGGCAAAGGTGCTGTTTGAGGCGATGCGAATTGGTGCAGCTGGAAACTTGATCATGGGGACTATTCATGGTTCAACTACACGTGATGTGTTTGAGCGGGTCGTCTATGATATTGGGGTGCCGGCGACTTCGTTTAAAGCAGTGGATGCGGTGGTGATCGCTGCTCCGATCCGTGCAGAGGGTGGTATGGAACGCAAACGCCGGCTTCTTCAGGTGTCTGAGATTACAAAATCAGGTTGGACAACGACGCCGGATCCTGAGAAAATCTTCCAGGATCTTATGATATATGATGCGGTAAAAGATGAATTATTTTCGACAGATCTTTTAGATATGGGACAGTCGCAGTTGATTCGAATGATTGCTCGGAAATGGGGGATAACTGTTGAAAAAGCGCTGCAGAACATCAAATTGAGGACTGCGGTTAAATCCATGATTGTTGAGAAAAGTACAGAGAACCCTGATCTGCTTGAGGCACCAGTGAATCGTGATGCGAACAATGCGTTGTGGATGTTCATTGAAGAATGTAAAATACTGAAAAAAACAGTGGATTATCGTTTGGTACAGAAACAGTGGACCGCCTGGTTTCAATCGTATTTGGAGCGACGAGCATGAGCGTTTCTGGTCATTGGTTTGAGTGCGGTTCGCGATTCGCAGGTAAGTATTTTTCCTGGGTGATTTCAAATAAAAAGAATACGAGTCATAGGCTAAATCGGTATTTTTCTAAGGAATATTGTGAGGTTCTTCAGTTTTCTGGTCTTGATGTAAAACCTCGTGATATTCTTTGTTTTGCTTATGTGAGTGCATTGATTTCTTTTCTTGTTTTTTTATTGTTTGATATCTTGGTTCTGTTTGTATATGGTTTTCGTCTAGGTGATGTGGATGTGGGAACAATTCTTCTTATGGGTATCGCATCTGTTGCTGTTCCGCTTGTGGTGATGAATCTTGTGGCAAATTACCCAAAAACCTATGCGCATTACATGAAGATTCATTCTCTTGGTGACGTCCCGGAGATTTTAAGTTATCTTGTCATGTATCTGAAACTTGTACCAAATCTTGAGAACAGCGTGAAGTTTGCTGCGCAGCAGTCTTCGACGTCTCTATCGTGTGATCTGCGTAAGATGCTGTGGGATATGGAAATTAGGGTCTATCATGGAATTGATGATGCGCTGACGGATTTTGCGAGCAGGTGGGGAAAATGGTGTGATTATTTCAAACGGTCCTTGCATTTGATTCGCAGTTCTATTCAGGAACGTGATGAGGCATCGCGGACGATTACGTTGAATCGAGCGTTGGATGTTTCATTAGAAGGAACGCGGGATATGATGAATCAGTTTGCAAGTAAGCTGCAGCAGCCAACCATGGTGATTTATTCTATTGGCATCATGATTCCGCTTGCTCTTGTTGCGATGCTTCCTGCGACAGGGCTTGTTGGAGTAAAAATCACGATTTTTCAGGTGTTTTTCCTATATAATGTTTTTTTGCCACTGGTTATTTTTTTGTATATGCGTAAGATTTTGCTTTCGCGACCTGCAACGTTTTCGCCACCGGTCATCCCTTTTGATCATCCGAAACTTTTGGGTATTCACAAACGCAGACGGTTGCTTTTTGCGGTTCTTGTTGGTTTTTTTGTTGCTCTTCCGGGCGTTGTTTTTCTTTTTCTGCCAACACAATATTCTTTTTTTGGTTGGTTTGGGTTTCTTTTTGATGAGAATGGGTTTGTCCCTGTCACGTTGTTTATTATCTGGGGTATTGCGGTGGGTCTTTCGCTGTATTGTCTGAGTGTGTATGCGCCGTATATAAAAATCAGGGGTGAGATCAAACAGATGGAAAATGAGTTTAGCGACGCGTTGTATATTCTTGGGAAACGTATCGCTGAAGAGAAATCTCCTGAGGAAGGTTTTTTGTATGCTGCGACGACGATGGGTGATGCAAAAATCGCAGGAGTGTTTCAGCAGACTGGATATAATCTTACTGCGATGCATACGGATCTTCGGGATGCATTGTTTAGTAGCGAGTTTGGGTCTCTTCGGTATGTGTACTCTGATCGTATCAAGGCGATTATGCGACTGTTTGTGGAAGGTATTTCGCGCAGTCAGCGGGCGGTGAGTATCTCTCTTGTGAAGATTGCTGATCATTTGAAGGAGTTGCAGGAGGTGGAACATAAGATTAAAGATAATCTGTATGAGTTGACATCTACGTTGCGGTCGACTGTTGCGTTGTTTGCACCGTTGATCGCGGGGGTGACGCTTGCGATCACGAAGTTGATTTCTACGATTCTTTCGTCAATGTCAGGTGCGATCCCAACTGATGCTGTTGCAGATATGCCATCGGTTCTTTCTCAGGTAGCTGATTCGTTTGCTATTGAAAATGTTCGACCGGAGTATTTTGTTCTTGTTGTTGGGATATATATTTTGGAGCTTGTGGTGTTGCTTACGCGGTTCACAAACGGTATCGATGAAGGAGATGATACCGCGGCGTTTATGTATTCGCTTGGCAAAGTGATGCCTGTGACAGTAGTGGTTTTAACATCTACGGTGATTGTCGCAAACTACATGTTTTCGTCGATTGCGCATTCGATTGGTTAAGAACCCACCAAAAAAGTTATATAGTAAATATGCAAATACATAACTATATGCAAATGCAGTAAGTGATATATATGGTAAGACTAACCTTTGCAATCTCGGATGATCTGAAGAAAAAACTATCATTGCAGCCTGACGTCAACTGGCCTGAGGTGTTCAAAGAAGGGCTAAAGAAAAAATTAGAACAACTGGAGAAACTTCATGCACGAGGTGATCTTTAAATTGGGTTGTATCACTATTTCCATCGATAAATCATTTAAAGAACGGCTTGAAAAATTCCCTTGGGTGAACTGGTCGGAAATCGGACGAGAAGAACTTGTGAAAAGGTATCTATTCCATAAATACACAAAAACAGGTAACCTGACGCAAGAGGAAGAACGTCTCTGTGAAAAGATCGATTGGCATCCTGTCGACGAATTACCCATCTCTGCAGCATTTATAAAGAAATTAAAAGGAATCGAAAAAGGAAAACATTCAAAACCGATGACAAAAGAACAACTGAGGCAGTGGTTGGCAACTGTATGACATTTCAGGTTGTCATATCGGATGATCTGAAAAAAACCATAACGCTTCTTAAGAAACGGGATCAACAAACCTATCGTGTGCTCACTAAGAAAATGCTTAAAATCGCATCTTCTGATGAAACCACGATACAGCATTTTAAAAACCTTAGAGGAAAACTGAAAGAATATAAACGAGTTCATATCGGTAGTTATGTCTTGCTTTTTCATGTTAAAAACGATACGATCATCTTTCAAACATTTGAACATCATGATAAAATATATGAAAAAAATCAATAAATTTTGTAAAACTGAAGTGGATAGTCAACGGTTTTCTAAATGAATACATTATTATTAAGAAATAAAGATACGAAAAAAAGGTAATAGTTTTTATTGATTTAATATGATGTGATGTCTGTTGATTTCATGAATTCTCTAAGGAGCGCTGTGGCGTAGCAGCCTTTACGAAGTTCAAAATGCAATTGCACTGTTTGTTTATCTGGATAATACTCATCATTTTGTATTGTGTAGGTGAGATTGTTGACTGCGGCAAGTATCGCTCTGCGTGTGCCTGATGAGGAGAGAAACGGTAGTTCAGGGATTATGAAATCCTGTGATTTGATATGTTCTTTGTCTATGATAGAATGTTCGATTTCACCCATTGTTCCCTGTGAGAATGTGCTGTCGCTACCAACGAGTAGTGCGCTTATCATTGCTTTTCCTTTTTTGATCTGCATGTTCACTTTTTCAAGATTTGTTGTGGTGACAAGGATGTGTTCGTCTTCAGCCACGATATTATTTCTGATGGGCAGTACGATGTCGCCTTCTGTTGCTTGGTTGAATGATAGTTTTTGTCTGATTCGTTCGCTGAGGATCTGGTTATAGAGGTAGGATTGGTATGCGTAGATAAACATGGTGAGAAGGTTTTTTGGTAATGCGGTGAATGCACTGATGAAATCATGGGGGTTGACGACGAGTCTATTAAGAATTGCTTTTTCAAAGGATAACACTTGGGGGTAGGATTGTAATGCCTCAGCAAAATTATAGGTTTTTTGTAGGTTTTCTCTAAGTGTATAGATCTCTTTGTCTTCTCCTTTCATTGGATTGGCGATATAGGTCATCACCGCTTGTTCAAAATCTCCTGAGAGAAGTGCTTTTCCGATGAGGTGATTTACTGGTCTTATGACCCCAAATCGTTGTACACCAAAAAAATTTGGGAACCCTTGTATGCTGTTGATTTGTGATGTTGTTTTTTCAATGTGTTCAGATGTATTTTTTTTGTCGATGTTTCGAATGGTGATATCAAAACAGTTTCCGATCAGATCCCCAATGGAAACCTGTCGGTCTGATTGGTAGATGTGTTCGATGTGGACGTCAGGGACATTGATTTTGGCGAGTATGTCCGGTGGAACATTTGCAAACGACATGAGTTGTGTGCTGCATGCGCGTTTGTCTTTTGTGCCTGCAAACCCAATGCGCATGCGTGAGATATGTAGTTTGTTTGCAAGTTCTCGGAGGAGTAGATTTGTCTCCCAGTTTCTTGCGGTAACCTCTGCGATGGTAAAAGTGCCATTGTCGTTTTGTTTTGGGTAGAGGAACCGTTCTCGGACGATAAAATCTTCAGGGATGGTTCGAAGTTTTCCTTCGATTCCCTTATTTTTAGTAAAAAAGGTTTCAATGCCTATGTTGTGTTCTGCGTCGATGATCCGGGTCATCTACTTTTAACTCTTGGTTTTTTCATCAAAAAATTTTCCGAATTCTTTTACTTCTTTTTCAAGTTGTTTCACGACTTTTCGTAATACATCTTCGGCTTTGCCTTTTTTTACACGGATGAGTAATCGTCGTTTTTCTGAGAATGAATGATCAATAAAACAGGCTGCGTAGTCGACGTCTTCGTGTTCGGTGAGGGCGTGTGTGATCGGGTTTAAGATGGTTTCATTTTCATCTGTGATTTCTAGTTCAAGTTCTTTATCTGTTTTCTTTAAAGCTTTGATTTGCATTATTCATTTCACCTTCATATTGTTTTTTTTTGGTTTAGAGTGCTTTGATATCAACATTACCGTAGTCTGGTGCAATGGTTCGTCGTTCTTTGTTTCCGCAGTTTTGACATTCAAGGGCATTGTCATGTTTTACAAGAGGTCGTCTGCATTTGGTGCAGAGTGCTTTGATTGCGCCGAGTTCTCTTCCTTTTGTGGTGAGTTGGATGCTGGGTTGAACCTGGATGATTTGGGCGCGGACGATATCGCCTACTTTGTATTCGGTGGATGCGTCTTTTATGTATGATTGGGAGATTTCTGATGCATGGATGGTGCTGTTTGTTTCTCCTGAGATGGATCGTTCTTTTCCTATGACGTGGATGATGTCTGTGATGATCATGGATGGTTTGGTGACCGCTATTCGTGCGAGGACGATGTCTCCTTTTCGTAAGATGACTGGGATGCTGGTGAGTGGTTGTACTTTTGCTCGTTTGTATTTTTCGTCAACATGATAGGTTCCCATTCGGGATGCGCGGATGATTCCGTTTTCTTCAAATGTGCCATCGCCAGGTAATAGTTCTTCTGACGTAGATAGCTGATCACCAGGCATAACAACATTGTTTTTTTTCATTTGATGCCTCTTGTTTTTTTCTTCTTTTACCAATGTAGGCAAGTTGATAGCTGTTTTAAATGTTATGGTACTAATCATTAGATATCTTTGCAGGAAAAGGGTTTATAAAGAAGTATTTGTATTATCTTCAAAGCTATACGAAGAAGGATTTAAGAACGGGAGGAAAGTGATATGTATGAATAACATGAAGGCTGAGACAGTCGTTGAACGAATATTGAAGAGTACCAAAGATGAAGAGTTAAATGCGATCCCGTTTCAACAGTGGAAGGATACGATTCTTGGGGAAGTGGTGAACGATATTGAGGATTTTCTTTTTAAGACTGATAATTCTGATCATAAAAGAAAAATCTTAAAAGAATTCAGCAACGAATTGACGAAGCTTTATAATCATATGGAAGAGTATCTTGCGGATCTTTGCGAATAGATTGTGTGTTTTTTATAGGGGAAGATCCCGCGATTTTTTGTAAAAAGAGTTATAAATACCCTACTTATTTCGATGTTCCTTAGTCATTAGAGGAATAGGAGTTATTTATGTCACGAAAACCAGGCAGCATGTACCGAGAGGTTAAAGGTCAGGCGACCACACGGCGAGAATATATGGGTGGTGTCCCTGCATCGCGAATTACTCAGTTTGATATGGGGAATAAAAACACGGATTTTCCTATTCAGCTTTCTCTTGTTGCGGGTGAGAACTGTCAGATCAGGCATAATGCGCTTGAGTCTGCGCGTATCTCTGCTAATAGAATCATGGAAAAAGAAGCTGGTCTTGCTAACTATAGGTTGCGTATCTGTGTGTTTCCGCATAATGTTATCCGGGAAAACAAGCAGGCTACTGGGGCAGGTGCAGACCGTGTCTCGATGGGGATGAGGAAAGCGTTTGGGAAACCTGTTGGTACCGCGGCGCGCGTGCATATTCATCAGACTATTGCGACGATTAATACGACGCAGCAGTTTTATCCAAACGCAAAAAATGCTTTGAGAAAAGCTAAGATGAAGGTTCCGACTCCTTGTACTGTTGTGGTTGAGAAAGGCGCAGAGCTTCTTACCTAACCTTTTTTTTGAGTTGTTTTCTTCTTTCTTTTTAAAAAACATCATCTTATGTTTTGATTTTTTGTTCTTTTGTTAGGTTTGTTTCTTTGTGATGAATATAAAAACGAAGATGATGCTGAGAATGATGAGTACGGAGATGACTGCAAAAATTGTTCCGTATGTATAAAATAATCCCATGCTTATAGTAATAAGTGAGATGAAACCAAAGGCAACCGTGGATTCTGTTGCCAGATTTTTTTTGAAAAAGAGGATGTTGAATGTCATGGAGCCAAGTAACATGAGTCCCCCGGCAAGAGCACCGTACCATTCGTTGTATGAGATTGCGACAAAGGAACCAATAAGCACTGCTGCAATGATTTCAAAGAAGTAGAACACGAGTTGTTTTTCTGTATCATTCATCATGGTAACACTATAAAGAGAACAGTGGATGTTTTTTTAATGGTTTCTGTGCGTTTTATTGGTTAGATGTATTTGATCAGCCATGGAAAAATAATTAAAAATAGGATCACAAGCGAGATGGCAAGGGAAATATTTTTTACTATTTTTTGGCGTTTCTCTTCTGTAACATCACGTTTAATTCGTCTCACGGATTCATATACGGCATCCTTGAACAGGTATCCGCCATCAAGGGGAACCGCTGGGAGAACGTTAAAGACTGCGACCGCGAAATTTAACCAAAATATCCAGTATAATGCGTTTACGGTCATCCAGAACAAATCTAGGGGAATCGCACCGAGTACACCGGTGACAATGTAGGAATCGGTGAATGGTGCAGCTATCGGGTTGTATCCTTGGAAATATCCAAAGAGTGGTAGAACGTAAAACAACAGAAATCCATTTGGAAATTCTACAAACGGGTTCTTCAACACTTTAAGAAATCCCTTATGCATCACTGAGGGGCCTATGCCTATGTATCCTTTATCTTTGAATGATTCATTGTTTAGGTATCCTCTTTTTGCGTACTCCTGGTATTTGTCGGATAGGGTGATTGTCTCATTGTAGTGGTTTTTGCCTTTCACGTAGGAGATGTTTACCGTCTGGTTCGTATGGGTTTGTTCCATGATATAAACAAAATCAGTCGTGTTTGTTACTGGTGTGTCGTTGATGGATGTGATAATCATGCCTTTGGTGATCCCTATGATTGCTGCGGGTGTATCATCACTAACTGATAGTACGCATATGCCGTCAGATGCAGCAGGTTGCACTGAGGACATGCAGATGAACGATAACAGGAAAATTGAGACGAGGACCACGAGAAAATTCATGGTAGGACCTGCTGCGAAGATCCGCATTCGGTTCCCTGGTTTGGTTTTTTGAAGGTCTTCTTCATCAGGTTCGCAGAATGCGCCGAGTGGGAGAATCAGGTAAATGATGCCGAGTGCTTTTACTTTCAATTTGCTTGCATAGGTGAGAATCCCATGGGAGAATTCGTGGGCCACCATCGCGATGACGAGTGCTAGTACGATATATCCTAGATATTCTAGTGGGAGAATCGGGTTGAGTCCAGGTATAACAAGTGCGACCTCGGGCCCTGGGAGTTGTTCTATTTGTTCTGGTGTGTATCCAAGGATAGACCAGGCTTGCAGAATCAAGAGAACAACCATGAAGATCATGAAAACAAAACAAAGGATGATTCCAAAGTTTCCAAACCATGTCCAAAACCGTTCTTTTTTTGCAATGCGACGAAGTAAATCACGTCCTTTGGTCGTTCGCCACATCAGCATCGGTCCGTAAAAAGAGATATTGTATTTCTGTAGTATTTTTTTTTTATGCAGGATGTATACGAGTGCTGCATAGGTTCCAACGATTGCGAAAAAAATTATGAGGATTTCAAGTAGTGTCATAGGTATTCTGGCAGAATACATGTCTGTTTATAAATATAACCAGTCTTTTTTATTGCGGTTATGTTTTTTTTGCATGAATTGTCGTTGTTTTTTCTATCTCCAGTTCATGTTTCTCGGTGCCATACGTATCTTTGATGTAGTGATAGGTGACCGCGCCGATAAATGCGATGAGTACTCCGACTGCGATGTTTCCGATGAATGTTGGTGTGTAGAATGGGTCAAGAGCAATGTTTGTGCGCAGGGAAATATACAATGATTCAAACACTGCTGATGATATAAAACTAAACCCCAGTAGTGAAAACGGGATGATCCAGTAGGACCAGCGTACCTTTTTTTCTCGTACGTAGATGTCAGTGACCCGTCCAAATACAGAGATTAGTCCGGCTGCTGCAATGCCCCAGACAATGTTTTTTAGAAACGACAGTAACGGAATTATCCATGGTATTCCTTCTGCGATGTCTGGTTGGACAAGGTTCCATGCATAAAACATGCTTATCCCTAGTACAATGATGGAGACGATGTAGGTGTAAAAGGAGATTTTTGCGGTTAGAAACCCGGATTTGATTTCCACCCAGATGCCAATGATGTTTTTTTCTACGTTGAAGACACGAATCAGGAGATACATTCCAAGGGTGAACAGAATCGCACCAAACCCGCTTCCGACCATATCCAGTAAGACAAAGACTGCTCCGACAATGATGATTAATGCTATTGGGAACATGAACTGTTTTTTTACTTTATCGTCATCGAGGAGTTTGATGATCCGATAGTAGGTGTCTTCCAGTGCTTTGCTTTGTTTGACTGTCACTCTTTTTATTGAACTGATCATGATGCGTGATTGAATGATGGGGAGGATATATTCGTCTTCTGCGCCGTCGCTCACAAAAATAACGTCTTTTGCGTCGGTTTGTTTGATGACTTCTTCTAGTTGTGCGGCGAGAATTTGATCTGATTTCACGCCGACGCTGATATGTCCGCAGATGGTTGCTACTTCTACGTCTTTTCCTTCTTTTTTTAATGTATCGTAGGTGGCGACCGCAAGAAAAATCGCGTTTAAATCTGAGTCTTCTGGATCAATTCGACCGAGTTTGTTTGCGGCATCAAGGTTCTGCTCAACGCCAATGATCGGGCTTTTGACGTTTGCCTTCCTCCCAAAATCATCGTCGCGGTCGATGTTTAATATTAATGTTTTCATGCAGGTTTCGGCATCAATAACAGCTCCTGTATATAAAATAGTAGGCTAACATAAAAGCACTGTCCTAACACATAAAAGCAATGTCCTTGTTCACCAAAATCAAATATACCACCATGATATTTCCCTGTGATTGTATGCCAGTTGTCACCTTTGACTATCGGGATTTCATTGCCTTGCTTGGTCATAAGATTTCAAAGGATGAGTTAATCGAAAAACTGCCGATGATTGGCGCAGATGTTGATTCGGTTGATGGTGATGCGATTAGTATCGAGTTTTTCCCAAATAGACCTGATTTAACATCTGTGGAAGGAATATCTAGGGCTGCCCGTGCGTTCTTTGGATATAAGACTGGGCTTACAGTGTATCCTCTGAACTCATCAGATGTGATGACGACTGTTGATCTATCTGTGAAAACTGTTAGGCCGTTTATCGCAACCGCTCTATTGAAAAATGTGAATATGACTGATGATTTGATCAGATCGCTTATGGATTTGCAGGAGAAGCTTCATCTTGGGTTGGGGCGGAACCGTAAAAAAGTTGCGATCGGTGTCCATAACGTTGAGCCTGTTACTCCTCCGTTCACGTACAAGGCTGTGGATCCACAGGCGGTATCGTTTGTTCCTCTTGGGAAAACCGAACCGATGACTCTTGAGGAGATCTTGCAGAAACATGAAAAAGGGGTTGCTTATGCTCATCTCCTCAAGGGATATGATCATTATCCGTTGATTGTAGATGCCCATCACAATGTGCTTTCATTCCCACCGATTATCAATGGATGTTTAACCGAGGTTACTTCTTTTACGAAGGATCTGTTCATTGACGTGACTGGAACTGATCAGAAAGCAGTTCATTATGCTTTGAACATTATTTCGACTGCGCTTGCGGAGAGGGGCGGCGTAATTCATTCGACTACGATTCATGATGGAAAAACTATTTTTGTTTCTCCAAATCTTGAACCAATGAAAAAAATGCTTTCTGTTTCCTATGTGAATGCAACGCTTGGGACAATACTTAATGAGCAGCAGATTATTGATTGTCTTGCGAAGATGGGGTATCATGCGACTGTTTCAAAGAAAGATGTGTTGTCGGTGATGATTCCTGGGTGGCGTGCTGATATCCTTCATGAAATTGATCTTGTTGAGGATGTTGCAATTGGGTATGGTTTTGATAGGTTCACCACTGATTTTGTGAATGATTTAACCTTTGGGAAAACTTTGCCGTTGCATGATTTGTGTGAGAATCTGCGAAGCATCATGATCGGTCTTGGGTATAACGAGGTGACCACGTTTACGATTTCAAATGAACGATCAGAGTTCACGAATATGGGGTTACCGCAGAGTGATTGTGTGAAGATTGAGAACCCGATAGGTGAGGAGTATTCGTGTCTTCGTGTGAGTTTGTTGCCCTCGATGCTTTCGATTCTTAATGAGAATCGGCATCATCCGTTGCCTCAGCAGATCTTTGAACTTGGTTTTATTGTGGATCATGATGCAAAGAACCGTCGGCATCTTGCTGCATTGAAAATCGATGCAAAAGCAAACTTCACTTCTTGTAAATCCCTTGTTGAGGCTGTATGTCGTGATATTGGGACTTCCTATGAAATACAGGAGAGTAAGCATCCTGCGTTTATCCCTGGGCGATGTGCATCGTTACGCAAAAATAACGTCGAGATCGGTGTGTTTGGTGAGCTTCATCCAAGGACGATCTCTGCTTTTTCTTTGGAGCATCCTATTATTGCGTTTGAGCTTTCTGTTGACTCAATTAATCATCCATAACTTTTTTATCTTTGAATGATTCCTGCTTTTTTGATTATGATACTTTGTAGTAAATGTCATAAACCTGCAATCACGGTTATTCGGTATAGTGGCGCGCATCTCTGCAGCCAGCATTTTGTTGAGTTTGTGGAACGTCGCGTGAAAAAGGATTTGAAGAAGCAAGGAAAAACAATGAATAACAGTCGGATTGCTGTTGCGGTCTCTGGAGGAAAAGATAGTATTGTAACACTTCATCTGTTGCATGATCTTTTTGAGAGTCGACCGCTTGTTCAGTTGTATGCGATCACGGTTGATGAGGGGATCAAAGGTTACCGGGATGCAAGCCTTGAGGTTGTACAAAAGAACTGTAATATTTTGGGAATTGAGCATCATGTGATCTCTTTTAAGGATGCTGTGGGGAAAACGATGGATGAGATCGCAGCTCTTCATGATGATCTTGGGGAATGTTCGTATTGCGGGGTGTTTCGCAGGATGTGTTTGAATACTATGGCAAAGGATCTTGGGGTGGATAAGCTTGCCACGGGTCATAATCTTGATGATATGGCGCAGTCGATTCTCATGAATTTTGTGAATGGAGATATGCAGAAGCTTGCTCGGTTAGGTCCGCATGAGAGGATTCAACCGGGTCTTATCCCAAGGGTTCTTCCGGTTCGTACGATTCCCGAAAAAGAGATGATGCTGTATGCGTTTGTAAAAAATATGAAGTTTCATAATGCTGAATGTCCGTATTCGACACGTGCGTTACGTGGTCAGTTCCGCTGCATCGTCGATGATCTTGAGTATCGGAACCCTGGGACGCGTCATAGTATTTTTCAAAGCTATGAGTGCATCCGAGAAATGCTTATGGAAAAATATCCGCCTGTTGATTTAAACCATTGTTTGCAGTGTGGGGAGCCGACATCTCAAAAGTTATGTAAAACGTGTATTTTACTTGAGCGGATTCGGAGGTTATTTTAATCGGAATTTAACTTGCCGGTCCTTTAGTTTTGTTTTCTTTATATCAATCTTGTTTTCTCTGGCAAGCCATCCAAGAGCAGAATACGCTTCTTTTTCGTCGATTTGTGTAAGTTTCGTGATATTTGAGACATCTACTTCGCCCCAGGCATCAAGAGTTTTCCATACCTTACCAGCATCGGCGCCTATTTTTGGTGTTAAATTGCTTTCTCCTAGTTTGTAGATCGTGCCATTTCTGCATATCTTATTTTCTTTGGCAAGCCATCCAACTGCAGCATGAAATGTTTTTTCATCAAGTTTTGTTGTTTTTAACAAATTGGTCTCTGAAAGAGGACCCATTGCATTTAAAATTTCCCATATCTTTCCAGCATATTGGCCATATTCTTCTGTGGGGGTTATCATACATCCATCCTCCAAAACACATGAATATAAACGGAGGTTAAATATGTTATGCTTCGGTTTGATGTATCGAAACTTTTTTTGTACAGCATGCTCTGCACGGGCATTGTATCGA
This sequence comes from Methanobacteriota archaeon, assembly GCA_026394495.1. Taxonomy (GTDB): domain Archaea; phylum Thermoplasmatota; class E2; order DHVEG-1; family DHVEG-1; genus CAIYYQ01. The sequence continues at coordinate 5,736 of JAPKYE010000049.1, read as the reverse complement.
AAAATGTTGCAGGTAAAAACAAGGATGATAAACGTAATAAAATGAAACAAAATACAGGAGAAAACATTATATAGCTGGTTTAACATAAGATTAAGGGGGATAAAAATACACAAGACTATCGTATTTGGAAGTATTGGAATAGTTTTTCTGTTTATTCTTGCATCGTTTTCTTCAGCAGTGAATATTCAAACCGTAAAATCAACTCAAGTAAATATTGTTGATTCGTTTGAACCAAGATTTCAAAAACTCGTTGATGCACTTTCTCAAAAAGGATTTTCTCATCAAATGAAAGCAACGGTTCCAAAAGACCAATATGTTCAGCTATTGAAAGATATGTTTGACTCAAAAACAGAAAACAAAATGGATTTGCGGTTCTCAAAAATATTGAATGTGTGTTCGGCATTTCATAGTGCGGTAGATACGGGGAGCAACGGTCGTATCCTTTTTGTGTTGTTTCTCACTATTGTAATAGAGTTTTTTGTGTATCTTGCAACAGTGCAGTCGCCGCCTTTGGCATTGCTGTTTCTTTCCATCGTGATTAACGGCATCACGAATCCTTTAGTGAATTTTGTGTACTATTTTATCTACAATAATGTGTTTGTCCTTGAGACGATTGTGTTTCTTGTTGAGATCGTAATGATCTTCATCTTATTTAATGCATTGTCCGTAGAGGTGAGTCTTCCAAAAGCAGTGTTGATATCGTTACTTGCAAACCTGTTCAGCTACATTTTTGCGACAGGGATAACAAAACTCGTCTATGATGTTTCCCCAGCATCAACCTAATTTCGCATACGAAAGCATCGTTGATAATCCATCTTTTAATTCTTAAAATATGTTTTTAGAGATGCGTATACTGTTCTCTTGCGACATCCATGGCATCTTCTTTTATTGTTTTCTCGTAATCTTTATGGGTAAAATAACTCAGGTAACTCGCAGCTATCCTGTTCAGGTAATATCCAATAATTTCTATATCTCTTGGTGATAATCCTTCTTCATATAACTCGCAGTTGATACTATGTGCTTTCATCCGGAGTTCTTCTGCGGTGTGGTCTTTTCCCATAGATTAACCCTCCATGGTTCTAAATCACGTAACGATTTAAAATACTATGCATCTAAAGAGGTAGGGGGACAAGCATTAATTTTTAATAGATTCTTGCGATGTAGTTACTACGATGAAGACCTTAAAAAAGATTATCTGCAGAGAATATGAAGTTAAGTTAGATAAAACATGTATCGTGGGTATTTTAAATGTCACCCCTGATTCTTTTTCTGATGGCGGATTATTTTCTGATGTAAACACCGCGGTTGATCACGCAAAAACCATGGTTGCTCAGGGTGCAGATATTATTGATATTGGTGGGGAAAGCTCGCGACCAGGATCATTGGCTGTTTCGGAAAAAGAGGAACTTGCGCGTGTTCTCCCAGTCATCAGACATCTGGTGCAGGAATTGAAGACTCCGATTTCTATTGATACGTATAAACCAACTGTTGCTAAGGAATGCCTAAACGAAGGTGTTCATCTGATTAATGATATCACGGGGTTACATGATCCAAAAATGGTAAAACTTGCAGCAGAATATAACGTTCCTGTGGTCATCATGCATATGAAAGGAACACCAAAAATAATGCAGGAGAATCCAGTTTATGGTGATGTGGTTGCTGAGGTGAAAAATTTTCTCAAAGATCGTGTCGCTCTTGCACATAATGCTGGTGTTGTTGATGTTATTGTTGATCCTGGGATTGGTTTTGGGAAAACCCTGAAGCATAATCTTGAGATCATCAAACGTCTTGGAGAGTTTACTGATCTTGGCTGTCCGTTGCTCGTTGGGCCATCAAGGAAATCATTTATCGGTCAATTAACTGGTTTATCTGCAAATGATCGAATAGAAGGAACTCTTGCCGCGGTTGCTGTTTCTATTATGAATGGCGCAGATATCGTGCGTGTTCATGATGTGAAAGAATGCAAACGGGTAGTTCAGGTGGTTGATGCCATCCGAGGTGTTTGATGTCGGTTGTTTATCTTAGTCTAGGTTCAAACATGGGTGATAAAGAAGACAATATCAGAAATGCACTGAAACTCATCGAAGATGTGGATGAGATCAAAAAAGTGTCGCCTTTGTATCAAACCGAACCGATAGGGTTTAAAGATCAGTCATATTTCCTTAATTGTGTTATCGAAGTTCAGACGAATAGTACTCCAGAGCAGATGCTTCTTTTTTTGAAATCAATTGAGCAGAAACTCGGAAGAACAAATACTGTGAAAAATGGACCGAGAACTATTGACATCGACATCTTGTTGTACGATGATTTCTGTATTAAGAATGATGATATGGTTATTCCTCATCCTCGTCTGCATGAGCGTTTATTTGTGTTGATACCTCTGATGGATGTGAACCCTGATGTTATTCATCCTCTTTTGAAGAAAACCGTACGTGAGTTATTTGATGCTATACAACATGAAGAAATGGTGACGCTGTACAAAAACACATGGTTTTTATAATGCCTTGTATCTTTCATGATTGAACGGAGACATAGAAAAATGAGACTTTGCAGAGAGTTTTACTTTGATGCAGCCCATTATATCCCCAATTACAAGGGGAAATGTGAAAACATGCATGGACACACATACAAACTTGAAATCGTCGTTGAGGGGGACATCAAAAAAGATGGGATGATCATTGATTTTTCGAAGTTAAAAGAAATCGTAGGTCGGGAGGTTCTTGAGAAACTTGATCATCGCGATTTAAATAAGGTGGTTGAGAACCCTACCGCAGAGCATATTGTGAACTGGATTTCTGAGCAGCTTCATGGAAAAATTCCTATTTGTTCGATTAAGCTTTGGGAAGGATCTGGTAAATGGGTAGAAAAAATTGTGTCTTAACTATTATAATGCGGTATTTGGAATAGTGTTAAATCAATTCGGTCCCAGTCATCAAAATCGTTTTTCCCTCGGGAACCATCTGAGTAATCCACAAAGGTGTACATGTATCCATAGTTCATGACGCTTTGATATTTCCACCAGACCCACCAGTTTTTCTGCCAGATGAATTTTCCTGTCTGGTTGTCGCATCCTGGTGTGTTTCCGTTGTCGATGCCGAGAATATGGCCGGTTTCATGCATGATCGCTGATGCATAGATGATCTCTCGATGGTATTGTTTATTAAGGCTTTTTCGTCCAATGATTCGAAGGATCGGGTATTCAAAGGGGATGACTTCGTGTTCTTTTGTTGAGACCTGGAAACAATCAACAAGGACTGAATGGTTTTCATCAATAACTGAGGGAAACGCGAATCCATGGTAGACATCACAATGATAGGTGACAAGACAATAGTGAAATACGCCTCGTCGCCAGTTATTGAGATCGCCGTGGAGGAAATAATCTCTGTAGATCTGTTGGATTTCTTCCCAGGAGACGTTCTCATCAAATGGATATAGTTCTCCGCCACCTATGCAACCGTCATCGATGTGTAAGGCGATGTTGTGTTTTCCATAGGCTTCGACAAGCATGTTTTTTGAGTTTTCAGGAATCAGGTTTCCTTCTCCGTTAGGTCCTATTTGCATTTGGTCAAGTTCTAGAAAGATATCTTGTCGGAACGGATCAGATCCCCATTGTGATGTTAGGTATTCATCGATATTATCTAATCCATCATTATCTGGGTCCATACTGGAGAAGTTTTCCCATTCAAACGGCCAGTATATGTAATAGTATCCAGATTGATTTGAGTAGGAATCATACCAGGTGATGGTACCCCATTTGAATTCCCATTCAATGGGTATGCCATCTCCATCGTCATCCTTTCCCGTATCATTCACTGTTGGATCAGTGCCATAGTCATTCACTTCAATCCAATAGGGAATCCCATCGCCATCAGGATCAGTCTGTGTGATGTCAAATATGAGTTCGCAATCCCTGTCATTTTGGTTGATGCTGCCATCATCACAACCGTTTAATCGACCGTATCCGCTGGGATCAGTATACGTGTGGTCAGATTCTAGGTAGTCGTCACCAACCCAATGACCTGTTTTTATATTGTACATGAGTTCAACGTCATATTGATCCTTGGTTGTTACAAAGTCACTGCTAATGTCGCATAATCTGCTGCCTTTCAGATCCCAGTCCCACAGTTGTATTGTTACGCTAACCCATTTAATGTCATCAGGGACATTACACGTTGCTGACCATGGCTGATCCTTCACAACTTTTGTGTTATACCAGATGGGACTTGTGTATTCATTTCCGTTAATGAATATCTTCACATAGAAATCAGGGTCGGTACGTAGGTCGATGGTATCGAATGCTCGGATTTCTTTGATTTTGACGGTAACCGCGATGTCAACCAGCGGGTCGTAATCAACAGATGGTTCTATAGAACGAGTTATAATGGAGAGTGGTGAAAGCAGACTTGTACTTACTAGTATGAGGACGATGAGTATGGATACAGCCTTAGTCATTTTAATCAGAATTCCTACTATTATAATTGTTCCATTAATATAAATAGTTTTCTAACATTTTTCTCAATTAAAAATAACGAAAACTGATTGTTTTCGTTGATATACACATATGCCGGGGGCGGGATTCGAGCCCGCGACCTCCTGATATCTTAGCAAAACGCTTACGAACCTTGTAGCTGTGCTTATGAGTCAGGCGCTCTAGCCAAGCTGAGCCACCCCGGCGTATCCTATAGATTCGATGAAAGGCAGAATACCCGTCTTCTTTATAAAAACTTCCTTTCCAATACTATTCGCCTTTAAAATCTCCATTCCCCTATTCTAAACAAAGAATCTGTTTTCCTCGGAGAAAAACCACCGGGATAAGCAGTTTTTTTGCTCGCGATCGTAACTCTCGGTCATTGGTAACGATAGCACCATGAAGTTTTTCTGCGAGAAGAAGCACAGAATCGTCTCCATTGTTCGTGTCGACATCGACTGATTCATACGAAGCTATTAACTTGAGCGCGGGTTTTGCCAGACGTCGTTTTTTCCCGGTCCCTTTCTCCAGTAATATTTGCAGTTCTCGTACGACAGGTTTTGGAACAACAATATGACATCGTCCTAAAAGACCCCTGAGTTCATCATCCAACTGAATGGAGAACTCAAACAGCATCAAAATTGCGCTACTATCAAGCACCGCTATTTTCTCTTTTGGATCTCCCCGTATCCTATCAGATGCCATTTCCCATCTATCCTTCTGCTTACTGCGATACGCTGTCCTTCTTCAGCGCATACCGCTAGTTTTAATTTCACGCCAACGGTATTTTCCCGGATATCGGAAACAACCCCTACCGTGGTTGCTGTTCCGACGGTAAGCATCAACGGTTCATTTGTTTTAATGGGTTCCACGTTCTGCTCATCGATTGTTCCAACAACACGTTTCAATAGATGGATAGCAATCGCGAAATTTTCTAAAACGTCTGGGAGATGTTTTGGTCTACCCACTAAATGTCCGGCGAGTGAATCTGATTTTACTCTGGCGGGATCAAGACCGGTTCCAATTGCAAGAAGTCCTCCTGGTGTTGCTTCATGTACTGATTTGCCACCCGTGATGATCGATGTAATCTTTGTCGTTATTGGTTCCAGCACTTGTTTTCCTTCGATTTCAACTTTGCGACCTGGTGCGATTTCGATTTCTTCACCGACTTTAAGAACTCCTTGCATGAGAGATCCTCCAACGACGCCGCCTTTGAGCTCCTTTGGTGGACAACCGGGTTTATTCACATCAAAACTTCGGGCAACATA
>JAPKYE010000016.1 GCA_026394495.1 Methanobacteriota archaeon | reverse complement strand
AAAAGTCGTAGGAACAATCGACGACAACATCTGGAACACACTCTCCCTGAAAACATGGGAACTCTGCATCAGCAATTTCAACATAAAAGCAGTACTAACAGAAAACTAAACCACATCGTATCTTACTTTTTTTCTTCGATTCAGTAGTTCCGCAAGTCGATATTGAAAAATGTGAATGGGGTGAATGACAAACAATATTTTGGGATAAAGGATGCATTCACCCCAATATACACACAAGGATACGAACAAGCTTGATGGTGCAAAAGTTCAATTAAGCGGTTTTGTTTCAAAATTAATTAACCTTGCTGATCTTGAATATGGAATTTAATCACTTACTATAGAGATTGAGAAGACGAAACGAAGAGTGAATGTTCTTGAAAATAATTTGATCCCGAAACTCTATGCAATAAGGTAATAAATTGAGATGTAGCTTGAAGAAAGAGAACATGAGGATTTCTTCCGTCGAAAAAGAATTATAGCTTTGATGGAAACAAAAAAGCAGTAACATGTCAATAGAAAATAATCCAAAACTTGGTCGGTTTTTTTGATCCTGCTGAAAAAAAAAGCACGATGGATTGCACGTCTGAGATTTGCATATATTCTTTGGATAATTTTTGTAATTATTGGTATTCTGTCTCTAGCTATTTGGTATTTATTAAAATAATAAAAAAAATTCAAGGTGGCGATTGTTGGTTGTTGTTCAATCGTCACCAGATTTTATCCACTGGTCTACTTTTCGTTGGTTTTAAGCATTTCTGCCTAGAATATTGTTACCAGGTATGTTAATTGTTGTTTCTGCTGGTGAAAATCCACTTTTTTCGGCTAGTATTGTATAGACACCTGGTAGGGCCGGGGCCTTAAATGCTTTGAACCCATCACTATTTGTAAATCCTCTGTCTACTAAGACTCCTTTATCATTAAATATTTTAATTGACGCACTAACAGGTAATTGTCCATCAGCTGTATAAACATTGAGTGTTTTCCCACTAAGTACAGCACAGATTAGAATTGGTTTTTGTACATTTACTGATTGAATATTTGGTTTACTTTGTGCAATTGGTGCTATTGTTACGAGCAAGAGTAGTGTCGCCAGCCCCAGCATCAATATTTTGGTTTTTTTCATTTTTTATCACATCCTTTTATTATGTTATACTTTCTTTATTTTCATATTTAAAACTTTGGTGCTATAATGTCAAATTGAAAAAAAATAACAAAACGGATTCCATTTTGAATATCTAAATATCTAAGTAATATTTGTAATAACGAAAAAACAAACGATGTTTTCTCTTTTTTCATCAACTAATTTTTCAACAGGCTCGCTTAACTACTGCCGATTATGATAAGTTTCTTTAACACCTGACTATTTACCGTTTGGGGGATTTCTATGAAATTCATACCAAACACAACCATAAAACAGACCATGCTAAACGAAATAGGGTTTCACACTATCGACGAACTATTCACAGACATACCAAAAAAAATCCGGGCGAAACCTCTCAACCTACCAAAAGGATTAACCCAGCAACAAACCGAACAAAAACTCAGAATATTAGCAAAAAAAAATCAATCCTATTACGATCTCCCAAACTTCTTAGGAGGCGGAACCAAACCCCACTATGTCCCTGCCGCAGTCAATTCCATCATCTCCCGATCAGAGTTTTATACAGCCTACACACCATACCAACCTGAGGCATCCCAAGGATTCCTCCAAGCCATGTTCGAATACCAAAGCATTATAGCAGAACTCACCGGCATGGACATCGCAAACGCATCACTTTACGACGGCGTCACCGCACTAGGTGAAGCAGCACTTATGTGCACCCGAATCAACAAACGAAAAACTTTTCTCATCCCGGAGAACATTTCCTGGGAGAAAAAATCTGTTCTCAAAAACTATACACTCGGAGCAGGACTCATCATAAAAGAAATACCCTATGACAAAAAAACAGGGAAACTCAACATAGACATACTTAAAAAAACAATTGACGAAGACACCACTGGAGTCTACCTAGAAAACCCTAACTTCTTCGGCATTTTCGAAGACGACGTGCAAACCATCCATGCACTTATACAACAAAAAGGATCCTTGTTTGTCGTCGGAATAGACCCGTTCTCCCTTGGCATCATCAAAAACCCTGGTGAATACGGCGCCGATATCATCCTAGGGGAAGGCAGAAGCCTTGGAACAAACCTTGAATTCGGCGGACCAGGACTTGGACTATTCGCCTGCAAAACAGAATATCTCAGACAGCTCCCTGGAAGGATCATCGGACTAACAAAAGATACAGAGGGAAAACAAGCGTTCTGTATGACGCTACAAACCCGTGAACAACACATCAGACGAGCACGGGCAACCAGCAACATCTGCACAAACGAAGGATTAATCGCACTCGCAGCACTTGTTCATCTCTCATGGCTTGGAAGCAACGGTTTAGAAGAACTCAGCAGAATCAACTTTCAGAGAGGCCAAAGCCTAGCAAAAGAAATCACATCAATCAAAGGCTTTAAAACAGTTTTCTCGGGTAATTTTTTCAATGAATTCGTCATCAGATACAAAGGTGACACCAACACATTACACAAAAAAGCTTTACAAAAAGGAGTACAAATCGGCCTCTCTATCACCAAATGGTTCCCCGCGTTGAATCAATGTTTATTGTTTGGAGTGACTGAACTACATACCGACGAACAAATACAACACCTTCTCACGGTTCTCAGGGAGGTGGCATAAATGTACCGATGCGCCATCTACGATGAACCACTATTAAACGAACTGGAATGCTGCATCCCACAAGAAAAAAAGAAACCAGTTGCAGAACTACCAACCACCCTTCAACGAACAACACCTCTCCACATCCCAAACCTCGAAGAAATCCAAGTAGTCAGACATTTCCTACGACTCAGCCAGATGAACTACGGAATCGATACCGGGATGTACCCCTTAGGTTCCTGCACCATGAAATACAACCCAAAGATATGCGAAGACATCAGCAGATGGGAATCGTTTGCAGCAGTTCACCCCAATCAAGATGAGTCGACGGTGCAGGGAAGCCTTCAGATCATGTACGAACTTGAACAGATGCTCTGCGAAATAACAGGAATGAACACATTCACCTTGCAACCCGCAGCAGGCGCACAAGGAGAGTTCACTGGACTTCTGCTTACACGAGCATATCATCACTTCAATGGACAGAATCATCGTACTGATGTTATCCTCCCCGATACTGCTCATGGGACCAATCCAGCGAGCGCAACCATGGCTGGGTACACAGTCACAGAAATCCCCTCAACACAAGAAGGAACTGTCGATCTCTCAGTACTTGAAAAAACACTATCAGAGAAAACCGCGTGCTTCATGCTCACAAACCCAAACACCCTTGGGATCTTCGAATCAGACATCTGCGAAATACAAAAACTTGTTCACAACGCAGGATCGCTCCTCTACTATGACGGCGCAAACATGAACGCAATAATGGGAAAAGCCAGACCTGGAGACATGGGGTTTGACATTGTCCACATTAATCTTCATAAAACATTCTCCACACCACATGGTGGCGGAGGACCTGGTGCAGGGCCTGTAGGAGTTACAAAAAAATTAGAACGATTCCTACCAGTTCCTCGTGTCATTCACTCAAAAAACAATTACGCACTTGACTATAATTACATGGATTCTATCGGAAAAATCAAAGGATTCTACGGGAATTTCTCAGTACTACTCAAAGCCTACATCTACATCCTTATGATGGGACAAGACGGACTAACAGAAGCATCAGAAATCGCAGTACTCAACGCAAACTACATGAAAAAAAAATTAGTCGACTCCAAAAAATATGATCTACCCTACAAGGAACACCGGACACACGAATTCGTACTCAGTTGCGAGCGTCTACATCAAGAAAAAGGGATACGCGCACTCGATGTTGCAAAACGCCTGCTTGACTACGGCCTGCATCCACCAACCATATATTTCCCAATGATAGTCAAAGAAGCATTAATGATCGAACCTACAGAATCCGAATCAAAAACATCGCTGGACAACTATATTGACGCGTTGCTCAAAATTGCGGATGAAGATGTACAGACAGTGTTAAATGCCCCTACAAACACAAAAGTACGACGACTAGATGAAGCATTGGCAGTAAAAAACCCAACATTCACCTGGAAAATGAAACAAAATACGTTTACTACAGAAGAGAAACAAACCTGCTGTGAATCTGCTGGTCGACACCATTAAATAGCACACAGAATATCTTAACATAAAATATTAAATGAAGGGAGTTTATGAGCAGCACAAAATCAATCCTCAAACAAGGTTTACCAAAAGAAACCCAGTCACTTTGCCCAGACTGTAAAAAAATCATCCTTGCAACGATTTACGAAAAAGATGGACAAGCACTCATGAAAAAAACCTGTCCAGAACACGGGGACTTTGAGGATATCTACTGGTCAGATGCAGACATGTATCTCCAAGCAGAGAAATGGGCATATGATGGAATCGGGGTAACAAACCCAGCTATAACTGATGCAACGATCTGCCCGGAGCAATGCGGACTATGTAATCTTCACCTTTCACACACCTGCCTTGCACTCATTGATTTAACGAACCGATGCAACCTGAAATGTCCGATTTGTTTTGCGAACGCAAACGCAGCAGGATACGTGTTTGAACCCACCTACGACGAAGTTGTCCATATGATGGAGAACCTTCGTGCAGAACAACCAGTCCCATGCAAAGCACTACAGTTTGCAGGTGGAGAACCTACTATTTACCCTAAATTCTTTGAGGTCATAAAAAAAGCCAAAGACCTTGGTTTTTCACAAATCCAGGTTGCAACAAACGGTCTGAAAATGGTTGATTTTGATTTCTGCCAGCAGATGCGAGATGCAGGGATGAATACGATATATCTTCAATTCGACAGCCTTCGAGATAAAGACTACGTTACAGCGCGAGGACGAAAACTTCTTGATATAAAATTAAAAGCGATAGAAAACTGTAAAAATGTACAACCCAAACCACTGTCAACAGTATTAGTTCCAACGGTTGTAAAAACAGTGAACGATGATCAAGTCGGAGAGATCGTAAAATATGCGATTAACAACGCTCAGGTGATACGCGGAGTGAACTTCCAACCCGTGTCGTTCACCGGTAGAATCGATGAAAAACAACTGAAAAAACAACGATATACGATCCCGGACCTTGTCACCGATCTTGAAAAACAAACCGATTTCTTGAAAAAAACTGATTTCTACCCAGTCCCCATTGTTGCACCTATCTCAGAGCTTATCTCTGTTTTATCAGGTCGTGAAGAAATCATTTTCACATCTCATCCACACTGCGGATATGCAACCTTTATGTTCATCCACGATGGCGAAGTGACCCCCATTCCTCGATTTGTCAATGTCGAAGGATTATTCCAGCGTATGGAAGAACTTGCAGATAAAGCAAAACGATACCAGATGCTGATCAGACTATTCAAAAAACTTAAGAAAAAAACAGATATTCAAGATACATTTGACAAATATTTCGGCGAATACATCGATAAAACAAAGATGCCTGAGGGAATCGACATCGTTGAAGTCCTCTCAGAGGTTGCCTCGGAAAAAAACAAGAAATCCGTCGGGAGATTCACATGGAAGACGATGCTCATTGGTGCGATGCATTTCCAGGATTCCTACAACTACGATATCGAACGAGTAAAACGCTGTGTGATTCATTACGCAACACCAGATGATCGCATCATCCCGTTCTGCGCATATAACGGAGGACCTACGTACCGCACCGAGGTTGAAAAAAAATTCAGCACACCTCTTGAAGAATGGAAGAAAAAAAACAAAAAACTTGTATGCGACTCCATCTGCTAACAACGCTTCCCGTACGTTTGGATTTATAAAGCACCAGTGCATTCTCTTTTTCTGATTCCCATGGTTCTTGTCGCACCCTCAATCTTATCTGCAGATTTTTCAAAACTCGGCGAAGAAATCAAAAAAATAGAACAAGCTGGTGCAGATTGGCTACATATCGATGTGATGGACGGCCATTTCGTACCAAACATCACCATCGGACCTGTAGTAATCTCAAAAATCAGAACAACAACCGATCTTTTCTTTGATGTGCATCTAATGATCGAACACCCTGAACGATACATTGAATCGTTTGCAAAATCTGGTGCAGACCTGATTACTATCCATATAGAGACATGTCCAAAGATTTCTACGGTTATTGAACAAATCCACAACAATGGCTGCAAAGCAGGAGTATCAGTGAACCCAGAGACACCCATTGAATCAATAAAAGATGTCGTTGATCTTGTTGATCTTATTTTGGTTATGTCGGTTCACCCGGGTTTCGGTGGACAAAAATTTATCGACGAAGTTGTACCAAAACTTGCGCAAGCAAAAAAAATGATTGCAAAAACCAAACGAAACATACACCTAGAAATAGATGGAGGCATCACAAACGAAAACGCACGATTGACAATAGATAACGGCGTTGACGTTCTTGTCGCAGGAAATTACATCTTTAAAAGCAACGATTATCGAACCGCTATTCTTTCCCTGAAAAAAGCTTAACAATTTCTTTGTTTATAACCCAGATACAAGATCACGGATCACTTTTTCTTTATCTGCGGCTTTTACCACACCACTGGCAAGCAACACACCATCAGCACCAAGTTCAATTGCTTTTTTTACGTCTTTTCCGTTTTTCACACCGGCACCACACAGAATCATCACTCGTGAATCAATGTTTTTTACCAGAGTAACTGTGCCACTAACAATACCCGGATCTGCAGAGGTTACTGATATATCCCCACCGATCAGTTCAGGTGGTTCAACTGCGACAAACGATGGCGAAAATGTTGCTATCGCCTTTGATGTTGCAAGGTTGTTAGAACAGACAATCTGCTCAAGACCCAGTTCTTTTGCCCGGCTGATGCACACATCCAGATCAGCGAGAACCAATCGATGTTCACTATGATTGATCAATGTGCCAACCGCACCTGATGCTTTTACCGCTTCAGGCAACGTCCATCCCGTGCTGCTTCCAGGTCTAATGGGATCAATATGCTGAGCAAATACAGGAATTCGAACGATTTTTGTACAAAGAGAAATATCTGCTGCTTGAACAGCGATTGCCATACTGGCACCAGTTTCTTTACCAATTTTCTCCATAAGCATTGCTATATTCAACGCATTTTTATCTGTTGCTTCAGTATAGGTTTTTACGTTCAGAACAATGACTGGTGTTTTTATCATACGAGCTACTCTCCTCAATGTAAGGTAATTCGTAGCGTTTTAAATATCTTTCAGTATTGGTTTTATAAAAAATTCAGAAAAGGGAAAAAAAAGATGAGATGAGATGCTTCTCGTATCACGATTATTTTGGTGACCCGGGGAACGTCCCCATGATGAAAAACTGACCAATTTTTCCTGTGAATTTTCCGGTGAATGAGACCTTCTGAAACATCAAAACGCCTGAGTCTTTTTCTCCACCAAGAAGCGAGTATATTTTATAGTGTACAAATACCGCAAAGAACGAGGTGGCTCTTCCTTCAGTTTTTGACCCAAGAATAATTCCTTGAACAACTGTTCTATCAAAAATTCCGGTGTTTTCTGTTGCGTTCTCAGCTTCATGAGGCATTGCTGCCGCGAGTGGTATTGTTGCTAGCATCAGCGTACAAAGTATGATACCTACTATTTTTTTGTTCATATCCATCAACTCAAAGTATTTTTTATTATAAAAATATATGAACGTACTTATATATTAATCTTTCTTCATTTCCTTAGTGAATACGGTTTATTTCTGTGTTTTGATGCTGTTTCAAAGATAAAAAAGCAAAAAGCAGAAGCATCATAAAAATTTTTAAAAAAAATCCGTTTATTTTGGATTTGTTGATCAAATTTTTCCCAGATAACAGATACGGGCCTGTCGGGATTCGAACCCGAGTCAGAGGCTCCGGAGGCCTCTGTGATATCCAGGCTACACTACAGACCCTAAACAGTTTGTGCTATCAAAAACAGAGATATTATGTTTTCCTACAAAAAAAAGCAGATCATTCATAGAAAAAGATAAATTTATTTGTGTTTAAGTCAATCCAATATAGAAAACAAACGAGGCCAACACTAGAAAAAAAGCAAAAAAAGAATTATTCAGCAGCATCATGCAACAATTCATTTATGGTTTTTTCTCAGGGACTTTGCCTTTGAACTCAGTATACCCGCAGCCACCACAGCTCAGACGATCCTTATGATCCCCAAGAAACACACCATCACCACACTTCGGACAGGTCCTGCGTACACGAACAATCTTATCGCCTTCCACTTTATAGACTTCTCTTTTCTGCATAAATCATTCCTTCTTCTCTGCAGGGGCTTGCGGCTCCGCTTTCTTTGGTTCTGGTTTTGCTTCTGCAGGTTTCTGTTTTTTCGCAGCTCCCTCACCAGGTTTCTCTTTTTTCTTCTCTTCTTTTTTCATGGGGAGATTATTTCGTTTTAACAAATGATTTCGTTCCTCTGCCTTGGTTTTCTCTGCAGACGAATAAACCTTTGCGTACCCTTTGGTTTTTTGGATACCAAAATCCGAGGTCATATGATCAATAATTATGTTTTCCTTTCCAACCCCTAGTTTCCCAGCGAGTTCGCCGCGGATGACCTCACGACGAGGAGTACCTTCGCCAGTATGACGTATCACAAAGTGTACTTCAGTTCTGTTCAACAACGGGTTGTTCTTCTTAGATTCAATCTCGATTTCCATAGCAATCACATTCTATCTAATATGGTTTTAACCTTTGTTTTATTCTCAGCGGTTGCCTTCACAACCACGACCCCTTTATTCGGCAATCCATATATTACTGTTACGTCTGATGGCGCCAAGTATATCGCGGCAAGAGACGCAAGGTCTTCTTCACCGTCAACTTCGATACAGAACGGCCCCTTATCCCTGTTATAATAGCAGGTTTCAATGATTTTCCAGAGTTCCTCAGAAATGCATTCTGATGGGTTTTTCACCCGGATGCGGGTTGCTTCGAACCC
>JAPKYE010000001.1 GCA_026394495.1 Methanobacteriota archaeon | reverse complement strand
CTAAAAGCGACTGTTGAGAAACTAAAATTAATCCGGGAGTTATACCCAAAGAAAACCGTTTCGTTCTTGTTATAGATAAGATCGTATTTTCTCAGATAAATCTGTGGTTCATGACCAAGGATCGGATGAAACACTGTTTCATCGCTGCTGTCAATCACCTTAAACTCTGCGTATTCACCTTTGACATCGATCAGCCACATATTCAGTGTTATAATCCATGGCGTAACCGGTGTTGGAGGTAAAATCGGTAAACCAGTAGGACCAAGTATGCAGAGATTCCTCAGCCCAAGCGACCAATAGTTCACGCCTTCGTATTCTGTTTGTTCAAACGCAGACAAATAATTTGGATATTGATCCACGGCAAGACGAACAGATTCATCCCATGCAACATCAGAACCAGTGTATCGTGTCAGATTCATCTCAAAGCCAAACGGGATCGTGAATTGATTTTTTAGTGGGTCAACGACCTCGCTCTTCAGCGCATCTTGGACATGGTCACGTAACTCACCAGGAACATTTTTATCGACAACATCCGAAAACTGATCAGCAACCTCGGAAAACGTGTGTATTATGGCGTCTTTTACAGCTTGGACATACCAGTCGCGTGCACCATATACAGTTTTTTTTCCTACGCTCTGAAAAACCATTCCTTGTAGAGTCTGGGTCAGATACGCAGTTTTATTTTGATATTGTTCCATCTTCACCGTATATTTTGTCAACAGATCGTTCTTCACTGCCTCGATAAGATCAGCAGGGTTGGGATAAGTTAGTGATGTAATCGATGGATCCTGCTGGATCATCCCAATCAACCCAAGGATCTCTTCTAGCGCAGCCCACGCTTCAGCTTCCCATTGCGTAGGGATCATACCATCGATTGTGAAAAAATCATATCCGCCAGATCCATGAAGAATTTGGTCTTCTTCGTGTGGTGTAAAATACGTGTGATTGTATGTTTCTAGGGTATCTTCAAGATTTATATCGTCCACCGTTATGTTGTAGTAGAACACATCTGCGACATTATCGTAAAGAATATTTTTTTGGGAATCCAGAAATTGTGAGTAATGATCTAAAACAACGGATAATGTCACGGTCTCATGGTTCAGATCAGTTGTTGTGATAGATGACCAGTTCACCCATGTCTGATTTCCTGAGGTTTGCACGGTTTTTTTGCTCCAGTAATGCTCTTGATGCCAGGAGACGTTGTACCGTTTACCTAAAAGTATGCAATCTGGAAGAATAAACCCTTTTGGAGGTTTAAAAAACGTTTGAATCAAGATATAATTATCAAACATCCAGGGTCCTGTTCCATTATCAATCGGATACCCGATATGATCTCCAAAAATGTATGAGGGGTTACGAGAGACCTCCGTATGAAAATCTGCTTTGTACATTTCATCGGTTATCTGCGTAATCTGATCAGATGTGGTTTGATTCCGAACCAAATCCTTGTTCATCCCAATCCAGTGATATCCTTCACGGGCACGTGCTTCCACGATTTCATTTATTTTCTCAGAAATATCATCAGCCGCTCCATCGTTTAATGAAAGGGTGGTATTCGCCCAGATTAGGGTGGTTTTATTCTGAAACAACAGCGTGACACTTGTTGTATCATAGAGAACCTGCTGTGCGATATCAGAAAGATTCACGTTTGGTGCTGTATCAATACTTGTATTGCTTGCGTCACCCGCATCTTGATTTGCGCTTTCTTTGCTTGATTCCGTTGTTGTGACGTTGTATCCATCTCCGCTGGTTTCGTTAAACGCATCACGGACCGACTTACTCGTACCTTTGATTGCTTTTCCGGTTTCAATTGTAAACTCTGCAAGTGCTAAAGGGTCTAAGCTGCCGAACACAAGTCCCTGCTCAAGCAATAACCCGCCGTTCACTAGCGGTCCAAGATGTCGGTTATCCACGACATTCAACGGTTCTCCGCTTCCATAATGTTTATAGCCGCGGATAAGGGTATACACGTTAGATAGCACGGTAGTAACAGTCCAGAGTTTTGAGAACGCGCCGTTGATCGTCTGGTTGTATTCATCTACCAGGCTTTTCAACAATGGATATCGTGTGGTCAGAATCGAAGAAACCGAAATCTCCTGCGTGGTCAGCTGTTCACTGTCTGAATCCTTTTGAAGCCTTCGAACCTCAACAGTTATTGGGAATGAGGCAACCCAATACGTCTGATGATCAATGGTTACCGATGGCCCGATAACGCCACCGATAAGCGGAATATCAAGAGGGCGTTTCAACTGTAAATCCATTGATCTGATACTTATTTTTTCCCAGTTTGTGAGCGGATAGTTAACGTTCTCTGGGATCACTACGTTGACAGCATACGTCCCATCATTGAACGCATCATATAGATACGTTGCAGTGAGGTAGATGTTTAACTCCTCTTTGATCTGCTCTTTTACGCGGTTCTCATTGATTTCATCTACTGTTTCACCGTAGCCTTGTAGTTGCGCATCTTCAGACGGCATCATCACGGGTTTCTTCCCTATCTCTTTTAAGGCATTCAACCCTGCGATATTGAGCGCAGTCGCGATATCAGATTCTGCATACCGCAACAACGTATCGACAGCGGTAAAATCAATCGTACTTGTAATCTCGTCTGCTTTTTCTTGTTCGAGATGAACAACATACGCGGTCGTTAGACTACTGCCGATAAGCAGAAACACTCCGATGATTGAAAAGGGGATACGAGCCGATTCATCACAAAGAAAACGCTGATGTTTCATCAGCGTACCTCCCAGATCGTCAGCACAACTTCAGCTTTGTTGATGGAGATACGATCAAACAACCAGTCACAGAGCATATCCATAAAGTTCATCATCAGATCCACAGCATCGAACATTCTGTCAATAAGATACGCAATAGCCGGATCAAGGTAGAGGTGAACAAGGCGGGTAACATTCTCTTTAAGGATACATTCTATGGTGTCAAATCCTTGTGAAAGAGAACCAACTGATGTGTTAAGAAGAGTCTGCAGCGTGTTGTTCATCTCTTCTAAAAAACCTTCTGCAAGAGGATTATCGGAACTTTCACTCAAACCAGAAAAAACATCGTTTACGCTGCTCCATGCATCGCCGATGAACGCATCCATCATATCCTTAGAAAAATTTTTGATCGCGTTTTTCAATATCGAAAACCCATAGGTGATTGTCATGTTGTAGATCCCAGGAAACATGGTTACATTTGATTCATTCTTTATGCCATCAAGTAAAAACCCGTACACAAGAATGCTTACATTCTCCTTTGTTGCTTCAGATGCATCATCACGGTCATGAAATGGTGATGCCTCAGTATGAGCAGTATAGTTTTCAAAAATAATTGAGATGTTTGCTAGTGCAGGAATCGATGATCTCCAAAAATGAAGACCGCTTTCATCACTAAACAACTCATTTTTCACCCAGTGTTTCGTAAAAATAATTGTCATGTTCCCAATAGTGATCTTAGGTTTATACGGAATGATGATGGTGCTTTGGGCGACATGGGAATTTATCGTCGGCGGATGCTTTCCTACGAAGAGTTCACCGCCGAACCGTACGCCTTTGATTGGATGCCACAAAGCAGTCACATTATAATCGTATTTCTCACCTAGATAACTAGTAAAAAACTGTGCGATGTCTTGTTGTAGTTTCTGGTCATAGTCCTGTGTAAAAATATTTAATCGATCTACTCCGAGTACAGAAAACGGGATATGAAATTGACAGGCGAGGTTTTCTGCAATTAGGTTCGCATATGTTTTATGGCGTTGTTCATGTGCAAGAAGCCAGGTGGTGATCGCACCATACAGGCCATCTGATGAGTTGTCGATCCCTAGTTTTTTCACGGCATCATCAAGAATATTTCCGCCGATTCGGTAGCTGAAGATATCTGCTCGGGCACCAAGAAATGTTTTCAATGCATCATCAGCAATGTGTTCTCGATGGGTTTCAACAGAGGTGTTTACCGCAACATTGCTTTTCAACGCAGGTAAGAGAACAACACCTGAGAGTGATACAAGGACAATGAAAAAAACCGCGTCATACATAAGGGAAACACCAAAGGAGTTCCTGATTAATGAACAGTATTTCATCAGTCTATCCTCCATAGAATCACGGTGAATTTCGCAGGAATTGTGCATGCTTCGTTGAGATACACATCGATAAATGTAGAGACCGCGACACGGTCAGTAGTAGTCTCTGGTAATTCTATTGGGAAATCTTCAGCAATATTATTCCAGTTGATACGGACGATAAAATCAATGGATGAATTTTGATATTCGTGGCGAGTGCTATTCAGTGCGAGTCTGCCTTCTAGAGTTTGTAGAGTTGCAAGATCAACGATACCACCAGGTCGTATGTACAAACAGTTTGGATTCGTGAGTTTTGATACAATACCTGCCGTTATTTTGTAATTTTCAAGGATGTCTGCTCGTGTTTCATATGCGCTATATGTGCGGGCAAGAAGTGCCACAAAAAGAGTGAAACCGATGACGACAACAGTGAGTGCAGGCAGAGATGTGAACTCCTCAGAAGTTGCTTTTTCATCTTGAATAAAATTATTCCACGGACTGTGTCTTTGCATATGATTTTCCTTCCTCCAAAGTTGGAAAAACAGCTCCAAAACTAAGATTTATTATCCACTAATAATATATAAAAGTTATGTCTATAAAAAATAATGAAATATGGTTACGACCAGGTTTCAATCGACTCCTGGATTAATGTTAATGCTTCCTGAACAATATTATTATCAACAGGGGAAAACATGGATCGTGCAATCGCCCGAGGAATCCGGCGGATATAATCAGACATCCGCAGATCACGTCGAAGGCTCGTGGAATAATGCTGCTGAACAATCTTATCGACTTCATGGATGTATCGTTCAACGGTTTTTTCAGACGCGGTGATCTCTGGTTCATAGGTTCGTGCAAGTTTTACCCATTGATCATAATACTCGTGTTTTTCCTTTATTTCTCCTTGACCGTAGAATTTTTTGCGGAATAAATCTATGCGTTCCTCACGGCTAATATCTGATACTTTAACGACGAGTGCACAGCGACTCATAAGAAGTGGAGAAAGACCAATATCTGCGAGCGCGTTTTTCCCAAACACCCGTGTTTTTGGGTTTGCAAAAGCGATCATGATGAAATAACTGTCGATCTGGCGATGTACCTTTGCAGAATGAATCGTGCATTTTCCATTGGATAACAACTCGTAACAATATTCGATGTCTTCTTTTGGAATCTTATCGAACTCATCAACGAGTACGAGTTTATGATGGGAATGTGGAAACGCGCCTAAATCCCCGGTTCCCAGGTTGCAGACAAGACCTGACCTTGTGGTGTTAGCACCTATGTTCGTGATTTCGGTGAACCGTTCCCCGATGATTTCTTTTGCCATCGTCTTGCTACTACCTGGTTCACCTATAATCAATGAGTGTATTGGTTCGTTAAATGTGGAAAACATGCTGGCGGCGATCACTTTTTTCATGATGTCGTTGCCTTTGATCTCATGAAACACATTTTGCCAGAAACCGTTGAATCCGCGTTTTTTTGCAAACTCCATTAAATCCTCATCGGGTAAAGAGATTCCATGTCGTTCGCGTTCTCCATTCTTCTTTGATTCAAGGATCTCCAGTAGTGCATCCGCTTTTTGTAGTATGGTGTCAAACCCGCGGGATTTTCGAGAAAGCTTCAAGATGTTGCCTTCTATTTGCAGGGCGGCATTGCCATGACCACCGGCGTACACATCAAGCATCGTGAGAACAGATTTTACGACTGCGCGGTCCGCTTTTTTTACATGAACATCAACATTATCTTCATCTTTTATTACGATATTATTAATGTTTTTGTTGGAGATAATGTTGCGTGCCCGTTGAATTAACATGGTTCCTTTGGTGCTTCCCATCCCTAAACCTATTGCGGTAGCTTGAGCGATCTGTTCAAGGGTGGTGATGCCCATGCTTTCAAGTTTTTTTCGGTCTGAAGGAATAACCCCAAGGATGCTAAGATCATCTTCCATAGATAAACACGGCTACCAGTATTCACTTATCTGATTAAAAGGTTAAGGTACTCTGTAACAAAGAATTCTTGTTGTTTACTCGCATCTGTTTGTTATTTTCATTGAAGGGTGATTGAGAAGTGCATGAATCGTTCCTGATGCGGCAATCGTGGATATTTGTATCTGATAGGAGCCTATGTTTTGTATTGATTGTAGTATATCGGTTATGAGTTTTTTTTCGGTATTGCTGCATTTCACGATTCCGAATGATCCATCGAATCGTATGAGTTTGATTCCTTTTAGTTTATCATCCGCATGAAAACAATGATGGTATCTTTGTTCGATTTCTTTGAACAGTTCTGATCGATCGATATATCTTTTTTTCTCAGAAGATTTAACGATAAAGCCGATGTATCGATATCGATTTCCTTCTTTAATAATACAGAAACACCTCAGAAAATATACATTGAAAAGAATGAAAATAGTATTAGTCAGATTCAATGCGCGGGGCTAAAAGATAGGACACATGTCCTTTTTTATCTGCGAAATCAAAATCTACTTTGATGGGGTTGTCTGTTCCCATGGAAATTGTGATGGGATCGTCACCTTTCACTGATTTAATCATGTTGCTGAAGTAATCGATCGAAAAAAGACTTTTATGTTTCCCCTGAGTCGTAAGCTCCACAAGCATATCCTTTGGGAGTTTCAGATGAACTGTATCGGTATCGCCTTCGGCGAATAATTCAAAGGTATCTTTATCTACACTTAACGTAAGATGATCAGATACTGCTTCTGAGGCACGAACACCTTGACTGAGTTCTGATGCTTTTATAATGATTTTTGCAGGGAGTGTGAGGTTTGGTGCTTTGGAATCAGGCATCCCTGCGGTGTCGATAAGACCCATTTTTCTGACAAGATTTCCGATTTTAATAATTAAACGATTTGCATCTTCATCATATTCTAGGGAAATCATATCTCCTGAGTTGGCAAGTCGCATTATACCACTGAATTTATCAAGGTCGATGCCTAGTTCCATTTCGTCTGCTTTGTATTCCTCAAATGCTTTGCTTTTTATTTCCAGGTCAACCATGGCGACATGAGCAGGATCAACTGCTCGCAGAGAAATGCCTTTTGATGTCACGTTGAATTTCGCTTCATTCACAAGTGGAGATGTTACATCAATTATACCTTTAAGAACGTCTGATTTTACTTTGGCATTGAACATGTATATCCTTTTCCTCCCCAAATTTTTTGTTTTTTCAAAATCAATTAATGCACTGGTTGTTTATAATGCTGACGGTATTTTTCTAACGGGATGAAAAATGATGAACACACTAAAATAAGAGAAAAATAATCGAATAAGTTCAGATGATTATTCTCTATATTGAGGTTACGAGATAGATACTATTGCGTATCCAGAAAATCCGCATCGAAGGATGAAACCTCGTTTTGCTATTGGTCCAATCCATGTAGTGTAACCAAGAAAACCAGTAGCAACTACTGAATGAGGACCGTTGTATTGAGTCGTGTTTCCGCCTGATAATGGTATAACCGTTGAATATGCGTGAGAATCAAGTGAATATTTGCAGGTGATAATCGATATTTTGAGAATTCGTTGGTATGGTGGGAAATTTGGGTATTTTTTGAAATGTCGTTTTATCGGGATCCGTATTTTGTATTCTAAATGAAATCCTCGGCCGCGTGATGTAATATGGGAAAAGATGCTTGTGTTTGTTTGAGAGTCGTAAAGGTATTGTTGGATTTCTTGATCGTTTTTTGCGAGTTTTTCACAGAGATCAACGAGCGCTTGTTCTTTTTCTTCAGAATTTGCACCTTTTTTAATTTGCAGATGAACCGGTACTGGTGTGATATCAGAAGGACCATATCGATAAATGACTGTATCAATTGTTTCAACAGCTGTAGTGTTATCAATAGAGACATCTGTGACACTTGCTGAACTGGCGATTGTTCCTGATAATATGAAGATTAAGGAAATAAGTATTACTTTTGTTTTTTTCATTAGGTTCTGCATGTATGTGTTCCATCGATATTTTTTTCTAATTCTATAATTAATATTAACTTATAAATATAAAAATCTTTCTATTGCTTAATATCTTATAACAGGTTAGTTAAATAATTGTAAAGATTTAAAAAGGATTACATGTTTCTTTTTTTGGGACGGGATGCAAATCAGAAAAGAAAGAAGAGATGATGTTATAACAGTGTGTTTTATCGCTGTAGTTGTACTGTTGATGCTTGTAATCAACGCGACAGGAAGTCTATAAGCTGCTGATTCACACATCGTTATCGTAGGATACAGGTGCTAAAAGGTTATTTCTGCGGTGTGAACATCGTCAACACCTTTGAGTGTACCAAGCATACCAATAATCGTATTTTTGATAAAAAGAGAGGGAAACTCAGAGAGTTGTACCGTTTTTCCGTTGATTTTCACCTGGACTGAGTTTTTTTTAAGATAATCATTCGATTCATGGATTTTCTCTTTAATCAAATCAAGTATCGTTTCCATGTTATCATTGTAGATACCTATTGTTTGTTCTCGTTCTTCACAATCCCCTACCCTTATCTTAGGGATAAAGGGTTCATTTGCCCCCTCAACGAGAACAATGTCATATGTTCCAATTCGTTGTATAATATCAACGATTTGCTGAACAGTTTTTTTTTCTTTTATGAGAACATCGGTTTCAACAGGAGACAAAAATACTGTTATTGAGGCACCAGCCTCTTTATGTTTACAGGTATCTTTCCCAGATGTATCTACGCCAATATGTTTGTCCGTCTGTTTTATGGTTGCCACATGATATCCTTCCTGAGTTAATTTCTTGATAAGATGTACAAGAAGCGATGTTTTTCCGGAGCCTGATTTTCCATAAAAACCTACAATTGCAGCACACATAACGATATTCACCTACTTTCGATAATGTATTTAACCGGTATATTTCTTACTATATCTCCATTATAGATAATGGTTATTAAATAACAATCGAAGAAGGTATTTGAATCTATGAACAAGGGAAAAGAGTTTTTTGACGCAAAAGAACGCGCAGGTGAATCATTAAAAAAAGCCTGCGAAAACCATGTTGTAGATGAACAAATACTCCCGATTCTTAAGCTTTTGAATAGTTTTCCTGAGTATTACACATCAAGTAGTTGTGCTGGGCGGATAGTTCTCCTGGAGATTCCCGCGATTGGAGATAAAAAACAAGCGAAATTCCTTGGGAAATGGCATCGAACAATTATGATTGATGAACTGGTTGAATCTTCAGAAACAGCAGATAAAGGATTTCTTTGGCTTCTTGCTCAATCACCAATACTACATGTAGGAACCTTGGATCTTAATGCGGCAGAAAAACTAGTGAAACTTGCGATTTTGAGTGGTTTTAAAAATTCATCTATACGCAGCATAGGAAAAACAATTGTGATTGAATTGTGCAGTACGGAGCGTCTTGATACCCCAATTGGAAAAGACAGCGTTCTCTTCTGTGAACGTATTTATCTACAGCTGTTGGTTGATGTTTCAAATAGTGTTATGGAAAAATAACAAATGAAACTCGAACGACTAGAAAAAAATCTAAGGAAATCTTTAAGTACTTCAAAAACAACCATTGACATGTAAATCATGGTTAAATCAGCAAGGCTTCTCTTCCCAACTGCAGTAAGCATTTTCGCTTTATTTGTTATGCTGCTTGTCTTTGTTATTATTTCGTATCCATTGGAAAATGTAGGGCTTTTGTATCAGATTGTTTTGATAGAATCATGTTTTGGAGTGTTTTCTGCAGGGGTTGTTTTTTCTTTTTTTATGATTGAAAAACATCGAGAACATGAAAACGACAGCCGTCGGCAACGTGCGGTACGGGATTTTTATCGATATCGTGAACGATTTGATCCAGCATCAATGGATACTTAGCATCCATCATATTGAAATATGAACTCATGATTTTTAATATAAATTTTAGTGAGAAAAATTATTTTTTTGGTGTCTTTTTGAATGAAACGAAACAATATTCATTTTTTCTTTTCCTGAAGAAATACCCTGCGTTCATCATGTTTTTAAATAATATTAACAAAACATTTATATACTACAACAGATATTATACTATTAATAGGGGTAAAAATTATGAAGATCATGAAAAGGAAAATAGTAGGCCTGTTAATTGTCACTTTGTTGTTAGCAACCATCCCATTGGCTGCATGCGCAAACGCAGAAGTAAAAAACACCGCTGTTAAGAAAAAAACGTTTGTCAGTGGATTCGTAGCATTTGCGAAAATATCCTTGGGTGGTAAATTTATTACCTTCTTTGCAATTAGTGTCCGTCATGGAGAAATTGGTGGCAACTATGGTGTATGGCGACTTCAACTCGTTACCATGCCTAACAAGTTTATGGGTATAATGACCGCGCCAATTATTCTTGGTGCGTTCAATTAAACAAAAAGGATTTTCATATCCTTTTTTTTCATTTTATTCTTTCTTGTCATATTATTTTTTATGTTCAGATATAGTATTAAAAAGAAAGTTTACAAAAGGTCATGTTCTGGATAAATCCATTATCATAAACGAATGGTAGAATGGCACATTATGGGTAAAACCGTTGCAGAATCAACGGATCTTTTTTAAGGAATATTCCTGGCAGCTGGAACACATATTTGACTCGGGTGATTTCCGACATGCCATACCCTTGTAAATCGACTGTGTAGTTTTCCCATGAGAACGTCCCGGTTGCCGTGCATGGTCCTTCAAACATTCCGGTCCGTACTGCTTTCCAAACAATTTCACATGTATTTGTGATCATGATATCGAGTTTTAATATCATATCGTCTTGTTTTGCTTCCACATGATATTTCTTAGGATATGACATAAAAGGCATGCCTTGCGGAGTCGTGGTCTCTATATAGGTGACCTCGAATAATTTATATTCGATAAGGTTGCGGTTATTTGGGGAGATAACAAGTGCAGCTGCATAGAGACTTCGTGGTGTGCGTAAAATAAATTTTGACAGATACATCTCCCAGCCGTTATCAAAGTGAAGGTTGAACCATTCCCACCCTTTGGTTACAAATCGGGGGACTGTTGTCTCCCAAATGTGATCATGATATCCTGTTCCTTTGACCTGATGTTGATTTGATCCATATGTGATATTTCCTTCTACGGTGCAGCGGGGGATATAATAGTCTCCACCGAGATATTTGAACAACAAAAGATTGGAACTTCGCCCCATGACCCAGACCGGGAGAAAATCTGCGGTGAACGTCAGATCAGCAATAAATCCTTTTTCACTGTTTTCTACATGTATCGTCCATTGGGGATATTGACCTTTAACATAGCTGTTCTCAAATGAGATATCGACACCAGGTCCACCCATCTGTAAGGTTCCCCGTGGTTTATTCATGATGCCGAAATTAGTAGAGCTTTCTTTATCGTCGTATAAGATGATGAACAGGTTATCTCGTTTTAATAATCGGATATCGTTTAATGCCATTTTGTTGAAACTGATGATCATTGAGTAGTTTTGCAGATCGCTTTGAGGGTCATTGAAATAAACATTGAAATACCACCATTCTCTACGACTAAGTTTATGTGCGCCTTCATCAATCGGTAGGAGCGTATGTTTTCCGGAGTCAACCGTTCGATCAGTTCCAGGGGGTGTTGGTGGTTCTGGTACAAATGATACTTGTTCATCATGATGGTCTTCTTGGCTTGGTGTTGTATTTATAATAATTCCTGGTGATTTATACAGGATGACTCCAAGTGATGACACTAGAAGAATGCAGGTAAGACCGACTGCAAGGAGTTTTTTGCGAGAAATCTTTTTTCTTTTTTTCGCGGATATCGAAGGAAATCCTTCTTCGAAATTCTTGTATCGTTTCCAGTAGTAGCTTCGTCCGTAATATCGCCATGTCAAAGGTATTCCTATAAGAAACATTGGTACACAAATAAGGAGAGGAATGTAGGTCATGAGATTGTCATACCCTTTTACTTCTGCTAGATGGCGGGCTTGTGATTCAGGGGTTGTTGTATAAGTTAATTCTGCTGCTTCTCCAACAGGATCACTGAGTTTTAGATAATTGGTCACTGCACGATGTCCTAATGAATCAGGGTAGTATAATTTAATGAACTGGGAAAGACGTGCAGAAAGAACCAGATGTCGATACACATGGATAATGTAACCTGTTTTTGGATGAACCGTTAAACGTAAGGTCTCATCGCAGAGATAGGATTCACCATGCCAGATTATCTGTTTATTGTATATGTCTGATTGCCAGACGATGACATCTACTCCGTCGATTTTTCCTTCTTGTATCCGTTGCATATCCCTTTGGAGTACCACATTTTCTTGTCCATCTCGTGTGCCATTGGATTCTACCCAGCCAAGAGGAATAGTATTTTTTCCGTTTGGATTCATTGGAATCCCCATGCATCCACCGTTTACATCTGTGTAGAATAACTTGTTGAGATGAGGATCAATCATGTACCATTCGCTGACCGATTCCTGGTCGTTGATTACTCGTAGAATGGCACCTTTATCATCATACAATGCATCATGGATGAGCATCTTTGTTTTATCGCTGTTCATTTCTATTGCATGGATTATTTCTTTTCCGATAAAGGTTTTTTCAATCGGAGAACGTTTTGTTATCAAATTGGAGAGCTCAAGTGGTACCTGTGCAAGAACATTATCTGAAGAAAATACGCTGTTTCTTTCCCAATATGAGATTGTTCCTTGGTCTTCCCAGATATAGTTTTCTGGAAGAATCGCTTCGTTGACAACAGCGTTTGGTATCAAATATGCATATGAGACAACTCCTAAAAGAATCAAAAACACCCCTATTGTCATCCCAAGATCTTCAAAACGTTTGAATTTCATAAATAAGATAGCGAGAACACTAGGAATCAAAAGGGAAACACCAATAATTGCCGCTATGGTACTCCACGGTAATGCGTTCAAAGGTGACATAGATGAGTCTCACTCCTGTTTTTGGTTTTCTAAGTATTAAAAGCTTATGGTACAAATGTTATCTAAACAACCGGAGATATTATCCCTGGTTTTTCTCTGAAAGTACTTATATGGGAAACTTGATTCAGAGATAACGGGGTTATGGATACGATGCAAAAAGAAACAGATGACGACTCCCTCCGAGAAGAATATAAAAAGACGATAAAACGAGAAATCACAAAAACGGTTGGGAGTATGACGATTCTTGTGAGTGAAGATACCTATGATAAAGCAATCACCGCGTTTAATATAGGTGTTGCCGGAGTTGAGATGGGCATGGATGTCACCATGTTTTTTACGGCTCGGGGTGTGAACATCATGAAGAAAGCGTATCGGCCACGTCGAGCTCGTTTTGGCGAGGCGCCGATAGCATGGAAGGAGAATTCAATCAAAAAAAGAGGCGGCGCAGTTCTTGCTCAGTTGATGTATCAGGCGAAGGATATGGGTGTTCATTTGTGCGTCTGTTACACGTCGCTTGCCTCCATAAATTTAAATGAATCCACACTTCTTGATGGTATCAAGGTTATGCGGATGGTTGAGTTCCTGCAACTTACGTTACATTCTGATGTGAATCTTGTGATTGGATAAGAGGGAAAACCTACATGGACCTTGAATATATTCTTCAGCAGCGGGCAAAGATATTTGATATGGCGTTAAACGGGAATCTTACCCATCGAGAACCTAAGGTGTTTTACGATGCGTTGCGATGGGTTCCGCTTTCCGGTGGAAAACGCCTTCGGCCGATTCTCACTATGCTTTCCTGTGAGGCAGTAGGAGGCGTTCCTGAGGCAACGATTCCTCTTGGGGTTGCTTTGGAGTATCTGCATAACTCAACGCTCATTCATGATGATATCATTGATAAGGATGCATGGCGCAGGGGTCTGCAGACTACGCATGAGAAATTTGGTGTCCCCTTTGCAATCATCGCAGGAGATGCACTTATCGGGGAAACATATCGGATGCTTTCGTATATGGCGCCCCCAGAGTTAAATGCTGTTACGTTCAAAGAAATTATTCGATCTATTGCGGATGCTGCAAAAAACTTTTACGAAGGGGAAGCAATGGATATCGAGTTTTCTGATCGTTATGATGTCACTATTCCTCAGTATCTGACTATGGTTGAAAAAAAAACCGCGCAGTTATATTGGTTAGCTGGAAAATGTGGTGCGTTGATTGCTAAAGGATCTAGAAAACAGGTGGAGAATTTGGCGCAATATGGTCTTCTTTTTGGCATCATGTTTCAGATTAAAGATGATTTAATGAATATTCTTATAAATCAGACTTCTTTAGGTAAACAACAGGTCGGAAGCGATATTCTTAATGGTAAACGAACGTTGATGGTTATTCATGCGTTTTCTCAGGTGAATGAGAAAGATGGAAAAAAACTGCGAAGGATTCTTGGAAATGAAAAAGCAACGCAGAGCGATGTTTTTGATGTGATTGATATCTTCAGGAAAGTCGGTTCAATTGGTTATTCAGAAACAAAACTTGATGATCTGAGGGACCGAGTAAAAGGATGTCTTGAAGTTCTCGATGACTCTGAGAGTAAAATGATTCTTTCAGAACTTGCTGATTATAGTGTGACAAGAACATATTAAAAAAATATTTAGGAAAGAAGAAATGCGATTATGATACACAGGATTGCAATGGAAAGTAATATTGCGGCAAGGGTATAAGGGTTTGAAAATACTTGTTTTAGACTCATAATATCTAATCATTGATATTTGATATAAACGTTTTGGATCAACATCACTTTTTTTCTGCTAAAGGAAAAACAAAGAAAAAAAAATAGAAGATAGTATTCTATAAGTACGGGGATTTATTTGAGTTCTTCGTATTTTTTTGCAATCTCTTCTGCGACTTCAAGTGTAGTGTTTTTTCTGCCCATGTCGTACGTTCTTATTTTTCCTTCTTTTACCACTGCAGAAACCGCATCATCAAGATGTTTCGCATATTTTTTTTGTCCGAGCCAATCCATCATCAGAGCCGCAGAAAGAATTGTTGCAATGGGATTTACTTTGTATTGTCCTGCGTATTTTGGTGCAGAACCATGAGTTGGCTCAAACACTGCATAATTATCCCCAATGTTTCCACTTGAGGCAAATCCTAGTCCACCGACGAGTTGTGCAGCTAGATCAGAGATGATATCTCCAAACATATTTGAGGATACTAAGATATCGTAATCTTGTGGGTTTTTGACTAGCCACATACACATGGCATCGACATTGACTTCGTTGAACTGGATTTTTGGGTATTCTTTTGCGATTTGTCGTGCTTCGTGAACCATCATTCCGCTTGTCTCACGGATGACATTTGGTTTCTCTACAAGAGTAATACTTTTTCGATGGTGTTCTTTTGCGTATTCAAAAGCTTGACGGACTATACTCTGGCATGCTTTTTTTGTGAAAATTCTTAAAGAAATCGCTATTTCATCTAACGGTATTTTTTCAAACCGCTTCATTTTTTTATGAACCATCAATGCAGAAAACACTTCTTTGGGGACAGGTCTGAATTCAACACCTGCGTACAGATCCTCTGTGTTTTCTCTGAAGATGACAAGGTCGATATCGTCACGGTAGTTCAAAGGGTTTCCAGGATATGCTTTGCAGGGTCGAATGTTAGTATGAAGGTTGAATTCTTGCCTTAGTCGAACAATTGCACTTGTGTAGGTGAGTCCTTTGTTTCTATGCTCTGGTTTGAGTTCTTTTTGTGCATCTTCATTGGGTTTGGATGTTATTGCACCAAAAAGACAGCAATCTGTTTCTTTCAAAAGTTTAATGGTTCGATCTGGTAAGGCGTTTCCTTCGTTTTTCCAGAATTCCCATCCGATGTCTCCATGAATATATTCTGCGTCAAGATTGACTGCATCTAGGACGATTTTTGTTGCTTCCATTACGTCGTTTCCAACTCCGTCTCCTGGTAACCAAGCAATATGATATTTCGCCATGAGAAAACAGTAAAGAACACGATGTTTTAAACTTTTTTACAATATAAAAAAGGATTATTTTCTGAGTTCTCCAAGGGTAGTTATACGCTCTGCGAATGCGTTATGTTTATGGATGGATTCTTCGCTTTCGCTTCTGACAACAACCATCACATCATCAGGGAGATGAATATATTTTGTTAAAACTGCGCTGAGGATATCCCGGACGACATCTTCGACGAATTTTGGTTTCTGATGGGCTTTGAGAACAAGTTCTCCTTCTTCTTTGCGTTTTAAAATACTGTAGGTTGGGCTGCTGAATGCATTTTCCACGATTGAAATAAGGTCATCTGCATCAACTGAATCATCGTTTCTTGGTACTTCGATCATTAATGTTCCTAGGTTTCTTTGATTATGAGTTGGTGCTGGAAATGTTTCACTTCTATCATTGAGTTTTCTGATGACTTCCATGGCACACGGGCATGCAGTCATACCTATTACTTTGACTCCGATGAGTTTTTTCGCTTCTCCATTTTTTTTTGCTTTTGCTTCTGCAAGAAGTTTGTAGGGTTCTGATCCTTTTGCTCCTGATGGATAGATGACATCTAGAAAATAGTCTGCTTCTGCACGGATCTCAGAATACGTGGCATATTCATGTTTTTTTAGGAGGAGTTCGGCGGTTTTTGCGCAGAATGATTCCAGATCGGGTACTGGTTTTTTCAGGTTTTCATCAATGATTTCTGAGATGAGTTCTAGGTTTCTGGACATATGGCTTCCTTTTTGTGTTGCGGGAAGGTCCACGAAGAGATCCATTTTAACAACAAGTGGAAGCACTTGTTTTTGATTCGGTCGTTTGATATAAACAAGTTTTTTTACGCCTGTTACTCCGACACGGGTGAGTTTAAAATGTGATGAGGAAAGTCTGGATTGGACATCGGGTAAATCTATTTTTTTTATCATGTTCACTTAGATATGAACAATAGTTTTCGTTCTAATTAATATTCTCTTTTAACCCACTTTTGCAAAAAGGGTAATAAACCTGGTTTTTATTAGGGGATTCTCAACTGCCGCTGTGGCACAGCCTGGTAGCGCGATTCCTTGGTAAGGAATAGGTCGAGGGTTCAATTCCCTCCAGCGGCTCTATTCAATCATTCTTTTTCGAGAATCTCAATGGCTACTTCATTTCTTCGTAAAAAACCAGGGGTAAACGGGCTGTTATATCTCATAAGAATCGGTTCCCCTTTGATTTGAAAGCCGTGATTATTCAATGTTGTTAATAGTTCTTTTTTATATTTTTCTACTCTCGCGGTTGTAGTACGTCTATTAAATCGCAGAGTTGCCATATGTTTTTTTGGCTGAACCTCTATTTTTACCTCTGGATTTGTTGGAATCGGAACGGTTTCCTCTGTATACGTCGATGGAACAGCAAAAGCCATGTAGTTTTTTCTTGTGATAACCGGGGCAGTCATTTTAATTTTTTCAGAAGTGATCACTGGTGCGGACATCGCAATCCTACTTTTTGTTTTATTTTCACCAGTTATATACCGAAAAAGCAATCCAAAACTTGAATCCTCATCCTGATTTTCGACAACTGCAAATATTACAGCAGGATACTGCCGAATTTCAATACGATCTAATTTTTTTACCACATCATAATAAATAGTTTCTGCCATAACTCTGAAGAAATAACATTTTGGTATAAATCTTTAATCCACTTTTTTTATCAGGACGGAAGGTGAAGTTCACGGTTATGACGAATCAAGGGGACGTTGATAATGGATCGAAGGATATCTGAGGGTGGGAATTGCTCTTTGTATCCTAATACTGCGACATAATCTCCGCCGGTTTGATAATGGTCCCAATAATAGACATAATAGATTCCTGAGGTATTCATCGTCTGATTAAATTTGGGTCCTTGATAGTACCATTTTATACCGAATGGTTCGAAGAACGTTTCACGGTGATGTCCGGGTGGGAGATCCTGAACGACAATAGCGCCACATCCTTGAGGAAGATCAAAAGGAAGCGTTTGGTTAGGCGCAGGAAGGCCAGGGCCAACCAGCGCGAACCATGGGGTAAAATTGACGTAGTAGTAACCATTGACTACTGGGACAATTATCTCGATATGAACAAGCGTGGGCTGCTGTATGGTAAAGGTATACACATCGATATCTGTTGAAGGATGAATGTAGTCCGTCTCAAGCCATGCGTAGACGCCTAGCGATTGGGTGATAGATCTTCGTACTTGGAATGGTTGCTGTACTGAGAAATCACGATGCTCTAAATAGGGTACATGAGCAAGGACGCCTGGGAGTACACAAAAAAAACTCCCTATTACAGCATATAGAAGGACTATTCTTCGTTTCATTTCATATGAAATCAATGCTACATCCTATTTAATTGTTATCATCACCCTATGAATAAAACAAGATATCGCCGTAAAAGAAATATAGAAAGAATACATTCATACTTTAGGGAGAGAACCAAAATGGTTGGAATAAAAATTCAGTGTCCAAGCTGTAAACATCAATTAACAGTCCAAGGAAAACCTACAGAAAAAATATATATCACCTGTCCACAATGTAAAACGTATGGTAGGTTTACGTTTCCTGTTGGTAAATGTGATCCAAATAAAGTAGAATGTTTTATTGAAGAAGGAGATGTACGTTTTAAAAAATTACGACGATTCAACGCAGTCATGGGAGTGATTCACCTCGTACAAGGAATTCTTATGTTGATTCTCAGTAATGCATTTACTCTCCCATTAACGTATACCCACCCGGTATATGATGCAGTGACAAAAACGATTTCCCCGGTCTCGACAACCTTCGTTGATATCCGCATAGGACCATTAGTTGCTCTCTTTTTATTTTTCTCAGCTGGTGCCCATTTGCTGTTATCAACCGTCTTCTATGACTGGTATGTCAAGAAACTGAAGCACCACATCAACCCAGCGCGTTGGTATGAATATTCCTTCAGTGCGTCACTCATGATCTTCCTTATCGGAATGCTTGTCACTATCTATGACTTCGGAACCTTACTTGCATTGTTTACCCTGACGATGGTGATGAATCTTATGGGACTCATGATGGAAATCCATAATCAAACAACATCGACGACGAACTGGACATCGTATACCATAGGCTGTATCGCAGGATTTGTCCCCTGGGTTGTTGTATTTATTCCCCTCATCACCGCAGCATCTGTACCAAATTTTGTTATCGCGATTTTTATTACGATAGCCATCTTTTTCAATTTATTCGCAGTCAATATGTTTCTGCAGTACAAAAAAATCGGAAAATGGAAGGATTACCTTTACGGAGAACGAATGTATATCGTATTGAGTCTAGTGGCAAAATCCGCACTGGCATGGCAGGTGTTTGCTGGAACGTTACGACCGATGTAAATTAAGGAAAAAACACTGCGGGCTTTATAGTCATGCTCCATAATCCCTCCATCTGATTTGCTAATGATTAGCATTGTTATTTAACTGGAGAAAAACCACATAATCTGGGTTTTTATACGATTTTTAAAGATGCAATATAGTAATATTTAAATATTCAAATTTACTTATATACCTATTATGAACGAGGTTGATGTTTTCAAAGCATTAGCTGATCCGACACGACTGAAAATTCTTGAATGTATCAAAGATGGCGAAAAATGCATCTGCGAGGTAATCCCTTATACCGGGAAATCACAACCCAATGTTTCTCAACATTTGAAAGTGTTGAAAATTGCTGGTCTCGTCGATGAACGAAGAGAAGGAACAAGAATTCTGCTTAAGGCATCCAATAAGAAGATTTTCGATGTCATTGATTCCGTGAAAAAATTACGCTGATTCATATGACACCTATTGATGTTCTCCTCGCAGGACTTCAAGCCCTCCAAGAATATCTTTCAGCTCATGTTCTCACCTGTCTTGTTCCAGCATTTTTCATCGCAGGTGCTATGTCTGCTTTGCTCCCTAAGGAAAAAATAACAAAATATCTTGGAAGTAAAGTTCCAAAATATAAAGCCTATCCATTGTCAGTAGTTGCTGGTTTATTGCTTGCAGTGTGTTCTTGCACTATATTACCGTTGTTTGCTGGAATAAAAAAGAAGGGTGCAGGCATTGGTCCAGCAATAGCTTTCCTATACACAGCTCCTGCTACGAATATTTTAGCAATAGTATATACGGGGAGTGTTTTAGGATGGGAGTTAGCTGCTGCAAGAATAATTTTATCAGTTACATTCGCAATTTTGATAGGCATCATAATATCTTCATTCTTTAAAGAAAAAGACGAGGATGATGAAAGTTCAGTTACTGAATTCATCAAAGAACAGGAGAAATTTGATGATATAGACATAACGTCTTCCAAGAATAACATTCTGAAAAAATTAAAAAAACATTATTTGTTGATATTTTTTGCTACGCTGTTTTCAATATTGATTTTCGGGGCATCCAAAATAGGAAATGAATTAAAGATAATTGGTCTCGCAGTTCTGATTGCTTTATTGCTGGTTGAACTAAGATTTTATTTTAAGAAAGATGAGATAAAATGCTGGCTATCAGAAACTTGGATGTTTTTCAAGAAAATTTTTCCTTTGCTTTTGGTAGGTATTTTTGTTGCAGGTATTTTAACAGCATTGATACCAGAAAACTTCTTAGCCAATTATGTTGGCACTAATACTGTTCCTGCCAATCTTGCTGCTGTGTTGTTCGGAGTTTTTATGTATTTTCCGACTTTAGTTGAGGTACCTATGGCCAAGATGTTCTTAAGTTTGGGCATGGCAATGGGTCCTCTGCTGGCTTATTTGTTGGCAGACCCTGTGATATCGTTGCCAAGCATACTTGTTGTAAGAAAAATAATGGGAACAAAAAGAACGTTAGCATATGCTATTTTGATAACAATATTTTGTACTGTTTCTGGTTTAATATACGGATTTTTCGTGGGGGTGTTTTAATGAAAGCAGATACAATTGAAAAACTGATCACAGGAACCAAACAAGAAACACATATGAAGGAAAATCTGTATGAGTGATAAGAACAGCAAATTTGGCTGGATTGAAAAGCTCCTTGCGGTGTGGGTTATCATCTGCATCGTCATCGGTCTTTTACTCGGTAAATATTTTCCGTCTTTCAGTGAACACCTGGCGATAGGAATTCCTATTGGGCTATTCCTGATGATTTACCCGGCTATGACGAAGATTGAGTTAGGCGAACTGAAGGCCGCCTTGAAGAGCAAGAAGCAGGTGGGTATTATTGTGTTCTTCAACTACGCGGTCAATCCGTTCCTTTTGTACATTCTTGGTCTGCTGTTTTTCAAGATGATTCTCCCCTATTTTGGATTGATAGATGCTACGACGGCCAATTATCTCTGGACTGGCCTGATACTATTAGGCGTCGCACCGTGCATAGCGATGGTGTTGGTGTGGACTGATCTTGCTAAAGGAAACGGTGCCCTTGGAATAGTTCTTATGGCTTGGAACTCAATTATTCAGATTATCACTACTCCAATCTATATCGCGTTGCTTGTCGGAACCTATGTAGCCATCGATATCTTTTTGATTGGTCAAAGTGTCCTTCTATATCTTGGCTTACCTCTTTTATTTGGTGTTATCACCCGCCGAGTAGTAATCAAACGAAAATCGGAAGAATGGCTCAACAAAAAACTGCTACCGTATTTTGGTTCTATGCAATTGTTGGCACTTCTTTTTACCATGGTTGTGATGTTTTCTCTAAAAGGTGGAGTGATATTGGATAATCCAAATCTTATCTGGCAGATGGCAATACCTGTGGTTCTCTTCTTTTTCTTGCTTTACAATATTGTTTATCATACTTGCAGGAGATTAGGTTATAATTATAGCGACTCTTCTACTATGGGATTTCATTGTACGGGTAGAAATTTTGAGCTTGCCATAGCGATAGCGTTAACGGCTTTTGCATCAATGCCTATGGTTGCTGTTTCTACTGTGGTCGGACCCCTTATCGAGATTCCTGTAATGCTTGCCATCGTATGGATAGCGCTCCGAACAAGGGATAAATTGCGAAAAACTGGAAAAGAACCAAAGTCAATAAATGGAAAATGAAGAAGTAGGTGAAATAGGAATGAAGATAGAGATAATGGGCACAGGTTGTCCAAAATGCAAGGCAACTGAGAAAAATGTGCGGAAGGCGGTTGATGAGCTTAAAATTCAGGCTAAGATCATTAAAGTTGAGGATCTTCAAGAGATTATCAACCGAGGGGTGATGATGACGCCGGCAGTTTTTATCGATGGAAAAGCAGTGGTTGTTGGTCACATACCAAGTCCTGATGAGATTAAAAAATTACTTCAAAAGAAGTAATTGACTGATGAAAAAAAAACTAATGTTTCTTTGAGGTGAAAAAATGAGTAAAGAAAATGAGGATATATGGGTTATTTGCCCTGAATGTAAAACAAAGCTTAAAAAAGATCATATCGCGACTCATATGAAGCATGTTCATGATAAAAAAATAGAAAATTTTGGTGAATCCTCTATTAAGTTTTTATCTGAAAAAAGTCTAAAGCAAAAAAAATCAATGAATATTTCTATCGGAACTATTGTCTTAATAGCAGTAGTATTCGTGGTTGTTATTTTAGCTGCATTTTTTATTTTATCAGGGTCAGATGGTTCAAATAATAGTGGAAATTCAAATAGCATCCAATGGCTTGATGATTACACACCGGCGTATTCAGTTGGAACAGGATCTGACAATTTCTGGATTAATTTTCCTGTTGATAGCCCTTCTGCTGGTCAAAGTGTTCAACATCTAACATGGATTACAGAATACTTAAAAGAAAAACCAGTAGTTTTTGTATGCCATAAAACAGGGTGCGCAGCATGTACACCACAGGCAGACCGTGTTAAAGCTCTTAGAGAAATATATGGAGAAGACGCAATATTTTACGACCTTGATAACCCTTTTGAGGGTTATGGGGTTGCTACAGAAGATATTTTAAAGAAATTTAATGAAGCGTTCTATTACGATGCAAATGGGCC
This sequence comes from Methanobacteriota archaeon, assembly GCA_026394495.1. Taxonomy (GTDB): domain Archaea; phylum Thermoplasmatota; class E2; order DHVEG-1; family DHVEG-1; genus CAIYYQ01. The sequence goes on along the minus strand of JAPKYE010000001.1, from coordinate 948 downwards.
ACCAAGCTATATAGCATTTACAGGTGTTTTTACCCTTTTAAAAGATGGAGGAGAAGTAAAAATTGGTTGGCATAGCTGGGAAGGAGACGTTGCTAATGCCGATATGGAAAACTGGATCAAGGATACTATATATTATTACCATACGAACAGTGAGGATTAATAATGAGACGTTTAGTATTTATCCTTCTTATTCTTGTTTTTTTATTTCCAACTTTATTAGCGACTGCAGGCGCCAACGATGTGATAAAAGCACCTGATTTCACTGCTATTGACCAAAATGGCGTAGAATTTTCGTTGCATAGTTACCAAGGAAAAGTGGTCATTCTGCATTTCACAGGAGTGGAAAATCCTCTCTGTATTGAATGTCTTGAAGAAATGCAAGGACAAATCCATGAACTTGAAAAACTTACCAAATCGTCTGATAACGTAAGTGTCGTTACAATTAACATCCGAAAAAACCCTTCTTCAATAAGTGGATATAATATGTCGGTCACATATTTTGGGGCGAATATCTCATGGCATTGGGTGGAGGATTTCAGTCCGTATCCTATTGCTGGACTGTATCAAAGGTATTGGACTCTCGATGAAGCGTTTTCCAATCCTTCCCTTGTCCTTATTGATATGAATCAAAGTATTGTCGGTGTATATCATGTGTATTGTATGGGGAAGGGCTCAATTGATGGGATTCAAACTGCTGAATCACTTGCAGTGGATGCCAAATCTATTGTGGATGGAACATGGAAAGGGCTTGATGAAAATTTGGAGGATGAAGGACTAACCTTTGCCGGTATTTTCATCTTAGGTATTTTGACCTCAGTAACGCCTTGTTCGCTGGCTCTTTTAATTGCTATGATTTCGTATGTTGGCTCCTTACAAAAGGATTCTGAAAAGAAATCAAAGAAATATTCTCTCCAAGGGTTATGGATAGGAATTATCTTTACGTTGGGT
>JAPKYE010000128.1 GCA_026394495.1 Methanobacteriota archaeon | reverse complement strand
ATTCAATTTGAAAGATACAAGTCCATTGGTTCAGGAAAATGGATGTGACGTATGGGAGCGTAGTATACAATGAAGAATGTAAAAATATTTGGAACGATTGTGGCCACAATATTTGCCACATTTCTACTTTTATCAATACCTGGTGTATCGGCAGTTCAATACACAGCGATAAAAGATTCGATGAAAAAAATATCTATTCCAGAAAGAGTTGAAATCGTCAAAAAAATTTTGAAAATCAAATACAAAACAAATGATGGAACAAGCGGAACCATACTAAATTATTTGGCGTATCTTGTCGCACTCTTTTTGTTTACATTATTCATTTTCATTTCTAGAAACATCTGGGGGATAAGACCATTCTAAATTTTTTCCTCTCTTTTTTTCCTGTTTGTTCGAAACTCTTCAAAATATCTTCACTTTTTTTGGAATAAGTATTTATATGAGGAGGTTCCTGTATAATTATCAAGAAATATGAAAGGAGGCAAAAAAATTGGAAAATAAAGCAAAAATTTTTGGAAATGCTGGTAACAGCAAGATAAGAGCATTAGCGGTAGTACCTATCGCACTCGCTATTGTTTTTATGCTTGTTGTAGGTCCAACATTAAGTACCCAGCAAAACGCAACCGTTGTAAAAAACCAACTCGCACCAGAAGAACACTGTCAAGTGTGTGATTATCTGAAAACACTATATGATGGATCAGGAGATAGTTTCACATATAATATGACAAGAGAACAATATGTTGCAAAATATGGTTATGGTGGAGAAGGTGCAAGACAATTTTACCAAGCAGCAAAGGCATATATGCCTTACTGTGATGGTGCCAGTAATCCTATTGATGCAATCATATCAGAATACGAAGCAACTCAAAGTCTTGATAATTTCTTTGCACCCATCTACAGTTATGGTATTCCTATTTCTGGTTCAAGTGAAATAAGTATTTCTCAAGCAATACCAAGCCAACATTCAGGTAGAATATTATTTGATGCAACACCAATTGGTGGTGGTGGCATTGGTGGCACACAAATTACTGGAAAGGATGGTATTTCGCAGGTTGTAGTTAAAACACATTACACCTACGAAGACCTTGGAATGACCTACGCAGAAATCTATCAACGTGCCCTTGTTATGAAAGCATGGTTAGAAGAGGGTGGACCAGCTCCAACATGGATGTCAGAAACAGATATGGAAAAAACAAATGCAGAACTTGATTGTATAGAAGCTGGAATGATAGTTGCAGGTACGGCAAAATGTGTTATACTTCCTATTGTTCTTTTAGCCCCACTTATGTTTGGAGGAGCCTTTATTCTTAAAGTAATACAAGTCCTTTCAAACTTTCCTGAATTGATCGGCAGAGCCATAGGACTATACAACGCTTGTGTCGCTCTTGATTCTGCATTCAGAGCCGCAGTAGGATTGCCTCCATAAACAATCCCCCTCTTTTTCTTTTTTTTTATTTTGATGTTTGAGGTGAAAAGACAATGAAGAAAATAATCATCGTTTTTGCAATGGTTTTTTTGTTAGTTTCAACTTCTTTTGTTTCCGCTGTTTCATTTCAACAGCAAAAAAAATCTATTGAAAAAATAAGTAAAACTGAAATGTATAATAAAATAGTAACAACATTAAAAAACAAATTAAATGTGAATTCAACCATAGTAAAAATAATCGTTACAATATTTGTGATATTATATACTGCTTTCATTGTTGTTCCTGTTTTCATACTTCTCTTTCTGTATTTTATCTGGCATTGTGTAATCGGGAACTTCTTGAAAGCGGTTCTCGAAAAAATATATCTAAACAGACATCCAGATGTGCCCCCTTGGTAACTGAAAACAGATACAACAAAAAACATGGAGATGGAACTTTGCCTCTTTTCCCCCATCTCCTGCCCCCCATTTTTTATAATCAAAGAAGAAATATTGACATGTCTTTCATATCTACGTCCGTCTCTATTGACCAATTCATTTACATCTAGTAATAAACTATGGAAAGGATAGGAAACTATCTTTTATAAGATATAAATTACCCTAGTATATGATCTTCATGTAAAATATCAGTCAACTATCTTAAATTTTGGTTTTTTATGTTAGATAGATATTAATTGATTTAGAAAGAATAAAAAACATTATCTTAAGGAGACATCCCCAAATCACTGACTTTCAACAGATAGCAAAATTTAAATAGATGTACGTCAATATATAACATGACAATAAAATGCAAACAAAGAAGAGGTAATTGATTTTACACGAAACCAATGACTCTTCTTGATTAATATTATCTGCGTAAATTGCCATCGAATTTATGCGGGAGGAAAGGAAAAAAAAGAGTGACAGATGGAGGAGGTGAACGGCGAATGGATGGAATAAATAAAAAAAATAGATCATTGCGATATGTGGCTGTATTTTGTGTTGTGCTTATATCAATAACAGCATTCGTCTCTGCCCAAAGTATAGTAACCACAGTAGGATCTCCTTTATATTCCGTGAGAACACAAGGAGCTATCGATGAAAGGATTAATGTAGTTAGAACCTTTTTGAACCAGGATACAAAGAAAATAGATGCTCAAAAAATTATTAATGATTATCTTGAGATGTATCCTGAGGATACTGAGTTTGTTCAAGGGCTTCTAGCATCTGGTAATATCGAACAAATACTCGCATCGATTTCAGAAATTACACAAAATGGAGACGTAATTACGGGCATACCAACAGTTACCAATATCACCTGTATGATGCAATATACTTGTTATACAAACTTTTGTTGGCCAGATTGTCAGCCCTCTGCACAGCCAGGACCAACTGCATGTCAATGGCAGACTTGTTATTGGTGCACTCCACCATCTACACAAATCGAAAAAATCAATAACGGAATAATGATCTATAATGAGATGAATCAAGCCACGAATGGAAACTAATTAAATAAAAAATCTGATGGTTAATACTAAATTATTCATCAGATTTTCTTTATTTTTAATATCATTTATTTACTTGAACGATATGCATCTAAGAATTCATCCCACTGTGTATCGTGTGTGAAATCTAAACTAGAATTAGTATATTCGCTAGAATAGTATTGGTAAAAGAGTGGGAAATATATGGTTAATCCATGGGCATTTCTATGTCCTATTTGGTGATGTTCAGCGATAATTGCCTGTTCTAGATGTTCTTGGACTTGTTGTGCTGCGTCGTGCAACTCAGGTTTCAACAGTCGAAAAATTGGTTTATCCATTAATTCTGTAAAATGATAGATATCGATATAATCGCCAAATATCAAAGACGGTGGAATAAGTTTTGATGGATAAGGATAGTTATCAACTTTAAATCGTTCACGAGTTATCGTTGGTTTATACAAGCTGATATCCTTTATTAAAACATGGGCGAAGGTATCAATCGATGAAACCAATACCTCTAGTTTATCAGTTCGAACAGCTGAAAGCGTTAACGATGGAAAATATGGCAAATCCAGATGTATAATAGTCTGCAGGACTAATTTCCATTGTAATGTATTACCAAAATATGGAAAATATTCTTTAAAAGAGTTAATTATTTTTTCGGAAATGTTGTATGTTGATTCTTTTGGGTTTTCATCAATGAATTTTATTATATCGGTCCATTCTTCACTATATCCATAAGCCTCTTCGCTACCAATGTATACATCAGTATAGTTTCTCAGTTCATATGCTGCTTCAATGCAACCCATATCACACGCGGTAAATCCAATAATATTCACTCCGCCGCTTTCATTGAGAGCCTTTTGAATTTCATCCATTGTTAAATGATCATTATTATTCGTATAATCCCAACAAGCACCCATCCATGCTCCACCATGATCCCAAAGATTAATCATGTACCGTTCCGCTGAAAAATTATTTTTACAATAATTAATAAAATCTCGAAGAGTGGTATAATTAGCCATATTAATCTCCCCAAGATTTTCTAATAATGTTGCATTATGATCCTCATCAATAGACCAGAGAGTTGCAGGATCATTAATAAAATCCTGAAGAACGACGATACTAATATTTTCACTAGATGATACGCCTCTTGCAAGAAGGGCATCCACGACAGTTCCTGTTGTTCCTATTGCATCTGCATTATCAGCATCAGCATAAATCATATAGGTCCATGGTTTTTGTCCAACTCGTTGGGAATGAACAATATCGGGTTTTAACTGAGGGATATGGAATAATAATAGTGTCATTATTACAATTATAATTGTATATGTTTTTATATTCTTAATATATTTTAATTTCATTGTTAACTAGTCTAATAAGAACTTTGAACCTATATATATCTTTCGGATATAATATATTATTAACTCATACTCTTGAAATGTCGTAGAACAGGAGAATCTTCTTTTATTCTTCCATTTTTTGTACTAACATTGAATGATCACACTACAATAGACAATTATTTGTCCAATCACTTAAAGAAAAAAATCATATGAATTATATTTTTGTTTCACAAATAATTCAACCATCTTAATAATAAATATAAACCCATGATAAAATATGACAAGAACACCAGTTCAACATTTTTAATTTTTTTAAATAAAATCATAGTAAAAATTCCAAGTATAAATATTATTAAAAAATCTGTAATAGTATGAAATAGTAAAAGTGGAGATAAAAAGGAAATCAATAGCAATATAGAACTTATAGTTGTTCCTTTCTCCATTCCATATATCGTAAAAATTGTTTTAACCCCTGCTTTTTTATCTCCTTCATAATTTTTCAAATCTTTTATGACCGTTCCCACTGAAAGAGCAATGAAAATCACCGCCCCAATTGAGAGAGCTGATAAAGGTATGACTGGGGTAAAAATTTTAAAATCCCATACACCAGAAGAATAAGGTGGAGTAACCACACCTAAAAAGAATGCAAGAAATGATCCTAACCCAATAAACATAGGTGAAAATACCTTATTTCTTAATCTAAATGGTGGTACAGAATATAATATACCAAGCAATAATGCAAATCCAATAATTATTATCGCATAATAATGTAAAAGAAAGGAAAAGAGAACCGATAGTAAAGCGAATATTAGTAATAATTGTTTTATATATGAATTCGGTAATAAATTCTTTGTTGTAATCCTATTTTCCCCGGATATAATATCAATTTCTTTATCATAAATATGGTTAATCAGAACTGTAAAACTCCACGCAGAGAGTACTGCTAAACAACTCAATATAGTTAAACCTAATGTATCATTAAGAGGAAACCTAAAACCATCTATTACGTTTAAGTTATTAGCAACGATGATTCCCAGTAAAACCATAAAGACAGCATGAATCATTGGAAGCGGTCTTAAACTCCTAATGAGATTCATTAGTAATCCTTTCTGAGATACTAAAATAATAAGGATTATAAGTATTAGAGTAATGAAACCAAAGTATAGAAAAAATATAATCTGCGATTCGCATGACGCAAGAAGAGGGTTAATCATTGGAACAATAAAAATCGGAAGGATAAACCAGAATACGAAAAAAGTCATAATTGCTTTACTTAGCATACGGGTTTTTACGTAAACATAGATACATGCCAGTATAATAAGAGATAGAATCATTATTTTTTGAAATAAACCACCCCATATACCTATATTTGACGTCAAAAAAAGATCTAAAAATGCCGTTTGTGGCATGTAATCATAAGCTTTTACATTCAAAAGAAAATAATCAAAAACTGGGGCCAATGGTAGGAAAAAAAAACCTATACATGTGATATTTGCTATTTTTAATAATTCTTCATTTGTTGTTACTTTAAGAATAAATACACCTAAAATAAATACTGGAAAAAAAAATGTTATTGTATGAGCATAATTAAAAATTGAAAAATTATATTCAAATAAACTCGCTTCAATAATCATTCGTAAAGATGAACAAATAAAAATAATGATAAATACCTGAAGAAAATTCAATCGTTTTTTTTCCAAAAAAGATACTATATGTTTTAGCGAAGTGTTCACATCATTTAATAATTTTTTAAAATTATTATTAACATTTGAATATAGACTCATCTACGATCTCCATCTGAAATAAACAAAATGATCTTCATGTAATAGAGCAAATATCTTCCCCGTAACAGAATCTATTATATCATCTGTGGTTTCTATTTTATGATAAAAACATTTTATTATAGATAGGATCATTGGATATCTTCTTTTTATTAAAAAAATATTTTGTAATCCAAACAAATTCAATTGATTCGGTCTTGACAGTATTATAAATTTTTTTACTGTATCATACATAAACATACCAATTCCACAATGATCGTATTTGAACCTTGTAACAAAGCTTCGAATGTATTATTAAGTATTTAAATTTCAATCCTACATTATTCTGAATATAAAAGAGATAAAAAATTATGAATCCCTTCGTTATATTTATAATCCAAGAAGCAAAAACAAACTACAAAGCAATAGTGGGTATCTTGTTATTATGAACCATTGAGGCATTTTTTTTGCATATCTTTTTGATGCAAGTAGAACATCTTTATCTCGATATACGTTCCATACATCTCTCGATGTTTTTGCAATCAAAATACTCGACAGAATAAGAAAAAAAATGAAAATCATATTATGTAGCGAAAAACTTTTTATTATCGTATAATATTTTATTAATAAGGCAACAATACATAAATAACCTAGCATGGAAAAAACAAGTGCTACACTGAGGGTTTTTTTTACACCTAACAGATGAGCCCATGTTTTAATACCCATTTGTTGATCTTCTGTATAATCCTCACAAGTGTTTACCAAGGTAAAACCCTCATTCATAAAAGCGTAACCTATGACAAACATTATAAAAAAAATAGGGACTGAGCTTGTTAATAAAAACCATCCCCCTAGAACAGGCAACATATAAAGACCAATTATAACCGGAAAAGGGCTTAGTACACCTTTTGCTTTAATACGAATCGGTGGCATTGAATAAATAATCGCAAAAAAAATACCAATGAGTGCTAGAATCGCCGTAATAACAAATTGTTGTAGAACTAAATAGCCAATGAAAAACGCCGCAAAACAGAGTTCAAGAACACAAAACAACTGAATATTGTGTTTTCCAAGTGATAAACAAGCCAAATAAAAATTATTTTTATATAATTTATCTACTTCAAGATCATAGAGACAATTAAGATCACAAGCAAACGTTATGAGTATAAAATACAGGATCAAATACGCGAAAACAGGAATGACAAAGACATTATATATCGTAGATGATGCAAGAAAAATACCTAACAATGCATGTGGGGCTGTTCCTAGTTGAATATTTACCCTACTTATTGTGAGAAAATCTTTAAATGTTTTAAACATTTATTAGTCCATCTATCAATATATCGTTTTATAGCAGTATTTCATTGTTGAACTGATCAATCTTTTTTAATAAGATAAATATCAAATGTTTTTACTCCTTCGCCAGGTTGGACTTCGAGATTCCCGAAGTAAAAATATGTATATTTTGTTTCATTCTGTTCATAGGATTGATTTATCGAGAGTTTATAGAAGCCGGGATAGAGTAGTATACTATAGTATCCTGTTGTATTAGCAAGAGCTATTTTAATTTTTGTTGCGGTATTGTTTACAATTGATTGATTTGCCACAAAAGTGATAAATCCTTGGACGGTTTCGTTACCAATTATAATATGTCCTTGAACAGTAACTTGTAACATATTCATCGAAATGTTTAATTCTAATACTTCACTTTCATTAAAAATAATTTGCTTGGATGAATTATATACAATATTACCTGATGTTCGGTTGATTACAGACGCATTGATAATGTAATATCCTGGAAGTAATGAAGAAAAAGAATACCGCCCCGATTCATCTGTTTGCAAAATCTCTATTAATTTATATTTACCGGTTATTGTTTGATAATATAATGATAGGTTTACTTCATCTAATTCTTCTGTTTGGTCGTAGCGATTATTTGCATTATTATCATAATAAACGAAACCTGATATCTTTGATGGTTTTGCAATTGATACATTATAAGTCGTATTACCCGAAGGAATATAACTATAGCTTTCATGAATAGTAATATTATCGATTGTTACACTGATTTTATAATAACCCGGAATCATATTTGTTATCTTATAATGGCCTGTTTCGTCAAAGGATGTAGTCTGAATAGCAGAAAATTTTCCTTGCGGATCAAATTCTCCGATAAACATATCAACTTTTGCGTAAGTGATAGTAATTGCGGTATATGTTTTTTCTTCAATTGTTGAATAAAATTTATTATATTGGTTTTCGAATGAAATATTACCATCTATCGATGAGGGAGTTACATCGTTTTCATTAAATAAGAGATTTTCAATGATATAATATTCTAGATTGTAGATTTCGTTTTGTTCTTCATCAGGGATAGTAAATGCCCCGCCCATTTTCCACTCGGAGAATGTTGAAGAATCTACAAATACTGCTAGTGCTCCAGTCCCATAATTTTTTATCGATAAAATAACATGACCATTCGAATCAGATAATATTGGTTTTCCCCCATCAATTACTATGTGAGGTACGGTCGTTGTCGCACCAACAGATAAAGTACGCTCTGGCTGAAAACTATAATTATTATATATATTTGCTATATTTACGGAATATGGTTCTTCTTCTGTTGTAATGTGAATATCAAAAAACGAGAGTAACTGATTTGCTGTAGAGTTTATATTATAGATACTATCCATTAAAAGAACTTTTCCACCTGATTTAACATAATCAGTGATTAATGTTATCTCTTGGTTTGTAAATCCTATTTCTGGGTTGATTATTACAAGAAGATCACAATTAGTTAATGCTGAATTAAAATTATTATATAACAAAGGATGACAACCAACCCTTTGGGTCCATAAAAAGAAAGTGGAAAAACTATTTTTTTGTAATTTTTCTATCATTTGTTCATCGCCAAGTAAAGATACTGATGAAATACCAACTTTAGAATGCTGTAGATCAAAAGATATAGCTTTTTCAATATCTTTTTGTGGCTTTGGCAATGGATACGAAGAAAGATTTAATCGCTCGAAAGACACAATAGCTACAGATAAAAATAACAGACTAACGACAATCACCAAACAGATACTTTTCATTTTTTCTTCTTTTCTTAACAAAAAGAGAATTAGAACACCGGATACACATGCAATTACAAAAAATAAAATATTAAAATATTGATAAACATTTTCTTTATTAAGATATCCTAAAACTCCCAACGCATAAGTATGATGGGAGTCCATAAAAACACAATAACTTGAAAACACAGTACTATCTGTAAATGCTACGATTCTTCCTTTTCCATATTTTAAAGCGGTTGATATTAAAAAAACCCCTCTTGGTTGAATAGAAGGACGACCCTCCTCTGCAAAAAATGCATCTGTTGTATATGATCCTGGGATGGCATACATTTCATGGCTTACCATTACATCCTCAGAGTTTAACGGTGCATTTAAAGAACACGAAGTTAAAAACTGGAATTGGGAAAAATGTTGAACAATTGGGTGTGGTAACATTGTAGGAGATGAATATTCTACAAAATTACCCCATGTTGAAACCATAAATGTAGCATCATTTTTATATTCTATTCCAAAACGTTGTGCGACTTGATTTAAATAGGTGCTCATACCAAAGACATTAGTATGATCACCAATTAAAAAAAGTCCACCCCCATTTTCCACAAAGCGAAAGATGGCATCAACTTCTTCATTTGAATAAGGTTTAGTTGGACATTTTAAGATAAGTATATCATAATTCTGAAGAAGATCTAGGGTTAGCGTAAAATTAGTATTTCTATCGACATGATAATAATAATTAAGCCATTCAGTTAAAGAATATAGATTATATGTTGAAAGTCTGCCGTACCATTCTTTGTCTAATGGTCTAACTGAATCTTCCCAATTACTGTGATATTCATCGATTAATACTTTTCCGTCTTTTTCAATTCCTGGATCTTGATATGCATATGATCCAACTAGTGAGAAAATAAAGATAAAAATTAAGAATGAAGTAACTAATACCTTTTTATTAATACTAAATCGTTCGAAAACATTAAAATTCATTTCAACATTTTTTAATGGTATTATTTTCATGAGAATAAATATCAGAGGCAAAAAACTGACAAGGAAAAACTGCGGAGTGTAAAAAATTTCAAGAATTGTCATGATGTCAATGTTTGTTGCTGATAGCTCAGAGATGATCGCTATGATTGAAATATATCGAAGAACAATATAACCGATACTAATAACTATGAATAACAATATATATATGATGTTTTTTTTCCTATTTTTTTGAAATATTAATAAACATATCAATCCTATAAACAAATTGATCAAAATAAATAATCCTAGGCTTTCCCACGAAAGAATAAAAGGAAAGATATTACGAGTGGTTCCAAGATAGACCGTATCGTCTATGATATTTGTTTTCAACCCTAAAATATTTCCAGTAAAAGAGATCAATGGAGAAAAAAAATTTGTACCATGATTACGAGATGCAAAAATTGTATATAATGGAAAAATACTACTTTGAAAAGTAAATAATATCCCACTAAATAAAAGACCTGGAAAAAATTTTTTAATTTTATTATATTTAGATAGGTACTTTGTTTCTACTGAAACAATAATTCCAAAAGTTAGTATTAATGGTCCAAGATAAAATGGAAAATCAATGATAAAAAAGGATAAAATCACTGGTATAAAAAGTAAGAGATATACCTTATGTATTTTTATTTTTTCAATGTTCCATAAACTGATGATATTACTTATAATACCAATTCCTAAGATAAAGAAACCCAGTAAATAATTAGAAGCGGTAAAAAGTGGTATGAAAAATAACCAACTGATGGATATGAAAAAAATACCAAACCACAATAATTTTTTCATTGAACCATCCCCATATTTTTTACTTCATCTATTAAATTTTTAATAAAATTTAAATTTCCTTGCCAATAATCTGCTTCATCAAGTAAATTTTCAAGATTTCCATCTAACAAAAATCGATTATCAGCTATGAATAAAATTCCCCCAGCACCAATTTTTTTTGCTATAACTATAGGATACGATGTATTATCGAATGATACGCTATAAAAAATTTTTGTATCATTTTCATTATTTTCCAATAAAATTGGCCAAGCATCAACAAATCTTGGTTCATTTTTAAAAGAAATCGAATTTTTATCTCCATAAGGTACTGGTCCAAGTGGTGAAGATGAGATATCAAATCCAAAAACATCAATAAGTGGTTGAATTATTTTTTTATCTTCATAACCTGCACTTAATATAACTAAACCACCGTTATGTATAAATGTTTCAATGATATTTATTTCAGATTGACTAAATGATTTCGTAGGTGCTATTAATATCAACATTCTACTCTTTAGAATTTTTTCCTCATTAAAATCTCTCAATAACATTGGTAAATATCTATTCCCAACAGTATCACTATTTCTAGCGATATTTACAATCAAAGCAGATATCGAATCCGATTCAGCCAACCCTCCATTGAAATGTTCATCATGAGATATATCAATATACGAAATCGGGCCACCCATCTTACTTTCATCATAACTAATAGAATTTATTACCGTTGATGAAATAAGTGCAACGATTAAAATAATAGGAATCACAATGAAAATTTTTTTTACTAGACCTTTGATTAATATGATAACTAAACCTACAAATATTAAGGATAAAATGATACGTGAATAAAATAATGTCTCTGTATTATCACTTACTAGCCATTTCATTATATTGCTAACAAAACGATGGGTATTCGGCAACGCTAGATTTTGGATTGAGGAAGTATCACCAAATACTATCACCCTACCGTTACCATAATAAGCACCAGCAACTAAAATAATATCACCAGATTGTTCGCCATAATTACATACATAATCTCCGAGAAATGCTTTTTCAGCATTTTTATAATCTCCTATATCTGAGAAACCTTCTTTTCCAACTATAAGAGGAAATGCTGGAGATGTAATATCAAGAGTTGCACCGACACTAATTCCTACCATTTCATCATTAGGTGTTATTCCTTCGTTTATCGGATGATGTAATAATTGATAACATGACTTCCAATCAACTTTTAATGGAATTCCGGAATCAAAACGAAAACTAATACCAGCGGGTCGTAAGAGAGTATTTAATGGTTCTCTAATTCCTCCAATATCTGTATGATCCCCCAATACAAATAATGAACCACCATCATGTACATATTCCCAGATTAATTTTAATTTTTCTTCTGAAAATCTTTCATCTAAATTTATAAAAACCAATGTATCGTATTTTGTTAAAGTATCTTTTGTAAAATTTTCATTTAAAGTATCAACAGAATAACCAGTAGAACTCAAATAAATTGATAAAAAACCAAACATCCCTGATGCTTTTTTTCCATGAACTCCATTTTCGGGAAGATTAAATGTTCCAATTCCCGGATTATAAAAAGCAATATTTTTTTCTCTATTAATCTTGAATCCTGGTGTAAATGTTGTTAGAAATAAACCAGACGAAAAAAGTAAAACGCATAAAGCAATAGTTTTCCATTTTAATGAAGTGTTCATATTTTTAAAGGTTTTGAATTTTGGGAGCTCTGGAAGCAACGATATTTTTTTAAGTTTTATAACAAATGGTAAAACAATGATCAAATTTAATATAAAGATTAAAAAATGTAACAATATTATAATGTCCGTTAACACAAAAAAAACCATACTTTCAAGAATAATAAAAATAAACCATGAAATTACAATTCCTAAAATACTAAAGATAAATAATTTAAATTTTTGATATTTTTTTTGCTTTTCCGATAACAAAAACAATGAAAGCGAAAAAAAGAAAAAGGTCAATATAATCCACAACCCACTCATTGATGATCCCAAAATCACTGTTTCTGAAATAGAACTTATTGATTTAGAGATGACTAAAGAAAAAGCTGAAATCGAGTTAAAAATTTGTGGTATATTCTGAACAATTAAAAAAAAGGATGCATATAAAAATGTGGTTAGTGTCAAAGTAAAAAATTCTTTTCTTTTTTCATCTAACGCAAATAAAAAATAATTTAATCCTATTATGAAGATAGGAAGCTGAAATAACCATAACTCTCTTGAAAAGGTTGATAATAAGATAATGAAACTAAAAATGATAAATACAATACCTACAATCAAGTTCGGATAAGACTTTTCTTTTGGTTTTCTAAAAATGTTAAAAAAAAGTTTAAAATTTACATTATACAATAACAATGCAATATACAAAAAAATGACAATAACAACTATAGTATAATCACTAAGAAAACCAATATTTCCAGCCAATAAATTCAATATCAATAAAAATATGATAATATGTATACTAGATTTTATAGAATCTTTATTAACTTCTAGCCCCTTAAACACAAATGAGGAACATCCATTAATTATAAAATGTTTATGTAAAATAAAAAAAATCACCTCGAATCTGTTATAATCATCGATGCAGAACATCGGAACATTACTTTAATTTTCAAAGCAGCAATTCTCCTATGATCTATATTCTTCTAAGAATTCATCCCACTGTGTATCGTGTGGGAAATCTAAACTGGAATTAGCATATTCGCTAGGAAAGTATCTGTATATCGGTGGGAAATACATCGACAATCCATGGGCATTTCTATGTCCAATTTGATGATATTCAGCAATTATCACCTGATCCAGATGCTCTTGTACCTGTTGTGCTGCGTCGTGCAACTCAGGTTTTAGCATTCTGAATTTTTGTTTATCCATTAATTCTGTAAAATGGTAGATATCGATATAATCGCCAAATATCAAAGACGGTGGAATAAGTTTTGACGGATAAGTATAGTTATCAACTTTAAATCGTTCACGAGTTATCGTTGGTTTATACAAGTTGATATCATGTGGCGTAGCTTACAACAGGAGGGGTTGTATTTGTGGACGATGTTGAAACAATCTGTAAATGCATGAATTATAGATTAAAAACATGATCGAAAGATAAAACGAAACATTAAAATATGATTAGTAACATATATTTGTTTGCTACGTGTTGGCAGAGTAGTAAAAATATGGGGGATACAAAAAAAATGAAACAAAAAATAATCGGATTGTTTGTATGCATGCTAGTACTATTGACAAGTTTACCTATTGTAGGAGCTGCAGATCATGAAAACCATTTAAAAATGATAAAAAATGAACGTACTGGTATTACATTTATAATTGGGAAAATACGGAATCCATATTCGAATGGGGTGGGCATAGCGTTTAGTGTCAATTTTGTATTATATATTACAATTGGAATAGGTTTTCCTTTTCCGGGATTTAGAAGTTACGGGGGCGGAAGTATTCCTCAGGGTTATGCTGGCTTTGTTACTGAAAGGTTCATCTGTGTTGTATTTGCAGGGCAGCCTGAATTCGGAGGCGAGCCATAACTAGATAATTTATTAAGGAGTTTGTTAAAAAGGTGACAGAAAGGAGGAAACGAAATATGAAAAGAAAATATAGCGTGTTTTTTGCAACCATGCTGCTCTGTATGACTTCCATTATAATCATACCAAATCAGACACAAGGTGAAACCGTTCTCTATGGAGGACAACCGGTACAAAAGGATTATCAATTCATGTACAACATCACTCATGATCTCAGCAATGTCATATTCAATGCATATAATCCCGGTGATATACCTGAAGGGCGATATTTTGGGTCAGCGGGAGAACACTACGCGGCACAAAACATCATTTACCCGGCCATGGTCAATCTAAGTCTTAATCCGCAATTGGAACAAATCCGGGGATCTGATCTTCTATCACTATATCCTGATACAGAGACTTACGGAATGATTGATGATAAACTCAACGTTCAAGCATTCTCCCTTAAAATTAAAGAAAACGGATATTCGGATGATCTTCCGGAATGTTATCCGGTACCAAATGCTGTTAAATACAAATACTCGCCTCATACGCTGGATTATAATTACAGTTATCAAGATCTGAAAATATGCGACGGATCGTTATTTGATGAAGGTTTTTTCGAAAATTATTCTATGTCCTATTCTTGCAGCGCTGCTCAATATATTTCATATCATGAATCAAAAGATCGCGGTGGAGAAAGTAATGCAACAACAAATACCATTGTAGGTGAAATCGTTGATGCGACCGGTACCGCGACTCTTCCTGATAATCTTGAAGGATACATTCTCCTATTAAGCGTAGACGATCCTCATTATCAAGATAAACTCA
>JAPKYE010000140.1 GCA_026394495.1 Methanobacteriota archaeon | reverse complement strand
ATATCACGACTCCGTTCCAGGTCTCATTCTACGGTATTCCTGACGACAGCAATGAGTATCGTCAACTTGGAAGTGTTCTCATACCGTCTCTTGCGGCTGGTACAACAAAAAATATCAGTATTAATACGATGGTTGATCCTGTGATAACTGCGGTTCTGGTCGTTGCTGACTCCACATGTGTTGTTTCTGAGTTCGACGAAACCAACAATCAGGCAACGATTTCTCTGCCGCATTATATCCTTTGGAAAAGCCTCACAGAAACCACCGGGGTATTCAAGAAGTTAGGTGTTCAGTATAAAGTTCCTACTGCGAGGAAAATTGTTCAAATTGCGAGTGATGGTCTCACCAAAGGAGTCTATACAGACCCGGTTGTATTTATGAGGACATTGAAGACTGTTGCTAAGCTTGAAGGTGATGTCGGAGGGGAACTGAAAGGACAGGTATCTAATGATCTGTATCAGAAGTATCAAGATATTGTAAAACAACTAATCATTCTATCAGAAGTATCAAGATATTGTAAAACAACTAATCATTCTTACTGATTCATTCACCTATGAAGTCAGTTGGGATGATGCAGCAGCTGTCGCAGAACTTCAACTTAAAGTCTGCGCCGTTATCACATCGATGTTCAAAGAAGTTGTCCAATAATGACACATCTATGGTAAAATAGAAAACAGGGGAAAAATATGATGAATAAGTTTAGGGATATAAAAAAAAGGCAGTTGCTCGCAATAATACTATGTTTGATTGGTCTTTCTGGTAAGGATTCTTCATTTGTTCCTGAAGATACCGTCGTAAAGTTGTTAGCCTCAGATAAATCTGGTCTCACAATAGAAAATACGATTGATCGAGATGATTTAAAAACAGAATCTGTTCAGATTGGTGAGGTGTGCTATCAGAAGTTGGTTCTTCCTGGTTATGTGTCTACCATGGAAGTTGGTAAACCACAGATCCTTATCAAATCTCAAATGGTAGCGATTCCTGAGTCAGTGGAAGATGTAGAATATGAGATTTTAAGTTCAACGTATAGCACTCTTTCTGGTGTTTCTCTTTGTCCTGTTCCGGAAATGGTTGAGCAAACCTCCTCTCCAGATGGATATGTTGATTATGATGAGGTGTTCACTATCGACAACGTCTGTTATGCCACTGATACGTTTTATCCAGGTCCACTCGTAGAAATCAGCGGCTTCTCTCATATCAGGGATCAACGAGTCGTACGACTGGTTTTTCAGCCTTTTCAGTACAATCCGGTTACCCATGAACTACAGGTGTATACGTCCATCCAAGTGGAAATACAGTACAGTTCTCCTGCTGATCTTGTCATCAAAAATGTTGGGCCGTTGGAGAGTATCTGTTCAAATCTTATAGTTAACTACGAGCCTCCGCAGACGCCATCCCTTGATTATCAGCGGGGGACGCAGCAAGGAAACGTCTCCTATCCTTCTGATCTCTCAGATCATGGTAACTCTGCAGATTATCTGATCATCACCTCGAATAAATTTTATGCCCCTGTAATACCGGGCCCCTTTGAAATTAACACCACGTTGAATGAGTTTGCGTATTGGCGGGCAGCGTATAACGGGTTTGATGTCGCAGTTGTAAATGTCAACGATTCATTTATTGGAGGAAACACTGATTCAAACATCAAAAGATTTATTGAGCATGCGTATAATAATTGGTCTGCGCCGCATATGACTGATGGGCATGTTGGGTACATCCTGCTCGTTGGAGATACTCCGTTTGTCACGACTCATTTATGTTGGTTTGGTATCGAACA
>JAPKYE010000080.1 GCA_026394495.1 Methanobacteriota archaeon | reverse complement strand
GACTGCGCCTATGCAGGCGTTCAGGTTGTTTTTAATCTCGTTGAAATCACCATTATATGTAGCTGTGATAGCGGGTGGTATGTCTCCTTTGCTGATACGGTCTACGTATTCAGCTGCGACGTTGAGTGGTCCTATGACTGCGTCGAGGCAGTCGTCTACGCCTTTGACGATTTTAGCGAAGTCTCCGTGGTGTTTTGTGGCATCAGCACGTGTAGCGAGTTTTCCTTCCACTGCTGCTTTTGCAAGTAGATTGGCATCAGTAACCAACGCATTGACTGCGCCTATGCAGGCGTTCAGGTTGTTTTTAATCTCGTTGAAATCACCATTATATGTAGCTGTGATAGCGGGTGGTATGTCTCCTTTGCTGATACGATCAACATATTCAGCAGCAACATTCAAAGGACCAATAACAGCATCCAAACAGTCGTCTACACCTTTCACGATCTTAGCCCAGTCTCCGTGGTGTTTTGTGGCATCAGCACGTGTAGCAAGTTTTCCCTCTACCGCTGCTTTTGCAAGTAGATTGGCATCAGTGACCAATGCATTGACTGCGCCTATGCAGGCGTTCAGGTTGTTTTTAATCTCGTTGAAATCACCATTATATGTAGCGGTGATAGCGGGTGGTATGTCTCCTTTGCTGATACGATCAACATATTCAGCAGCGACATTAAGTGGTCCGATGACTGCATCAAGGGTTTCATTGACTCCTTTGACGATTTTCTGGTAGTCTCCTTGGTGTTTTGTGGCATCAGCACGTGTAGCGAGTTTTCCATCTGCTGCTGCTTTTGCAAGAATGTTTGCGTCTGCGACTAGTGCGTTGACTGCGCCTATGCAGTTGTTCAGGTTGTTCTTTATAGTGTTGAAGTCACCGAAGTATTCTTTGGTGATTTTCTCAGGGATGTTCCCCTTTGAGATCTTATCGACATATTCAGCAGCAACATTCAGAGGCCCTATAACAGCATCTAGACAGTCGTCAACACCTTTCACGATCTTAGCCCAGTCTCCCTGGTGTTTTGTGGCATCAGCACGGGTCGCAAGTTTTCCTTCTACCGCTGCTTTTGCGAGTAGGTTGGCGTCTGTAACGAGGTTGTTGACTGCGCCTATGCAGTTGTTGAGGTTGTTTTTGATCTCGTTGAAATCACCATTATATATATCTGTGATCTTAGGTGGGATGTCTCCTTTGCTGATCCGATCAATATATTCAGCAGCGACGTTTAATGGCCCTATAACCCCGTCAAGAGTTTTATTCACACCTTCTACAATCTTCTGATAATCACCTTGGTGTTTTGTGACATCAGCACGGGTTGAGAGTTTTCCTTCTGCCGCTGCTTTGGAAAGAATACCTGCATCTGTAACCAACGCATGTAATGCGTCGATACATACATTTAAATTATTTTTTATTTCGTTGAAATCACCATTGTATTTATCAGTGATCTTCTGAGGAATATCCCCCTTTGAAATTCTATCAACATATTCAGCTGCAACATTCAAAGGCCCTATGACCGCATCAAGTGTTACATTGACGCCTTTGACGATATCTGCCCATTTTCCACCAAACTTAGCGGGGTCGCCTCTGGTCTCAAGTCGTCCTTCAACAGCGGCCTTGGAAAGCAGTCCTGCTTCCGCAATTAATCCGTTCACCGACTCAATACATTTGTTGAGATTATTCTTTATATCATTGAAATCCCCTTTGTAATCTTTTGATATTTTCTCTGGTATGTCTCCTTTGGAAATCCGTTCAACATAATCAGCAGCCACATTGAGCGGACCAATAACGGCATCAAGTATACCATTGACGCCAGTAACAAATTCTTTGAAATCTCCTTTGAATTGATTTGCATTTGCTCTTGTATCTAGTTTACCGTCAACCGCCGCAGTATGCAGCATGTTTGCTTCTTTTATGAGGAGCTGTAAAACATCTACTGTTCCGTTCACATTGTCCTTTATGGATTTCAGCTCACCAGTATAGTCACCCTCAACCTTCACATTGAGAGTACCTTGTGCAATGCCGGATATCACGGTGTTGATTTTTCGAGCGAACTCTTTATATTCGTTTAATTCTTCTGAAGCACCTGCTTTTTTTCCATTCCAATTTTCTTCGTTATTAATACTTGATTTTGTTTTACCCATCCTATTTTCACCTTCTCATTTTTTTTATTTCAGACTCATACTTTTTTTTATTGTTTGATGGAAAGAAAATATAAGCCGGGCAGAGGGGGTGTGTTTGATGAAATGCATTTGGAACCTTCCATCCTACAGATTATTTTTTGTCTCTGCCAGACTCATGATTTTGGATATTGAGTTGTGAGTTGGAACAGATCGTACAAAAAGATAAGACACCCAGCACTCTTTAAAGGAGTATCTTTTCCAGTCGTAGAGCCATCCCTTTCTCTCCATCTCCAAACTGTATATTTGACCATTGAATTTGATTCATGCTATTTATAAATAGGGGAAAAACGATTACTAAAAAGGGTAAAAATAGGGCTATGTAACGCATCGTTTGGTAACAAATGTTTTACCGCGGTCTGTAATTGATACTATTTTTAACCGACCTTGTTTTTTTATGAAAATTAATTCTTTATCTTGGAGTGATCGTAATCGTTTCGCGGTCGTGGATTTTACAATGGAGAATTGTTTGCTTATTTTCTTAAATGGGATAAGGAGGTTACGTTGGTTCTGATCAAATATAAATTGAAGGATGCTAAAGGCATCCTCGTCAATATCCATATCAATGATTTCTTGATGGGGAAGTTCCGAAAGCTCAGCTTTGAGGAATGCAAGCTGTCGAGCATCCAGAAGATCAGGGTTGACACCGATAAGAAGGAGAGCGTTATTCTGTGCGGTAATACTAGTGAGCCGATAGAGGGTTTCAACAAATTTTTCAAAGGTAAAGCAGCTGATGAGATAATCGATACGATCGATATAGATAATAGATTTTATTTGATTTTTACTAAACTTTCTAACTGCAGTAGTTAAGTCTTCTAGCGTAACAATATTTCTAAACTCTTCAAGGGGGGATGGATTTAATACCATAATCGAAACGTTTTCTGAGAAAACGTTTCTTAGTTTTTCTGGGTTTCCCCGGGTTATATACAATCCCAAGTATCCTGATTTCATGAGATCATTAAAAAAATCGTTTGAATCAGTGGTTTCTTTTGCTGCGAGTAGGTAACTTCCACCGTTCACGAGTTTTCCCTGTAGACCTAACTCATAGGTGATGTCTCGTGCAATAAGGAGAATACCTGCAAGTCGGTCAGTTCCTGTTTGAATAATGGAACACGATGGTTTGAGTACTTTTGTTGAACCGTGTTTTGTTCTAATGACCAAATCATCGAGTTTCCATGGACGACCCTCTGTTATATTGTGTATGCATTCTTGCAGGTCAACCTGATCCTCAAATAATGATACGGTCAAGATGTTTTTTCCAAGCATCTCATGGTCGTTATATCCGGTGATGTATTCTGCGGTTTTGTTCCAGGCAGTAATGATATTTTGTTTATCAAATGAGATAATGACCTCTGAGGCACTGTTGATGATATTCTGAAGAAAATTTTTTGTATACAGGATCTCTTCAGTAGCTTTCTTCTGTTTGGTGATATCGACAAGAGATGCCATAAGGCAAAGCGGCATTCTATTTTTATCTTGTACAAGACTAAAAGAAATCTCTACTGAGAGCGGTTCACCATTTTTTTTCTCTGCGATGAGCTCTCCCATCCATCCGCCTTTTTTCATTACAGTATCGATGGTATCAGCGGTTTTTCCTTTTTTCTGCCAGAATTTCACGAGTGGTTTTCCAAGAATTTCATCATCAGTTCGATATCCCCACAGATTGAGAAAAGATTGGTTGACGTAGGTTATGTTTCCATCAAGATCAGTAAAAGCCATACCGTTGATGGATGATGCTATCGCATTTTCCTTTATGTCCAAAGGAATATTTTGTAATGGTGTAGTTTTCCGTATGATCGGATTCTGGTGTGATTCTATAAGAGATTCTTTATTACTCCGGCTCATTATTGTCCCAACTGGTCTTATCTCCCCAAGAATATCTCCGATATCCGTTACATACTATATGAGTTTTCCTATTTTTTACCTATTTGTGCGATGGAAAAAACTGATCTTTCTGGCAAATCATTCTTTGAGGGTGAAAAATACCTGGTTTTCAGAGGATGATAAAAAAAAAATGGAAAAAATATCATCTATAGATTCATACAACTACATCTCGGCAAATTAGAAAATATCTGTTTCCTTCAAACGCGCATTCTGTTCATTAATTCTTGTTTATATTACTTTAAACACCAATGATAACCACCAAAGTATATAATATTTAGCCGGTTATAAACCGATAAATATTTAAGAAAAATGCTACTATCCTATATGTATGGATGAACGACTCTTAAGAGAAATACAAAAAAGTAACCCCTGGTGGTATGAAAAAAAAGAAACATCCCCACCCTTTAAAAGAACCATATTTTCCCAGCTTCTAAAGTATCTTAAAACAAAACAAATCCTTGCAATCATTGGTCTCCGACGCGTGGGAAAAACAATTCTAATGAAACAACTCATCAATCATCAACTCTCCGCAAGCAATACGAAGGATATTTTGTTTTTTACCTTTGAAGAGCAATGGGGAACCGCAACAGTACTCGAAGACATCTTGTATCATTTTTTAGAAACAATTGCGACTCCCCAACCAAAATTCATCTTTCTTGATGAAATCCAAAAGGTGAAAGGATGGGAAGAAACCATTAAACGATTCTATGACCGATATCCTGACATTAAATTTGTCGTCTCAGGTTCTGCGAGTCTACAAATAACCAAAAGTGTGGAAAGCCTTGCAGGTAGGATTTTCGATGTGTATGTTGCGCCTCTATCTTTTGAAGAATTTCTAGAAATGAACAGCGTAGCGGTGAAACCGCATGATGTAAAATTGGAATATGCTCAGTATCATACACTCTATCAGACAAATCTATACCTGAAAGAAAAACTCACCGCATTGTTCAGCGAATATCTCTATAAAGGTGGATTCCCAGAGCTTTCAAAAGAAACAGATGAAGTAATCATACAAAAATATATTCGTAATTCCGTGATTGATCGGATATTATTAAAAGATATCCCTGAAGAATTCCCGGTTAAAAACACGATGGCTCTCCGAGGAATTGTCGAATATGTATCGCGAGAAACCTCAGGGATACTTGTACTTGATACGCTCGGATCTATTCTTGGCATTAACAAAGAAACAGTGAGCAACTATGTCGAATACCTCAAACGAGCATTCATCATTCACATCATCTACAATTACACACCGAGTATCGGGAAGCAATTACGAACAAGCAAAAAAATGCATCTTGCTTTACCGAGTATCGCAATTGCCATGGAAGCATATGGACGAGATGTTTTGCTGCATACGGAGATTCTTGGGAAGTACGTTGAATCATTGATTGCCGTTGCTCTCTTGTACAAATATGATAGGATTTTCTTCTGGCGAACACCACAGAAAGACGAAGTCGACATTGTTGTAAAAGGAAAAATGTTGATTCCTATTGAAGTTAAATATCAAGCGCAAATCACGGATTCTGATTGTAAATCAATCATTAAGTTTTGTAAAAAATTTAATGTATACCGAGCAATCATAGTGACGAAAGAAACATTAGAGGTGCGAAAGTTCAACGGTGTACAAGTGGACTGTATTCCAGCATGGGTTTTCTTGTTAGGAATATGAAATAGTTACTACAACGAAGGGAAACATTTTTTTCCTATTTTTTACCTATTTGTGCGATGGAAAAAACTGATCTTTCTGGCAAAACATTCTTTGAGGTTGAATTTATTTTTTCCCCCTATGTATTGATGATGTAGGCTAAGCTATTTTTATTAATGGAAAAACTTGCTAAACAAAAACTTGCAGACAGATTCTTTCACTTAATAAATACCATATAAAAAGTTTTAATAGAAATATTTTAGGTCTTTTTTCTAAACAAAAAAAAAACGATCCTTTATTTCAGTATCTCGACAATCTTATTATCAGTATCAATTGCAATAGTATATCCATCATGAAGTTCATGAAAAGTGTTTTATGGACATTATTGTAATACGAATTTATATGCCGGAATTATTTGTATTTTTTTCCCATCAATATCAAGAGAGTTTTCCTGGTTCAAAGATATGATACATCCATCTTTTATGTGGAATTTTTTCATAAATTTTACTAACCCCTTTGTCTCAATTTTTCCATATTTGATCTCAATCGGAGATGGTTTTTGGTCATGTAATATGATTGCATCGACCTCGTTTTTATAGGGGTCTCGCCAGAAGAACTC
>JAPKYE010000013.1 GCA_026394495.1 Methanobacteriota archaeon | reverse complement strand
TTGATTATATTGCATTGGGCCACTATCACAAATATACCAAGGTTCTTGACAACGTATTCTACCCGGGGTCTCCAGAGCGATTTACCTTTGCAGATGCGAATGAAGAGAAAGGATTCATTGAACTTAATGGAACAAAAACACTACATCCCAATTTTATACCGCTGAAAACCAGACCAATGATTGATGCACCACCGATTGACTGCGCAGATCTTTCACTTGATGATGTGATGAATAGGATAAAAAAAACAATCAAGGTTATTGAACCGCAAGAAAAGATATTCCGGTTGTTCCTCAATCACATCCCGTCTCACATTTTCAGAGGAATCGATTATCGCCTCATACGAGAACTCAGCAAAGGAGCAATCCATTACGAACTCAAAACAACAATGGACCAAGAAGAAAATATACCGCTTTCAGGATCAACAAAGATCGGATCGCTCATCCATGAGTTTGAGTTGTTTCTTGGCACGCAGCAGATACCAAACAAAAACACTATCCTTAAACTTGGTGCCGATTACATTGAAAAACGTGAGAAACGAGAAGGACACCCATGATATTGAAAACACTTACATTGAACAACTTTAGGAAATTCAAACAAGTAGAAATTGAATTTCCTGATGGACTCATCGGTGTCGTAGGTCTGAACGGGGCTGGAAAATCTACGATTTTTGAAGCGATTGCCTGGGTATTGTACGGATCAGTTGCAGCAAGAACATCGACAGATCAGATAAAACGAGAAGGCGCTGAATTTTCCGATCCTTGCCGAGTTGAACTGGAATTCATATTCGACGATGAAACCTATCGAGTTGTTCGGGAGATAACCGGAAAAAGCCTTTCGCCATCTGCAACGGTACTAGTAAATGGAAAACTAGCAGTGAACAGTGTGGAGGCAGTAAACACATATATTCAGCGGAAGCTAGGCATGGATTATAAATCATTTTTCACCTCTATTTACGCCAAACAAAAAGAATTGAACGTGTTATCAACAATGAATGCGAGTGAACGACGACCATTAATACTACGGATGCTTGGAATTGATGCACTCGATGATGTAATCAAGGAGATTCGAGCAGATAAAAAAAACAAGGAAAACATCGTAGAAAAACTTCAAAGTGGTCTATTTGATGAAAAAGGAAACGACAAAATTGAACTCTGTACCACTGAACAAAAAAAACAAGAACAAAAACAAGAAAACACGCAGGGTATATTGAAACAGCTACAGGAACAAATTTCCTTTCTCATTAAAGAGGTGAACCATGAGGAAAAAGCTGTTCTCTCACAGAAAAAGAAGTATGAGGATGCACGACGCGAAATGGAAACAATAAATGAGAAGAAGACACTTTCTGAGAAACGTACTCAGCTGGAAAAAGACGTTGAACGGTTACAGTTGCAGATCGATGGACGACAACGAATTGTAGAAAAACAAAAGGAGAAAACAACAACATTCAACCATCTTGAAGCTGATATCAACAATGTGGAACAAAAACTAAAGAGCATTGATGAAATCATAGAGAATCTTGTGAAAACTATCGAACAGAAAAAAACAGTAATCGACGGAAAACAAAAAGAGATACGGGAAATCGAAACAAAAAAGAAGAAGATACTGCAGATGGGCTCTGATGCAGAATGCCCAACATGTCAACGCGTACTTGGAACACAATATCATACACTTGTTCGCATTTTTGAGGAGGACATACAAAAGAAATTGAAAAATAACGTTGAGTATTCTGCGATGTTGAAAACAGAACTGGAACAACATGAAAAAGTTATACGTGAAAAAAAAGCAATATTGAAGAAACGTGATTTCTTGAATGGTCAACTGCGGGAGAAAGAAAAAATCGAGATAACCATGCGGAATATGATTGCGGAGCTAAAACGAGAAAAAACCGAGAGAGAACAAAAAGAAAAACAATTCCAATGCGTGAAATTTGTCATCTTTGATCCTAAAGAATACCAAACCGTAAAAAAACAGATTGATGAATCATACAAACAGTATCAATCAGCTCTTCAGTTGCATGCAGAAAAAAAGGAACAATTGTCCCGAACCAAACTTGAACGAGAACAACAAGAGGGCGAACATAAACTTATACGCCAGAAGATCGAGTATTTACAAAAAATGATCAAAGAATATGAAGAACAGAAAAAACGTATATTTGGAGAACAGCAATCCTTACAACATCTCGCTGTACTGAATGATGTGATGAACTCGTTTCGTACCCATTTGATTGCACGAATACGACCTACGCTGTCTTCATATGCATCTGATTTTTTTGAGCGACTGACTGACGGAAAATACCATGATGTCGAACTCGATGAGGAATATAATCTGTTGATTTCCGATAATGGCACATCGTATGAGATCGAACGTTTCTCGGGCGGTGAAGAGGATCTTGCAAACCTTTGCCTACGATTAGCAATATCTGAAGTGATTACTGAGCGGGCGGGGGGTGCATTTAATTTCATTATCCTTGATGAGATCTTAGGATCGCAGGATACAATCAGACGACAAAACATCATAAGTGCATTACATGGTTTATCATCAAAATTCAGACAACTGTTTCTCATCACACATATCGATGATGTGAAAAATTTCATAGAACATACAATTACAGTTCTTGAAGATGAAAATGGAATAAGTACAATAAAAATAGAATAAAAAAATAAAAAAAAAGAGAGATTATTTCCTGAAGCGTAATCTCTTCGTTGTTTTTTGTTTATGCTCTGTATCTGAGTCTGTCTCTTCCGCAACACTTTCTGCTGGTGTTTGCATCGAAGCAGAAGATGATACCGTTGTTACCTGTTTTCTAAGATGTTCCGCCGAGGAAAACAACCTATTGAAGAGTTCTTCGTTTGCGCCGAACCAATCCTGCCATTCCTTCAGCTCTTTTTTGACGATGTTGCTTTCAGCTTCAGTCTCTTCGTATAACCTGAATAATTTCGTGAGTCGTTCTTTCTCTTTTTCGTACTCTTGAGAGACATCCTCAAATTTCGTTTTAAATTCTGCGAATTGCTCATTTCCTTTCAACACATCAATTTGGCTGTTCAAGGATTTAATTATCTCATCTTTAGAATGAAGTTCTTCACGTAACCCACGGATGTTTTGTTCTAAATGAGCATGCACTTCATCGAATTTCTGCACTTTTTGTCGTAGCTCTTCAGCTTGCCGCGAGTATATTTCAGTTTCTTCTAATCTCTTTGTCAATGTATTAACTCGTGCGGTAAGATCTTTTTCGAGTTGCATCTTCGACTGTTCTATTTCTCTGAGGTTATCTTCGAATTCCCCGGCTTTTCTCTCTTGAGATGACAGTTCTTCTTCTTGGGTTTTATATGCGTCCCAGAGTTTCATCAGACGTTCTTTTTCTTTTTCAAGCTCTTCGCTGTATCGTCGTGCTCCTTGTGATGCCTCTTCCCGTTTACGTTCAGAATCAGAAAGACGGTGTTCGAATTCTTGGAGCATGTCATTAAATTTGTTGATGCCATCAAGACTCAACACACTCTGGATCTTCTCCAGATCATCCATACTCTTCGAAAACGAGTTTTTAATCGTGCTGATTTCATTTGAAGCCTGCTGTAATCTTTCCATAAGATTGCTGGCATGCCCAACCTTTGCTGTTGTTTCTATATCATCTTCTCTAACCACTCTCATGCCTCCCGAATTAATTTAACAGTAACGAGAATAGAGCTGTTGATATTTAAGTGTTATTATTTTAGCAGCTCAAGAAAAAAACGTATTGTAGATATGCAATAAAAAATATTGAGGTTAAACGTGTATCTCCTCAATATGAATTCTGATAATGTCTTATTTGTGTATAATTGTAACAAACAATACCTGCTGAGAAGAAAAAACGTTATATTTTTTATCTCCTTTTTCAAAAAAATATATGAGTGGTGTCCCTTTATTTTAGTCCATTACATTAATAAACTACCCGGTCGATACTATTGTTTGAGATTTAAGTGTTCCAAGGAGGACAAATGGGATGGGTGTATTCGCCAAATTAAGACTTAGTCGTTTCTCTGAAATGGTTCAGAAAATTTTTGGAAAAAAACACGCTAAAATTGGGATTTACGGTCCACCGAACGTCGGAAAAACAACACTTGCAAACCGAATTTTACGGGATTGGACCGGCGACATTATGGGGACTGTATCTGAAATCCCGCATGAAACGAGACGGGCAACATGGAAACGAAATGTGAAGGTAGAAAACGGTCATTCATCCCTTATGATGGATATCGTAGATACTCCAGGTATTGCGACGAAGATAGATTATAAGGAATTTATGAACACGTACGGACTCAACAAAGATGAATCACGATCACGTGCAAAAGAAGCAACAGAAGGAGTCATTGAATCGATCCGATGGCTTGAAGATATAGATGGCGTCGTTTTAGTAATGGATGCAACACAAGACCCATTCACACAAGTAAATGTTACAATCATAGGGAATTTAGAGGCGCGGAATTTACCAATTCTTATCGCCGCAAACAAAATCGATGCAGAAGATGCAAGCCCCGCAACATTGAAATCTGCGTTTCCTCAACACCCGGTCGTCCCCATCAGTGCATTAACTGGATATAATACAGAAAATCTGTACAGCATGATGGTGAAAGAATTCGGGAAGAAACGACACAAAAAAAGGTGATCAGAAACTATGACGCCAAAAGAAAAAGGAATTGCTTTTACCCTTATCTCCCGTCAGAAGTTAGATGATCTTACCTCAAAAGAAAAACTCCGATTTATTCTTGATGAAGTAAAAACCGGGAAAATACTTGTCCTTGAACAGGGATTAACTTCAGTGGAGCAAGCATCGCTTATTGAAAATACAATGCGAGAAATCGATCAGGATACCTTTATTGGCATCGAAATGGAAGGATATAGCGAGGAAAAAACCAATTTTTTACAACGCGTGTTTGGGATCACGAGAAAACCGCGGATGACGGTGATAGGTCCTGCGCATTTGCTGAAAACGGTTCGAAAAGATAATGATAAAATTGAAACAATGATCATCCCTGGGAAAGGAGCAAAATAAATGCCGCATCAGTGTCTAAAATGTGGCAAGATATTTGATGAAGGATCGTTGCAACTGTTGAAAGGGTGCCCCGATTGCCAGGGGAACCGTTTTTTTTTCACAAAAGAACCGTTAGATGAACAGCAGCGGAATCGGATCAGTAAAGAGTTAATAAAGGACGATATCACGTCGCAGATTACTGATATCATCAAAGAAAAGGATCAAGAGTTGTTTGATAAAGCCGGGAAATGGGTGACGGTAAAACCCAAAGAAATCAGAAAAATGGTTGAGCACCTTCATGAGACAACGAAAACCGATGCGGAAAAACGAAAAAACTTAACGGTGCTTGATGCGGAGTATCGCAAAGTTCGACTGGAACAACTCAAACAAGAGCAAGAAGACTCGGATGCACCTGAGACTATAGGTGTTGAACGCCCTGGAACATACAAAATTGATGTGAAAGGGTTACTCGAGCAGGAACCAGTCATTATCAACAGGGATGGATCGTATACAATTCATCTCCCATCGATTTTTAAATTGCGTGAAAAAAAGTAATAAAAAAATCTGAAACAGACATTTTTATGGAGATGATTCGCAAGTATAAAAGACTATAAATAGAGAAGAAAAATACTTAAGAACCTTCAAAGAGGCAAGTAAACGAATGTTACCGCGTAATTCCTCAAGAATTGTTATTCTTTTTTGTTTCACAATACTCTGTGCAGTACAACTGGTGAATGCGGAAAATCCGGTAAGAATGGAATATTTTTATAGCGACGGATGTCCGAACTGCGCGCAAACAACTCCCATTATTGAAGCGATAGAAGAAGAATATGAAAATAATATTAGTATCGAACGATTCGAAATAGGGACTCTCGAAAACTGGAATCAATGGAATAATTACGGGTTTCTTGAAGTTCCTGCAATCGTCATCAACAACCAAACAAAAATACCAAAAGAACAGATAACCAAAGAAAAACTCACCCATATCATTGATTGGTATCTCGCAAATATGCAACCAAACCTCTCTTTTGTCGATGAAAGCCAAAAAACCGCTGTTGCCGGTGAACAATACACCTTCATCGTCAAAATATCAGACCCAGAAAATATCACTAATATTTCGGTCACCTGGGTTCATGGTGCTCTCAACGGTATCGACATCCCACTACAAAACAATCTGGATGGAAGCTGGGATCTCACCATCACGCTGGATACCAATGTAGACGATTTGCGATACACGATCACGGCCATGAATCCATTTGATATCACCCAATCCGGTAGCGAACAACTTGTCACCATCAACAGAAACCCTTTGATTATTATAACCCCCTGGGGCGACATCAACACAGCTGAGTTGTCCCTGCCGCTACTCACCATCATCCTTGGAGGTCTCGACAGCATCAACCCCTGTTCTTTTTTTATCCTTTTATTTCTTTTGAATCTGCTGCTCTACGCAAAATCACGAAAAAGAATGTTTCTCATCGGCAGCATCTTCATTTTCTTCTCAGGATTCATCTATTTTCTTTTCATGACCGCATTACTCAGCATTTTCCTTCTCACCGCACAGATCACATTCATAACCATCATCGCAGGAATCATCGCTCTCTTCCTCGGCGGCCTCAACATCAAAGATTTTTTCTTCTTCAAAAAAGGACCATCACTGAGCATCCCTGAAGACAAAAAACCAAAGCTTTTTCAACGAATGAGAGAACTCGTAAAAGCATCGTATCTCCCAACAATGATCATTGGTACGATAGCTCTCGCTATCTTTGCGAATACATACGAATTGTTTTGCACCCTTGGATTCCCCTTGTTATACACAAAGATTCTTACTATGAATAACCTTTCGTTCCCTCAATACATCATCTACATCTTTTTCTACAACGTCGTCTACGTTCTCCCCTTGATTATCATTGTTGCAGTATTTGTGATCACCCTTGGACGTCGTAAACTATCAGAATGGCAAGGGCGACTCCTTAAACTCATTTCCGGAATGATGATGTTTTCTCTTGGACTCGTACTAGTCTTCATCCCTGAGTTCATGAACAACGTGTTTTCTGCAGCCCTCTTGTTATTCGTTGCTCTTGGTGGTGGAGCACTCATCGGATTTATCACAAAAAGATATCAAGAAAAAACAAAACAAGAAATACCCTAGTCTCTTATTAGGGCTCATTGTATAATTTTTTTGGGTCAATTCACATCCTACAGTTTTAACCGCCGATGCAGTTTCACTACAGCTTCAACCGCAGATTTTGCGTTCTCAATACGATCCTGCGCCTGAAGCCTTGTCATCCCAGGACCTGTTATCCCAAGACCAACCGGTTTATTATAATCAACAGAAAGATCAGTAATCTTACGTGCAGTATGTTGAATCACCAGTTCATCATGCTTTGTCTCACCCTCAATCACCGCACCCAAGGCGACCACACCATCAATATCTTTGCGTTCCAGGAGTTTCTTGATAGGCAGCGGCATATCAAACACACCAGGCACCTTGATCGTCTGCGTGATCTCCGCCCCCAGAAACTGCGCATGTTCCTTAGCCCGCTCCAACATCATCATGTTGATGTCGTAGTTAAACTCGGCGACAACCGCGCCTATTCTGATCGTTTCTTTTACCATTTTCTTTTTTCCTCCGTTTTATTTTTGTTTCAACGATCCCGCATCATCAAAACCTTGCCGCAGTCCTTTTCCTGCGTTCTTAATAAGTTTCTGCGGGTTGAACAATAAATCAATTACGTTACGAGCATGTTCTCTAGTCCGTCTCTCAGCAAGCCATGAAAGTTCAGATTCGTTTTTTGCTTCATCCTCATGGACAAACACTTCGATTATATGTTTGCTACAAAGGATTTGAACCGAAATAAGCCCCATGCTCGCCTCATGGGCACATTGCTTATCAATCGGCATCGCACCAGGCATACCAAGAGCGATGACGATATCACACTCTTGCTCCTCAAAAAGTTTTTTGCAGGCGACAGGAAGATCTTTAATCCCTGGAACCGTGTATCTCATAATTTTAAAACCAGTGACAGTTGATTTCAATTCATCAATCGCTGCATGTCCCATATCACACCGTGCAAATGTGGTATCAGCTATTCCTATCTTTTTCATCGCCTTCTAATCTCTCTATTTGTTTCTGAAATTCATATGCCGTAATGATCCTGCCGATGATCCTGCGGGTTCCATCAAGATCTTCTCCACCCTCAAATTTAGGGACTCGAACGACTTTTACATGGATGTTTCTCTTCTTTAACTCTTTTTGTATAGATCTTTCATCATGTATCTGATCAAATCCCAACGCAATCACATCAGGTTTAATCTCTTCAACAATGGCATATATATCCTGTTCATTTCCAAGATACGCCTCATCAACGACCTTTAATTCTTGAATGATTTTCAATCTTATCTCTTGGGGTGTTACTGGCTCATGTTTCAATTTTCTAACAGTAATATCTGTAGCGACAACCACAACCAACGTATCCCCTAGTTTCTTTGCTTCTTTCAAATAATAAATATGTCCAAGATGAAGCAAATCAAATGTCCCGGTTGCCATTACTTTGACCATAACTTCCACGCATTGATGATTTCTTTTCCCTCTATAAAAACAAGATCATGTTGTTGCGCATATGCAATCGCCTCATTTTTGGAGAGCGCTTTGCCGTTTTCCCCCATCATTTCACAACCACTACCTGCAGGAAGGAGACCCGCCATCTGTAAGAGAGCAACCACAAGCTCAGTATGACCGCTTCGCTCATTTAATAGATTTTTTGAAGCAACACAGATTGGGACATGCCCGGGTGATCTGAACTCAACGCCGAACGCTTTCATTGCGGCGGTACTATCCATTTTCTCAGTATGTTGAATGAGTTCAGCGAATTTCTTCATCGTCATACTTCGATCAATATCAGTGATCCCTGTGAATGTTTTTCGATGGTTCATAGCAAGCGAAAACGATGATTTAGTATCATACGGAATATCATTAGGAATAAGAGCTTTAAACACTGGGAATATTCTACTTGTCTCTGAAAACACATCTGCAAGGAATGGAAGTTGAAAATGATCAGCAACCCGATGTGAGATCATAAGAAAAATAAGCCCTCCACCGTCCTTGCGTAATTGTTTTATCGATTCCCAACCTACAAATTGAGAGGCAATAACAAGATCGGTTTCTCCTTCCCGTTTCTCGTTATCATAAATTAATACAAATTTTCCCTTATGCAAATCAGCAAGAGCGCGCTTAAGTGTCTCGATTCATTTCACCCAGCGAGACAATCGCCTCCTGAAAATAAATATTGGGCTGTTACTCAGAAATGGGTCGTCTCAGTCGTCCTTTCTTCTGAGATACCAGATATCGAGTCACGTACCCTGCGATTCTATTTCGTAAAAGTTTACTGCTGACCTCGGCTAATTCATCGACCTTTTTTTTGTTATGTTGAAAATCGTCAGATACAAATTGATCCGGAAATCGTTTCACTAATTCTATCGCAGCTTTTTTTATTACAGTTTGTCTAATGTTTCCCAGAGTATCACCCTTTTAAACGTAGGAAAGCGAAATATCAATGTATTATTTAAAACCATCTCCTGAGGTCCAGAAGCATATTTTTGACAACACAAACAAAAAATACCAGCTCGTTTATATTGACAAAAAGAGGAATGTCTATCGTAAAAACCAAAAAACCGCCGTTGCGAACACTTGCTGAGAAAAAAATCAACGAATTAGAAAAATATGCGATAGACAGCAACATCGCAAGAAAAATGGGTGCGACTCTATTCCAATCTAGTCTTTACCGGCATCTCTCAAAAAAACTACGAGAATTCAGAGACTACAAGCTTAAAGAAGAGGTCCTTCAACACCCGGTACCAAAACATGTTGCCATCATCATGGATGGAAACCGTCGTTTTGCACAAAATTTAGCGCTCTCGCCAGAAGTAGGACATATATTTGGTAAAGAAAAACTCGAAGACGTCCTTGAATGGTGCTTTGAACTAAAGATAGAAGTACTAACCGTATATGCGTTTTCCACAGAAAACTTCTCAAGAAGCACAAAAGAGATACAAACACTGATGACGCTTTGTAAAGAAGAGTTGGATAAAGCAAAAAACGACTCGCGTATCCATAAGAATAACGTACGCATACGAATACTTGGGCATCTGGAGACCCTTCCACGGGATATTCAACAATCTGCACAGGAAATCATGGATTTGACAAAAGATTATACGAAGTATTCATTTAACATCGCATTAGCGTACGGTGGACGTGAAGAGATCCTGCATGCGATTCAGCGTATTGCAAACGATGTGAAAGAAAACCGCCTCACAATTCAAGACATCTCAGAATCAACGATGTCATCGTACCTGTACACAAACGGGCTGCCAGATCCCGATCTCATCCTAAGAACATCTGGGGAAGAACGTATCTCGAATTTTCTTTTATGGCAACTTGCATACTCTGAATTATATTTCTCAGATGTATACTGGCCTGCTCTTCAGAAAAGAGATTTTTTAAAAGCTATACAAACGTATCAAAATAGACGAAGGCGCTTTGGAACCTAGTCTATTATTTTTTCTAATGACTGTGTCTCTTCAACCGAATCCTCACAGTCGGAGGAATCGTAATTGCCGTTCTCAACTTCTTTTGCAATCTGTGCAAGTTTTGCAAATTGAGTGTGAAAAAAATATAGGATGCCAGCGCCACCGAAAAAAAGAATAGAAAACGCAAGAATCATCTGTGATTGAATCAAGAATATGGAAAACAACTGAAACAGGAGAAATCTTACAAGTAGAACTAATCCAATAATGAGGAGAATAATACTGAGTAAACGAGTTATTGAAATTCCTTTAAGAGAAATGATTTTTTGTTTCATTCAGAAACATCCGACTTATGGGACCCACTTAACGCGTTTTGTACTTTACTTTGCATCTCATTGAGTTTTTCTCGACTTCTTCCTTCTTGTTTATCCAATGTAGTTTTACGCAATCCCAAGGATTCCTTGTCTGTTTTCAATTCGCTTTGTATCTCGCTTTTTCCTTTTGTTTTTATCAGTACTACACCGACGCTTTTGTAAATCGGGGTTTTTTCATCAGTTTTTTCTAATTCTTCTAAGGCTTCATCGATTTCTCGGAGTTTCAATTCGATTTGTTGTCGCTGTTGAACAATCATCTGCACTTGAGATCTTAATTGCTGTAATCTGTTTATCTGATCCTGAAGTTGTGGGGGTAGTTCATTTTCTGCCATGGGTTTCTTCTCCATATGTTCTGGAATCTGTCTTCGGTAATGCACAATTCCATTCTTAAACATATGCCTTTCTTTTTATCAATGCATTCGAAGTAAAATAGGTGAGGCACTCATTCAAAGAATATGGTTGTGTTCTATATGAAATTCTTTATAATAATAGAAAGTATTATATAGAAAAATGAGAATATACTAGTAATACATCTGAAAAACGTTTGTTTACAGTTTCGGGGACACATTATGAGAAAAAACGATAAAATCATCATCGCCGTAGGAATCATTGTCATTCTCATCACCGTATTAGGAGTCTACACATGGGTCCCAGAATCACTCAAATCACAATCTCTTGAAATGAACGATTTTTTCAATAGTTACGGAACACTTACCCAGATCCCTGCAGGAGTTGTCGTATCTGATCAATCCCCATTCTATGCACTAATCGCCACACCTCTTGCAGTCCACTATAACAGCGAAAAAAACCAACAGATTATACCTTTGTATGTTTCTAATTTTAGTAGTCCTTCTCGTGCGATTATCCGTACAATGGATGAAATCCCTCGCGATAACTACTTATATCTTGACTCATCAAAATCCCCAAAAGAATGGTCTATAGAGATCGCAAAAACCTATTGGACCCATAGTGATGCTGTTCTTCTTATCCCGCAAACCGAAGAAGGATACAATCTTGGAGTACTAGGTGCTCCGATTGCTTCGTATCTGAGCATCCCAGTTATTGTCACAAACGATATAGATACTTCTATTAGGCAGCTTTTCACAGATCTTGGCGTTACCAAAACAATCGTATGTGGCGACACGCTCAGCGGATACGGAACAACCCTTACGTTAACCTCCGTTGACCAGATTGTCAATGCAACCACCACCTTGGTGCGAGAAAAATTCGGTTCAGTCAATTATATTACAATAACCAATCCTAGTGATGCATGGCCTCCAGAGGTGTTAGCAAGCGAAAAATATGTTTTAGGACCTAAAAAAATGACGACAAAAGCATCCACCGAACTGTTAAAATCATTTAAAAAACAGGATAATGTCGTCGGAACATTCACGATCCCAAAAGATTACAAATACGCGCTTGTCAAATTCAAAGGAATCAACCTCAATGTAGAAAACGTCGATGAACTTGGAGATACCGTCAATTTTGCTTGCGGTCCAGTCCCTGGACAAATCCCAAATGCCCCCTCAGGGCTAGAAAGCTTTGAGGTATATGCCGGAGGAACCAATGCCGGAGGCATCCCCGTACGAGATGCCCAAGGACATATCGTCGAAGATGTTACCTACAGCGAAACCGTGCTATACGACCGTGGAGGCATCGAATATCAAGTGACTGCTAACCCAAGCTGGCTTGCAAGTAACGAAGGCGATGTAAAAGCAGAAATAATCGTTGAAAAACTCAGTGATCCCCTTTATCCAATGATGAATGATCTATCCAGCCTTGCACCATATCTCACCGCATACCACAAAGGAATCGTATTTGGAAAACCAACTTTTGCCTACGCTGCAGACGATGATGTCCTTTATATGGGAAAACCATCTCCCGGTTTCTTTTCACCATGCAGAAACCCGGTACTCACTGGTGCATTCAATGATCATGTTTTTAAAATCCATGATGAGATTAATCAATTACTCGCTAATCTTGCTGGCATTTCTTTAGAAAAAGAGCGCGATATCGAAAACCTCCAGAAATACTATGAAAAAACCCCGCTGTACGTTACACTTGTTGGCGATGGAACGATGCTTCCACAGCTAATATATGATAGCTCCATCGATCCTATTTTCCCTATCGAGGATGTCTCTTATTATTTTGGTGGAGGTGTCCCCAGTGATGTCATCTACGGAAACATCGATCCGAACCCAGGGGATTGGACCAGTCAAGCACCCGATCTCTATACCGAATATCCATTTCAGGAGAACATCGTCGGACGGATCACTGGCTGGGATGCACAGGATGCAAGCGCACTCATCGCACGAACCGTCTTCTACAACGATATCATTGATAATATGGGAGAATGGAAAAACAACGCAGTCATTCAGATGGGTGGAGGAAACGATTTTCAAAAACCATTCCTTCGCTATAAGATTTTTGGTGAAATACTTAATTTAATCCGCCGAGGCGAACCCATGAAGATGGAAACAGGTGCATCGTATCTCAATGGTTTAACACTACAGAAAACCGTGTTAGAACCCCTCGGCTTCACCACAGAATATGTACGAGAAAACAAAGCCGCGTATCAAGGATTCAGCAACGATGCTATTACGAAACTCAAAAAAGCAAATCTGCTGAACATGCTTCTTCTTTCAGAACGACAACTGAAAAACGAGGTAGGAACAGATGTGGTAAACGGTAAAGAACTACAAGAAAACAGCAACTTTATCCTTGCCAACGCCCATGGAAACCAACATATGTTTGGTATGGGGGATGTCGGCATGTATAAACTCGGGCTTGGACTCCCCAACGGGATTCTTCCAAAAATCCTTTCAAAAATCGCGACAATCATGGGATATGGACCAGGTTTATCCCTCAGCGACCATGGATATTACAGCACACGAAACGTAGAAAACATGGACCTTGGACCATCGTTTCTCTTCATTGAAAGCTGCATCTGCGGGAAACTTGATGGTATGTACCCCAAACAAGTCATCACACAAGCGTATCTTCACTCAGGAGCAAACTGTGTGATTGCTTCAACAACAAGCTCAAATATCGCTGGCGGGTACCTTGAACCAAAACAAACAAAATACGATTTTCCGGGACAGACCCTATTGCGTTACCTGAAAGCAAATCGTGATGCAACGAAAGGTAATTACCCGGATATGCATTTTGGATTCAAAATCTATGAAGATATCTGCGGTAATCTCAAAGAAAACAATGACCTGAGCATCGGAGAAGCATTCAGGAAAGCACGAAACGATTATCTTCCGTCTGATGTATCATGGAAAGTCTGGTGGTCACCGCCGCTCGTCATAACCGGATTTCAGGATATAGATGCCCAACTGTTTCAAAAGACTGCTCAAGAAGGCGCATCAGGTTTAGATACTCGTCTTGACAACAAATATATGTCATTTCAGGAATATACCTTGTATGGGGATCCTGCTTTTGTCCCCTATGTACCTGGGAATAATTAATACGATTTCTTTGATTTAAAAACCAGGTTCGTTTTTTTCTTCTTTTTTTGGTAAAACGAACGAATAATCAAAGAATCTATAAAATCATAAAAAACATATGATCAATAGGAGTCTTGTTTTACGGAAGTAACATATCTGAAGAAACATTGAGGTTATATCTG
Organism: Methanobacteriota archaeon; assembly: GCA_026394495.1. GTDB lineage: Archaea > Thermoplasmatota > E2 > DHVEG-1 > DHVEG-1 > CAIYYQ01. The sequence goes on along the minus strand of JAPKYE010000013.1, from coordinate 256 downwards.
TACATTCATCAAAAACAAATACTTTTATATATGGGTATTTTCATTCTATGTCTTAAACTGGGATAAAATAAAAAGGGATGTGGATGGGATGAAGATAGAAAGACGTTTGACGTTATTAGGGGTGCTTTTAGTAGTATTGAGTACCGTTATGGCTACACAATATGCGACAACCAAAGTATCGTTTTCATATAGTGTTGTTCACCCAAGCGAAGCTGATATCCGTTTCGTAGGATCAGATAATTCTTCAGATGATGGT
>JAPKYE010000087.1 GCA_026394495.1 Methanobacteriota archaeon | reverse complement strand
CTGTTCAGATGGCCGCTGGAGGGGGCACCGAACTAGAGTTCAAAGCCCACTTAGGATTTGAGCGTTAATGTTACAGTAAAAATTATATTTTTCTTCCGTTAAACAAAAATACTAATTAGTAGTACAGGGCCCGAGCCGGGATTTGAACCCGGCACAAAGGATCCACAGTCCCATATGTTGCCAGACTACACTACTCAGGCCATGCTATTTAGTCGGAGGCATGGATTGAAGAAGAAATATTTAAAGTATGTGTCTTGTTATCGACGACAAACTACAAGAACAACGAGTGAATAAACCAAATTATATTGCAGGGGTAGCCAAGCTTGGTCAACGGCGCAAGATTCAGGGTCTTGTCCTTAGTGGTCCGCGAGTTCAAATCTCGTCCCCTGCATTAATTTTAAAACAGCTTCATTTTATCAATTTAGTTGAGCAGTAACTTAAATAAAGTAAAAAATGATATTTTTTATACGATGGTTGTTGGGACAAAAGGTTTTATAGCGTGGTTCGAAGCAGTAATATATAATAAAATAAGAGAATTATGTAAAAATATTTTTGTTAAGATATTCATACATTCATTAGGTTTGTTTTGTATGGTAGTTGGTCTATATTTTCTGATAGTAACAATGCCTTCGTTTACAAGTATTGCAGGTTTGTTTCTAATTTTTATAGGATTAATTGTTTTTTTGATACCTTTGGGGATAAAGTAAACAATCGAATATACAGTTATTTATTTTCTAATAATTATTTAGCTGGTATTTTGGCGTTCAAATCCCTTCCCCTGCACTAATTGACATTAAAAATTCTGGTATTGTCCTAATTTATAGCGCATAATTAAACACAAAAAAATCATCCCATGACCAGATGTGATCTGAAAGGGATTCGAGCATACCTGGTGTTTGATTGTCGTGAAGTGGATCCATGAAATTCCAATGGAATTGAATGAGTTCTAAAGCATTGCTTAGTGGATGTTTTTTCTTCGAATGACATTTGGTTTTTCTTACTAGTCGACCAACTCTTTCTCGTAGAATGCCGTTGAAGTTCTCTATATCGGTGGTTTCTATATCATCTACTGATGGAGATCCATAGATTATCTTGCGTATTTTGTTTATTACTTTTCCGCCTTCTCTGATTTTGATGAGTTGTCCATAATCCATACATGTCTCGGGATAATATTTTGGGAGGACGTAGGTATAGTCATCGTTTCCATCTGAGAAAATCTGTATTTTGTTTCCCGGATGGGGAAGTTGGACTCGGTGAAATAGTTTCTCGATCATCTCATCGCAGGTTTGTTGTGTCCATTTTCCTACCGCATAGGAAATAAGCAGATAGGATTGCCGTTTTATGCTGGCGTAGATCCATGCATCACCTTCGCAATCTGCTTCTGGGCTTTTCGGGTTAACTTTCTTTTGTTTTTTTTGATGAACGACCACAGTTCATCCATTTCAATCTGACCGAGTTTGACGTCTTTAAGAAGAAACTCGTTCATCATTTCTGCATGACACGCCATGTCTTCAAGCAATCTGCTGATGGTATCTCGGTGATGACCGGTGATCCGTTCAATACTCCGGATACCATTCTTTTCAACTAGATGTTTGCAGATATTGATGATCTTTTCCTTTGAAAGATGTTTGTGATACAGGGGTGTATTCATTGTCTCAACGAACCAGGTTTTGCAATGATTACAATAATATCGTTGATGACCGGCTGTGTTTTTTCCTCGTTTCAAAATGTCTTTTCCAGCATCTACAAGAAAATACTTACATCTCGGATTTTGACATGTGATGTCAATTCTACTTCTTGGTCTTGCCATGAAAAAGAGTATGATTTTATA
>JAPKYE010000035.1 GCA_026394495.1 Methanobacteriota archaeon | reverse complement strand
GCATCTGCAAAGGTAAATCGTTCTGGAGATCCCGGGTAGAATACGTTGTCAAGAACCTTGGTATATTTGTGATAGTGGCCCAATGCAAGATAATCAAATTGAGAATGTAGTGTATCGGTGGGAACCACAAGTTCATCAAACTCATTCATACTGAATTCTTTTATTCCTTTCACAATACCATGAGTAAGAACAATATTGTAGTCTGCAGATGGATCCGGTGCAAGTTTTTTGATGTTGTTGTTGAACTCATCAGATGTGAGACATTGGGGAATCGCGTGGATCGAAACATGTTTTTTCTGAATCGTAAACGACAATGATTCATATCGTGCATTGTACACCGGATACACGTATTTTATGTGATCAAAGATGCTGAAGATATGACCTGTTTCTCTGAGTTTCGGGTGTTCGTGGTTACCTGCAATAACCACAAATGGAATTTTTTGTTCAGACAAACGAAATATCTGCGCGAGAGCAAACGTGATCGCCCGGTTTGTTGGTCGGACCGAATCAAACAAGTCTCCCGCATGGAGAATGAGATCAGGTTTTTCTTGAATTGCATAGTCAATGAATTGTTTGAATGCATCATAGGTGTCTTGTTCTCGTTGATTGATGCATTCATCAGTTACTTTTCGATAGGCGGAGTAGCCCAGATGGGTATCAGCAATATGAAGAATTTTCATGGTGATCGTTGTCTACGATTCATTTTCAACGCTACAACATCACAGGCAAGCGTCACTGCATCCAAGGTAGGTGCGATTGGTGGGGCATACGCAGTCTCCAACTTTCGCAGGTTTTCCACAGTCATCTCGTTTAATATTGCACAGGCAAAGGTGTTAATCCGTTGTGCCGCATTGCTTCCCACAGCTTGTGCAGAAAGAATTCTTCCGGTTTCTTCTTGTGAGATAACCTTGATCGTAATTGGTTCTCCACCAGGGAAATAACTGGGAAGGGATGATCCTGTGAACTTCCCAGAAACCACAGAAAAATCTTGTATTCGATGGGATGTTGGACCTACTGCGGCGATTTCTACACCAAAAAATTCTGAGGTACACGTCTGTAACAAACCTTTTAGTAATTGATAATCACCTCCTGCTGCGTTAATTCCTGCCGTAATTCCTTGTCGTACCCCGATGCTTCCAAGGCCAATCAAGATCGGCTGGTTGGTAACGAAATCTACGTACTGTGTGCAATCCCCAACCGCATAGACATCGGGTATCGATGTTTCTGCTCGGTTATTGACAAGAATTCCGCCTTTCGCCCCGATAGAACATCCGAGTTTTTCAGCGAGGGATGTATCAGGTTTGCATCCTGTTGAAATAATGAGTACATCGGTATCTATTCGTGTTTCATTTGTGGTTTCTTTCTCTTTGGCGACAACACCGGTAATTGAACCATTTTTACTTACTGTGCTAATGACGAGATGATTCGTAAGCACACTGATATGTTCCTTTATTTTTTTAAGAACGGGTTCCGTGAGATCTGTATCAAGAGTATTTGCAAGAATAGTTGGAAGTGCTTCAATCACGGTTACTATCATTCCTTTGGTATACAGACAATCTGCCATTTCAAGACCAATTAATCCCGCTCCGACGATTGTTGCTTTTTTGCCTTTTTTAGCAAAAGAAGAAATCTGTTTTGCATCATCAAAAGTGCGGACCATAAAAACACCTTGAATCAACTTCTGATTATGATCAAAAAGCTGTTCGATTGGTGGGATCCATGGTTTTGCCCCAGTTGCAAGAATGAGAGCATTATATGATTGTTTGATTGTATTAGTGCCTTGTCGCGCAATAACACAATGATTCTGATGGTCGATATCTTCGACTGTTGTCTGAAGGAGTAGATTGATATGTTCACGTGCGAACCAGTCCTCAGAGAACTCAAGTAAGTCGTTGAAATCTGGGATAACCCCTGCGATAGCATAGGGAAGTCCACATTTTGAATATTGAGGATACCTGCCTTGTTCGATCACGGTAATCGATGCTTTTCTATCTGTTTTTCTTGCGAATTGTGCTGCTGTTCCGCCGCTGGCACCACAGCCGATAATCACAATGTTCCTATTTTGAGTCATAAAAACCCCCGTATCCACCTATTGGAGAGGATGTTTTAATGTTTTTGATAGGGCTTGTGTTAGAATGTCTCGGGTCTTTTTGAACAGAGCATAATACAATGAATACAAGGAGAATCATCACGTGAATAATAGTGAGAAAAATAATGATATGTTGAATAATACCATGAAAAAAGAGAAAAAGATGTTGAAAAAAATATTTAGTTATTCTTCTGTTTTTTTCTTGGTTTTTGGTTTCGAGGGTTTCTTTTCTTTCTTTTCTTTTGTTTTCGCTGTTTTTTTCTTCACTGGTTTTTCTGCGTCTTCTTTTGTAGGTATTTCCTCGGTTTCTTCTTCAAGTTTTTCTTCTGCGACTTCAGTGGTTTTTTCTTCAGATACTTCAGTCTTTGGTTCTTTTGTCTCTGTTTCTTCGACAGGTTTCTCCGATACAGGAGTTGCGGATGGTATTTCAAGTTCTTTTGTTTTTTCTTCAGGTTGTTCTTGTTTTGTTACTGGTTTTGTTTCTTCAATTTCTATCGTCGGTTGTCGCATGATATCTGTTTTAGCGATCTCGATTCGTTTCACCGGGTAAAGATGCTTACAGTTTTTGTAGATTTCACTACCAATTTTTCCATCTAATGCATCTCTGATGAATTCATTTAACGTCTTTGCTTTTCCTTCGTCAGCAATGGTTTTTTTCATGACTTCACGGATCATCTTCTTCTGAGAACTCTGGATACGTTTCTCTGTGGTCGCAAATGGTTTCACACGCAAAAATGCATTATCTCGTGTAGTGATATCAAAAACACCATCTATCCGTGATTTTCTCCGACGTATCATTCTTCGCACATAATCAGATGTAAGGGTATGACCTTCGAGTTGTGTGTGTGCTACTGATTCTTCGACTTTATAGACTTTAAAGAAGAGTTTTATATGGGATTTTCTAAAATCGTTTGTTATGTCTTGTAATGAAAGTTCAGTTATCCGTCCTATTAAGCTTGCTGGTTTGTCAGCCAAGGCTTCAGCTACGGGTATTTTATCAAAGAGGGTTGGTGCAAGGATTTGGTACCATCCTTTTGATTTCCATTTGTCTTTCACTTTCTTTGCTGTTGACCGCGAACGCGCTTTCGTCATACGTATCACTTTATAAACTATTTTCTTATGGTTGATACTGGTTTTTTGGGAGTAATAGGGTTCATATACTTAAAGTATACTGGCGTTTTTAAAAGAGCATTATTAAAATAACATTTAGGAAAAAGATGTAAAATTATTCAAAAAATGAATGTTTTTTATGGTTTTACTGCATCTTCAAACAGAATTTTTTCTTTTATGAATTTTATCCCATTTTCTGCTAATTTTAGTTCATCATCAGATATTTGTTGTAAATATTCATATCGTAAGAGTTGTTGAATCATATGATTGAATTCGACATCGGTAAGTTCAAGTAAAAATTTCGCGGATTCTTCATCGATATCACGTTCGTATAGCATCCGTAAAAATTGATATTCCTTTTCCGTGACGACATGGCTGTCTGATTTTTTTACTAATCTGCCAAAATCGGTTAATGTTCGTACATAATATTCGATGATTTGATTCAGGTGGAGTTTATCGAGGAGTTTGCCGGTTTTGTCGTAGATAAAGCAGACGTTGTTTCGATATTTAAATGAGGCGACTTGGTTCCAGGTGTATTCTAAGATATTGGTTCGGATCTCTTTCATTTCTGATCCGTCATCATGTTGAACGAGTGCTTTTCGTTTTTCTAATTGTTCGTGGAGATGTAGTTGTTCTAATCGTAAGAGTTCAAGATCCACACCATATCGCTTCAATTCTATTACGTCGGAGTCGCCAATGAGGGATTTAAATTCTTTAAGGAAGTAAAGACCGGTTTCTTCTTCAAGATCCATACATAATATTCGTATAACGGATTCAATTGCTTCTCCTATTTTTTCTATTTTAACTAAGTTAATCGACGAGGAGATAAAAATCGCATCCTCGCGTGCTCCTTCGTAATAGGTTATATTTTTTATTTCTACATTTTTTAAAAAATCGTATTTTTTTGTTAAAGTTATTATAATTGCATCGATAAATGCACATGCAAGGGTTTCTGATGATCTTCTGCCCGCTATGTTAATAAGTGTTAAGATTACTCGTCGTAGGATATCGGCATTTTTCTTTTTTGCCATTCATTTCACAATTCCTTGAGGATGTGGTCCATTTCTCATTCAATAACTTATGTTATACTCTGTTTATAATAATATATAAATATATCCCGGAAAAATACCAAAACGGGAAAACGCACCAGATATTCTCATTCAACATTTGTGAAAACAACGATTAAACCATCTTAAAAGAACACTTCAAAAAACACGCAAATCAGAGGTAAAAGTATAAATATTAGATTATAGTTGTTATGCACGGGATTTCACCAAAGAGGGTGGTAAACGGAGGGGTTTAAATAAAGTTAAAACTGGGAAAAGATGAGTCGGCAAAGACTCCTGATGATTCTACTTCTTCTACTCCAGTTACTGTTGAAGTAGCTGCTCAACCGATAAAAAAAGAGCCAGAGCCGGTTAAGCAAAAAGTAGAAGATATCCGAAAAGTGATTAAATTTGATTCAGCTGAAAATAAAAAAGAAGAAAAACCACAGGAGGCACCAAGTAAAAAACATGAACCAGGGACAAAAAAACCTTCTGACGTAAAACTTGATAATCTCACAGATGCGATCGATATCCCTGAAACAAAAGCAGGGACTGCGACAGCACCCACTTCATCTCGAGAAGATCTTGAGATGAAACGTACGATCCTCCAAAACATGAAGGATTTTGATTTTCAAATAAAGAAAAACCAGGAAGACGTTACTAAAGTAACAGAAAAACTCGATGGCCTCTCAAAGGATCTGGATGATCTTGTAAGTCTATATGAAATTGTTTCCGAACAAATGAATCCGTTTGTCGGTTTGTCAAAAGTTACAAAAAAACGAATTGAAGCATTGGAAACCTTCACAAAGGACATTGATGAATTAAAAACACGAATGGGTGATTTAGAAGGTACTGGAGAAAAAAAAGGAATTAGTATAAAGCCCACCGGAACTGCAGAAAACCTCCCAGACGCTGATAAAAAAACAAATGATCAAGAAAAACCTAATGAGCCTAAACCGTCTGAGGAAACATCTATGATCGGCAAGGAAAATTTATTGCCGACTAAAACCGGTGCAGAGGCATTAGCAAAAGAACTTCTCGCAAAGAAGTCAACAGAGCTGCAAGTAAAAACAGAAGTTTCTATGGAGAAACCGGCTGCAAAAACTGATGAACTTAAATCACCAGAACAGACGCAGATGATCAGCGGTTTCAACGTAAATGGGTTATCGGCAGATGTTTTAGACGAAATCCTTAATACGGCGTTAACAAATCTCCTTTATGAGCAGAAGATGGATACTCTGATTGATGAATTTATCATGAGTTTGAATGGTTGAAGAATCTGTTATATACATAGGCCAAGGTAGATGATACACATGGGAAATCTAGATGGACGTGAAAAGAGATTACTTGAAAATGCAGAACTTGATCAGGAGCTCTCTGCATGTGTTACAAATAACCGATTACCTTCGATAATTGCTGATAAGCTTGGAAAAAAATTAAAAGAGAAAAATGTTAAAATAACAAGAGAACAACTTAGTAGTTTAGTCGATAAAATCAATGGCGTGCTAAACGGTCGTGGAATTACAAACGGGAGCGCAAATAAAGACCCGAAATCAATGCAGATAGCACCTGAAATACAGACAACTGATATGAAACGTCTTGTAGATTCCCTTGAACAAGTGAAGAATCGATTAAATACACTTGAGAAAAATCAGTCTGATGGGAAACGAGGATTACCCGGAAGAATTTCATCAACAAAAGATATATCTATAGATGGGTACAATTCCCCAACAATATCCATACAAGAAGAGATGCAGCCGCTACTTGATATTTCTAATGACCCTGAAAGTATCATCGTTCTCATGAAGTGGATTCAGTATATGGTTGATCGTGTAGGAAAGATTCATCTCCCAGATATTCTGAGTTACTATGTGGACATCGGGTGGATCTCTGAAGATATCCGCCTGGATTTAATTGAATATTCAAAAGGCATAGTGGAAGATCGCACATCAACAGAACCGATCAGGCGGGACTCCTATAACCTTCCAACAAAAGACCATATTCAATCTTTTCTTTTCATTCAGAAACTGAAAGGCAGGCAGTTTGATGAGCGATTCATGAGTAAAATCGATCGTGAGATGGAAAAAATAGCAAAAAGCCTGAATATGTATCAGTTTAAATAAAACCTTATAAATTTCGTTCACATTACCATAATATCATATCACTAAAACAGTGAAAGGGGAAATGGCGGGATATGTTCATCTCTAATACTAGGGGGTAGTCTCATATGGGTTTTTCACTTTCAGCCTCAGCCGCAGTAATCGCGGTCGCACTCTTCATCGCTCTTGAGATTGTAACCGGGAGTATTTTTCCGACGATGGAAGGAATCAATGACTCATACGATGATTTGAAAAATAGAATGATCGATCAAGTTCACACCAACATCAACATTACATCTATAGATAGACAAACGAATGAATCTAACTACGATTACAACATAACCATAAAAAATACGGGAAGTACAACATTGGAAACAAATGATTTCGTTATTATACTGAATGGAACAAAACAGCTATTCACCAGTTCTCAATCGTATCTCTACCCAGATTGTATTGTCTATTTCACCATCGTAAATGTACCTGATGCAGGATCAAACCGGATAAAAGTGGTTGCAGACAATGGAATATCAGATTATGCGGAGTATGTGATGCCATGAGGGATTGCTATGGGGTTTAGTCTCACCGGGACGCATCTCATCTTCTTTATTTCTGCAGTTATTATCGCCGGAATAGTTTCAGGTGTATTCATTGCGGTCACTATGAACGTAACCACTAGCCTCTCAGATCGCGGAGATCGCGTACAAGAGCAACTCGATACTGATTTCACCATAATAAATGACCCGGTTAATATTCCAAAACCAGGGGATTATTATATCTTCTACATGAAAAACATCGGAGGAAAAAAACTGTCAACCACCAATGAAACATTTCAGGTGTTTATCGATGGGGACATCATCGCAATTGAAAAGTACTATTTCGAAGACAATACAGTATCAATGTCTAACGTGACAGAACTTTATATTAATACAATCCTCGAGGCGGGGGATCATACGCTCAGAGTTGTTGGACCGTTAGCAGTCAATAATGAATTTAATTTCATCATTTAACAATTGGATATGAAGGTAGTATGGAAGAAGTAAAATCACTTGTATTGGAACGAAAAGGGGAAAAAGATGGGTTTGCCGAAAGATTTGGAAAGGTCGTACCCAATGGATCCTTGATATTCATCGAAGGAAAAGAAGGCACCGGAAAAAGTATCTTTTGTCAGAGATTCTGTTACGCTCTGTTAAAAAATGGGAGTACTTGTTCGTATGTATCGACTCAATTTACCATAAAAAGTTTCCTTCGTCAGACCGCCTCAGTTGGGTATGATATTAGAAAATATCTGATGTCTGGGAAATTCTTTTTCATCTCTACGGAGGTAACACTTGCAGAAACCCTTCCAAAAACCACGTTTCTTGAAGGACTACTTACTGGTAAAAAACTTTTCGAACCGGAGATTATCTTCATCGACTCTCTTTCTACGTTATTGAAAGAGAGTTTAACACAAGAGAATCTTGTTGATCTCACCAATTTTTTCAATCGATTAACAGGATCTGGAAAAACTATCTTCGTGACTGCGAATCCAAGCGAATGGAACGAAAATATCCACCGGGCGTTTAAAATAATCACAAGCCTTAATTTTCGTGTTTCACGAGAGTCAATGCCTGGGATCGGCATTGTTCACAACATCTATCTTGAGAAATTCAACGGAGCACGTTTTAAATACGAACCGATGACCACGTTTTCTGTGAAACCCGGTGTTGGACTCACCATTGAATCCAGCGGTGTCGCATTCTAAAGGAGAAAAAGAACCGATGACGAAGATGGCAAAAGAAGAAGAGGAGAAACTGATTCAGGAGAACCCGCATCTCAGGAAATATATCGAAGAAGTTAAAAAGAAGATGGATGCACCAACGTTTTATAGTAAATTACCTCGAGATTTGAAAGAACAAAAACTTCCGAATATCATCTATCCAACGAAAGGTGTGGTGTTCATCCACATCTTCAAAACACAGGATATGGAAGAAAAAGAATATCATGCGATTGAACCTGAGTTAAACGAATTGGAGAAACAGAAACGTGACGCTATTCTTGAGTTAATCTACGAGAAAGCCCCGTTTCGGAAATGGGTGAAAACCGATGATGAGATAAAGCAGGCGATTAAAGAACTATTAGATCAAATCGCGGTTGTTGATGAACGGGCGACAGATGCGAAAGTAAAACGGGGAAAGGTGAGAGTCACCTCTACTGAAAAAATAGATATCGATTATGATATCACAAAAAATATTATTGGTGGTGGTCCTCTGGAACCGTTTATGCGGGATCCGTATCTTGAGGATATCCATATTATCACTGGGGAAAACGTACATTTGATCCATAAGATTTTTGATATGACAAAAACCAATATCCATATTGATAAAACCTGGGCAAATACTTTTTCCCAGGAGTTTGCAGAGAAAATCGGAAGCCCTGTGAGTGAAGGTCAACCTATCGCAGATGGGACGCTTCCTGATGGGAGTCGAGTGAATATCATCCATAGTAAAGATGTCAGTCTGAAAGGGCCGACGATGACGATCCGTAAATTCAGTGAAACACCGATTAGTGTGACACAGTTGATAAGCTGGGGGACGTTCGATGCTGGTGTTGCTGCTTATCTATGGCTTTGTATGCAATATGGACGAAGTTTGTTTGTCTGCGGCGAAACTGCATCGGGGAAAACAACAACAGCAAACGCGATTATCCCATTTATTCCTCCTGAGAAAAAGATTTTCTCTGTCGAAAACACGCCTGAGGTTCAGGTGCCTCATGCGGTGTGGCAGCAGCTTCTTACGAAATCCACTGGGCCGAAAGAAGGACACATTGAGATGGATGATCTTCTTAGGGCTGGTCTTCGATCTCGACCTGATTATATCATCCCTGGTGAAACAAGAGGGATTGAGGGTCGTGTCGTATTTCAGGCGATGCAGACGGGTCATCCTGTGATTACGACGTTTCATGCTGGAAGTGTCACTAAGGTTATTCAGCGGTTTACTGGTCATCCGATTAGCATCCCGAAAACGTTTATGGATAACCTTGATATTGTGCTGATTCAGATGGCGGTTGAGCGGAAGGGGAAGCGAATACGGCGTGTATTGTCTGTTGATGAAATTGAGGGATACAATAAAGAGGTCGATGGGATCATGTCCCGGAAAGCGTTTGAATGGAACCCAGTTGATGATACCCAGGTGTTTAAAGCTAATAGGAACAGCTATATTTTAGAGCAAAGAATAGCAAAAATGGCTGGGCTTGTTGATCCGATGCAGATCTATACGGAATTTGATCGAAGAAAACATATTATTGAGCGAATGGTCGAAGAGAAAATAATGGATTATTATGAGGTGGTGCAGTTTATCTGGACATTTTACCGAGAAGGGGAAAAAGGTCTTCCTATTTCAGTATAAATTAAAAAATAGAATACATCAGGGGGGAAAAAGTAAAGAGAATTCATTAGGGATTGATTTCACCTTGAGAGGCTAAAAAAAATGGTTACGACAACGATGGAACCAAATGAGAAAGAACAGCTGATTGCAAATAATCCGCATCTGAAAGATTACATTGAGCGGATAATGCAGAAGGTAAGCGAGCCCGTGTTTTATTCAAAGGTGCCTCGGGAGGTAAAGGATGAAAAATATCCTAATTTCATTTATCCAACTAAAGGTGTTGTATTTGTTCACATCTACCGTACGCAAGATATGGACGAACCGGAATACCATGCGATTGAACCAATTGTAGACGACGTCATGAAAGAAAAAATGGCTGTTATTTTGAAGTTGATTTTGGAGAAGGTTCCTGATAAAAAAAATGCGTTAACAGACGATGAATTAAAAGAGGTGTTAAAGGAACTAATCGATGAGTTAACAATTGTCGATGAAAGAGCATCAGGTGCTGAATCGGTAAAAAAGGGCAGGTTTGGAAAAACCGGAAAAAAAGAAAAAGTGAGGATTACAACGGTTCAGAAAAACGTGATTCAATATGATGTCATTAAAACTCTTGTGGGTGGGGGTCCTCTTGAATGTTTTATGCGGGATCCTTATCTGGAAGATATTCATTTTGTTGCTGGGGAAAAAATCCATCTTATCCATAAAATATTTGGGATGATTAAAACCAATGTTTTAGTCAGTGATAAGGATGCACCTGCGTTTACTCAGGCGTTAAGTGAAAAGATGGGTGCACCAGTGAGCGAAGGGCGACCGATTGTCGACGGTGTACTACCAGATGGCAGCCGTGGAAACATCATCTATAGCTCTGCGATAAGTATCAAAGGACCGAGTATGACGATCCGGCGATTTACCGAAACTCCTATTAGTATCACGCAATTGATCAAATGGGGGACATTGAACGCGTCGATTGCTGCTTACTTATGGTTGTGTCTGCAGTATGGTCGTAGTTTTTTTCTCTGCGGGGGTACTGCATGTGGAAAAACCACGACGATGAATGCGATCATTCCGTTTATTCCAGCTGAAAAAAAGATTTTTACTGCAGAGGGAACACCTGAGTTGCAGGTTCCTCATACAGTATGGCAACGATTGCTCACAAAGACAACAGGTCCTAAGGAGGGCCAAGTGGATTTATTTGATCTTCTTCGAGCTGCGTTACGATCACGGCCTGATTATATTATCCCTGGTGAGGTAAGAGGTGCTGAGGGAAACATTGTGTTTCAGGCGATGCAGACGGGTCATGCGTGTATGACTACGTTTCATGCGGGAAGTGTCACAAAGGTTATTCAGCGTTTCACTGGTGATCCTATTAATGTTCCGAAAACGTTTATGGATAACCTTGATTTCGTGCTTATTCAGCTCGCGGTTGAGCGTGCTGGGAAAGTGTTGCGGCGAGTGACTTCTTTAGATGAAATCGAAGGGTACAACAGGGCCGTTGATGGGATCATGGCACGAAATGCATTTGAGTGGAAAGCAGATGAGGATGAGCACGTATTCAAAGCGTATAAAAACAGTTTCACCCTTGAGCAGAAGATAGCGAAAAATGCTGGATATGCTGACACTGCACAGATCTATGATGAGATGGATCGGAGAAAACATATCCTTGAGCGAATGGTGGAGGAGGATATCATGGATTACTACGAGGTCGTCCAGTGTATCTGGGGTTTTTATCGAGAAGGGGAGAAAGGTTTGTCGATTTCTGTGTAGGGTTTTGTTTCTATGGCTGAAGAAGAAAAAGCTGAGGAGAAAAAAACGAAAAGACGGTTACGTAAAGAAAAAAAAGGGAAAAAAAACACGGTAAAAGAATTACAGATTGCGTATCGAAGTCTTGAGGATCCGAAAAAATTTTATCGGACTATTTTGTTTCCTTTGATCTTTCTTGGTGTAATTGTGTTTTGTATGCCATTTATTTTCCAGCTTGTTCTCCCTATTCCTTTGGATATGAATCCTTTAACATTTATGCTTGGAGGGATCGTACCGATTCTTCTGGGCGTGTTATATCCGTATATCAGCTGGAAAAACAAAGAATCAGATATCAATGGTAAAATGCATTTTTTTATCACGCATATGCGGGTTCTTGCAATCTCTGATTTACCATTAAAGGACATCATCATCGTTCTTGGTGGTAACAAAGCGTACGGAAGCTTAGGGGAGGAGATGCGAAAGATCAGTGTTCTTTCTGAGCAATGGCGGGTTCCTCTGGCGAAAAGTTTTCGATTTGTCTCAGAGCGGACACCAAGTAAGATATTCAGAGATTTCCTCGATCGTTTTTCGCAGAGTCTGGATAGTGGTGTCGAACATCGAGAGTTCATAGAAAATGAACAAGGTGCTGTGCTTCAGGAATATAAAACGATGTATGAATCAAGCAATGATAATATCACGATTCTCAGTGAGGTCTATACGAGTATGCTTATCTCGATTATGTTTATTATGACTCTTGGGATTGTTCTTCCGATGCTTATGGGGACATCAGATATGAACACGTTTCTGTTCATGTCATCGTTTATGCTTCTTGCATCGGAATTCTTGCTGCTTTATCTTTTGAAATCCATGATCCCTCCAGATGAGATATGGCATCGGACAGGTCAGAAAGGGGAACTAGAAAAAAAGATCGAGAGATCTTTTAAAATCTCAGTGGTTCTCTGCATCGTAATAGGTGTTGTCTTCTTTGTTACAAAATATTATTTGGCTATTCCAATAATGCAGAGCATTCCGCTTGAAATCATCATTGCGCTCTCTCTTACACCATTGATTCTTCCGGGTATAAAAACAATTCGTGAAGAAGATTTTATCACGAGAAAAGAAAGAAGTTATATGGGTTTTCTCCCTGCGTTGGGGTCTATTTCAACTATGAGGGGTGGGAGAATAAATGACTCAGTGTACTATCTTAGCGAAAAAGATTACGGGGTGCTTTCAAAACATGTCCGGGATTTATATCGTAGGTTGCGAACGCGGATTAACGATGATTCAGCCTGGGAGTGGTTTGGGGTTGATACCGGTAGTAACTATATTCAACGTTCCTGTGAGATGTTCAGACAGGCGACTGCAGCTGCGGCGAACCCGCGGACGGTTTCAAGGATGATTACGGAAAACATCCGTAAAATCAGGGATCTTCGGATGAAAAAATTCACGTTGGTGAAGACGACAGCAGCGTTGTTTGCGGGTATTACTTTTGGTATCTCTTTTGCCATCTACATTTCTTTAGTGGTCGGTAAACATATGAACGATATTATGCTTGCAACTAAAACAGGTCAACCGTTTGAAGGAACAGGAATCGACATGGGTGCCATTTTAAGTACGGTTCCGCCGGAAACCTTTGCAAATAGTTTTCTTATTATTTTCCTTGTCTTGACACTTCATTGTGCTATGTTGTCATTGACAATTCGGGCGTTACGGGGGAGCCATAAATATGTTTCGTTGTTTTATTTTGTTCCTTTTCTATGGATTTTGACCTTAACTGCAGTGACGGTAACCATCATGTTGGGAGGATATTTCACGGTCCCATCGTCATGATCTCTTTGGCGATAACCAAAGGTTATTAAAATATAAAACAGATAAGCTCATCTAATATTTAGAGTGTAGGAGCGATTCAATATATGAAAAAAATTGGTATTTTGACAGGTGGCGGAGATTGTCCGGGTCTGAACGCAGTGATAAGAGCAGTTGCAAAGAAATCCTCGAGAAACGGTTGGGTGACTATCGGGATTCGAAACGGCTGGAAAGGGCTCATCGACGGTGATATATTTCCTCTTATGGATAATCATGTTTCGGGTATTCTTACAAAAGGTGGTACAATTCTTGGGACATCCCGGACAAACCCCTTTAAAAAAGATGAAGATACAAAAAAAGTTTTAGATAATATCCGATCTTTTAGCCTCGATTGTATCGTTGCTATCGGCGGAGAAGACACTTTAGGTGTGGCGTTGAAGCTTCATCAGATGGGGATACCGATTGTTGGTGTTCCAAAAACGATTGATAATGATCTTTCTGGTACTGATTATACGTTT
>JAPKYE010000006.1 GCA_026394495.1 Methanobacteriota archaeon | reverse complement strand
TCAAATACAGAACGTTTTTATTGTGCACGCACGCTTTCGCAGAACAAGCAAGAAGGAATTGAAGATCGCCGTCTCCAAAATGAAACGCGTTATTAGGGCATGTGTCAACACAGACACCGCAGCCAAAACATGACCGCGATCTGAATTTCAACGTGTCATTAGTAATTGTTATCGCGTGAAACGGACATCGCTCGGCGCAGACACCGCATAACGTACACGCATCCTTCTGATACACAGGTCTACTACCCTGATGAATCCGAATCTTTGTTTCTTTTGTGACACCACCCATCCCGAAATTCTTGATCGCACCACCCATCCCCGTCTGAATGTGTCCTTTCACATGCGAAATCGCAAACACATGCGTTGCACTTGCGAGATGACTGGCAACATCAAAGGAACGACCCTCAACCTTTACTGGAACACCAGTTTCATCAATCACTACTTCACAACCAACATTCTTCATAGTGAACCCATGCAGTTTCGCCACCTTCTCATACCCAATTTTCGAATGACGCAAACCAGGATACGCAACCGTGGTATCAAAAAGAAACGGATCAGCCTTCACCTGAAGTAATTCATCTATAACATGTTTCACAAAATCAGGTTTCGAAAACCATTTATTATCGATCTCACCCATATGCAGCTTCACCGGGACTTTTTTCCCAGTAAAACCACCTAGAGGAAAATACGCTAATGCATCATGAAGATTACCTAAATCAGTAAAAAAAATGATTGCATTCATCCAACGATTTTCTCCCATTTTTTAACATGTAAAACCTTACCAAGAGATCCACCATGTTTGATTTCTTCACGGATCCGGTTCTCCTGCTCTTTCACATCAAGCGCTCGGTTTGCAATCTCCTGCGCAATCTCCGAAGGCACAACCACAACACCAGAATCATCCCCAATAACCCAGTCTCCGGTTCGCACCACTTGACCACCACAGATGATCTCCGCACCGATCTCCCCAAACCCTTTTGGCTCCCCAGCATTCGGCACAATATATCTACTAAAAACAGGGAAATCAAGTCTGATAATATCGTCAAGATCACGAACCGCACCATCAATCACAACACCAGCAAGACCTCGCTGTTTTGCACTGTGTGTTGCAAGTTCACCCCACACCGCAGTAGATCCACCGTTCACATCAACCACAACAACCCATCCGTCTTCTGCTTTGTCGATTGCCTCAATAGGTTTTGCCCAGTCCCCATCCATTGTTCGAACCGTGAGCGCACGTCCCACCATATGAAAACCATGTTTTATTGGTCGAATCCCCTGCATCGCACCTTTCTTATGCAATGCATCTGAGATATTTGGTGTTGACACCTTTGAAAACGCCTCATACAACTCGGTTTTTCCATATTTTTTGAACAAAACCGAAGGAATTGATTTTTGCTCATTGATTGCTTTTTTCAGTTGTATTGTAGCTGCAGTCACATCCTTTGCCTTAGTAATCGCACCACCAACAATCACAATTGCAGCACCAGCGTTCACGACATCAGCAACAGATTCACTGTTCAAACCACCAGCGACCGCAATCGGAAGATTCGTTGTTTTCATCAGAAAAGAAAGAATCTCAAACGGTTTTTTCCCAATCATCTGTTCATCGATACCGGTGTGAATACAAAAATAATCAATTCCAAGATTCTCAAGTTGTTTTACACGTTCTATTGTGTCATGTACACCGATGAGATCCACCATGATTTTTACACCATATTTTCGTGCAGATTTCACTGCATCTATAATAGTGCTGTCATCTGATACAGCAAGGATACAAATGACATCGGCTCCTGCTTTTGCCGCCATCTCTGTCTCAAGAGCACCAACATCCATAGTTTTCATGTCTGCGACAATAACAGTACTTGGAAATGTTTTCTTAAGTTGTCTTACTATCCCCATTCCTTCGCTTTTAATAAGCGGAGTACCTGCTTCAAGCCAGTCTGCTCCACCGTTCACCGCAGCGTTTGCGATCGACAACGCTCGAGATCCATCAAGAAGATCAAGAGCCACTTGGAGGATAGGTACTTTCATCAACAGAACATAACAGACCGTTTATTTAAAAATACCCATCCAAAAAAGGGCATCATCTTCAATAAAAAAATAATGTTTAAATAGAGGCCTTTGATGTTTGCTCATTCATGGATTATAAACGCTGTGGAAAAAAGGTACTCGTTCGAATAGATCTAGGAGAAGAAATCGTAGAAACATTACAACAGCTTTGTACCTCACTTGGGATAAAACTTGGTACCATCCAGGGGATTGGCGCAACAAACAAGGCCACAGTAGGACTTCTTGATGTGAAAACAAAGCAGTATCACTCAAAAGAACTCACCGGTGATCATGAGATCACTTGTTTATTGGGAAATATTACAACGATGCAGAAAAAAACGTATTTGCACCTTCATATTACGTTTTGCAATGAAAAAAATCAGGCGGTTGGCGGGCATCTTACTTCTGCAGTTGTCAGCGCAACATTTGAGGGAGTTATTGATGTCCTCAAAGGAGAAATCAACCGAGAATATGATGAAACTATAGGTATAAACCGAATGAAACTCTAACGATATCATCACTATCTTTTAGTATTCATAATTGAATCAAGGCGATGCATCGTATCTTTCGTATCAGGAGACAAACAAAGGGCCCAAACCTTTCTAAACGAATAGTGCATTACAGTATAGTTCCTATGGATGACGTACCGAAGATAGGCATCACCGGCATGCCCAGTGTTGGCAAAACAAAAACATTGATAAAAATCATTGAAAAACTGGAGACGACCGGCTACAAAGTAGAAGGGATGATTACCGATCCTATTGTTGAGAAGAAGAAACGCGTTGGTTTTTACGTTGTTGATTGGGTTACCAAAGAAAAAGAGGTGTTCGCGCGTCTTGATTGGGATGTCAAAGACAAAATCGGTAAATACGGCGTGGACGTCACAGCCCTTGAAAAAGTAGGTATTCCAGCCATTCAGAAAGCAATAGACGATCCAGCCATTAACATCATCATCATTGATGAAATCGGGAAGATGGAGATGCTTTCTGAGAAGTTCTGCGAAGTCGTCATTGACGCGTTGGATTCCGATAAACCCCTTTTGGTCACATTGCATAAAAAATCACGCAGCCCGTTACTTCAGGATGTCAGACGACGGGATGACATCCGGATCCTTGAGGTAACACAGGTGAATCGAAATCTGCTCCCCTACAAAATAGAGAAAATCATGGTTGAAAAACTCCCGCCGTTGTACTAAATCCCATGAACAAAAAAAAACCAAATTTTCAACTCATACAAGAAGGGACGACAAAACTTTATGCATGTCCCAATAAACAATCTGTGAAAGGACCAGGAATAAAAGACAATGAACCGTTTTATAATCCTGCGATGGAGTTGAACCGAGATCTGTCTGTTATTGTAAGCCAATGGTTTGTCAACAGAACTAAAAAACAGGTTCATATTGTTGATGGACTAGCAGCATCTGGGATTCGTGGGGTACGAATCGCCCATGAAGTCATTGGAGATTTTAATGTTACAATCAACGATTGGGATGACGACTCATTTTCACTTATAAAAAAAAATATTTCCTATAACAAGGTGACAAAAGCAGTTGCATCAAATAAAAACCTGAATGTATTACTCTCAGAAAACCGCTATCAGATGATTGACATTGATCCGTTTGGTTCACCAGTCTATTTTGTTGATTCCGCATGCCGAAGCATAACGAATAACGGGATCCTGTCATGCACCGCAACAGATACCGCAGCACTCTGCGGCGTTTATCCATTAGTCTGTCTTCGACGATACGGCGCACAACCATTCCATATTTATTATATGCATGAAATAGGATTGCGGATACTCCTTGGGTTTCTTGCGCGAGAAATGGCAAAATACGACAAAGGCATCCAGCCACTTGTCAGCTACTCCACGGATCATTTTTTCCGCACATATATACAAATTCGTAATGGGAAACAAAACGCAGATGATTCCATTAAACACGTACGATTAACGGACCCTATTGCATCAGATGGAAAAAACAAAAACCCTCGAGTAATAGGTCCTCTTTGGATGGGGAATCTTCACAATAAAAACGTTGTACAAGAATTACGAACAAATCTTTTTGAAAAACAGTTAAACACGAAACATACATTATGGAAACTACTGCAGATGTTCGAAGATGAAGCTGATGCAGCACCATTCTACTACGCAGTAGAAAAGATTGCATCTGAACTGAAACGATGCGCGCCACCGATGAAAACAATATGTGAACAGTTACATACCCAAGGATATACTGCTGTACGAACCCATTTCAGCGCCACAGGCTTTAAAACAAACGCCCCATATACAGAGATAAAAAAAATATTTATTGATTCATCTACAAAATAAGATGTGATGATATGGTAAAAAAAATACGAGTAGGGGTACTTGTATCAGGACAAGGAACTGATCTTCAAAGCATTATTGACGCATCGGAACAAGGAACTATTGATGCTTGTGTTGCTGCAGTCATCACCGATAAAAAGGATGCCTATGCGTTACAACGAGCAAAACAACATACGATACCAGCTTTTTTTGTTGATGGCAAAGGAAAAACAAAAAATGACCAGGAAAACGAAATCGATGACATTCTCAAAAAACAAAAGGTTGACCTCGTTGTCGGCGCAGGATACATGCGACTTTTATCAGTTGAATTTGTGAAGAAATGGAAAGGAAAACTCATCAACATCCACCCTGCGTTACTCCCCTCATTCAAAGGTACAAATGGCCAAAGTGATGCACTTTCATATGGAGTAAAAATCACAGGGTGTACCACACATTTCATGGATGAAGAAATGGATCATGGCCCCATTATTCTGCAGGCTGCAGTACAAGTACTACAAAACGATGATCGTAACACACTTGCAAAACGAATCTTAGATGTAGAACACCAGATACTCCCTCGAACAATCCAATTGTTCGCAGAAAATAGGTTAAAAATTGATGGAAGAAAAGTGCGAATCCTCCCTGGTGTCTCATGGAAAGATACACAAAAAGTAATCCCCGATGTCCTTTATTCTGAAGGATATTAAGATGAATGAAAAAGAAACACTGGAATGGATCTTTAGTTTTGAAAAGCATGGTATGCGCCTTGGATTAGAACGAATAACATCATTACTCAATACTCTGGGAAACCCACAGGATACATTGAATGTTATCCATGTCGCAGGAACCAATGGAAAAGGCTCAGTCTGTAATTATATCTCATCTATTTTACAAAAAGCAGGATATCGCGTCGGCGTCTATCTCTCACCGCATCTGCAACGATTCTCAGAACGAATAATTATCAACAACAAAGAAATTTCATCCCATGACCTCATAACACTCGTTGAACGTATTCGTCCTTTGGTTGAAGAAATGCAAAAACAGAACCAGACACCAACATTTTTTGAGATCGTCACCGCTATCGCATTTCGTTACTTCAAAGAACAAAAAGTCGACTACACCGTAGTTGAAGTCGGGCTTGGTGGACGACTTGATGCCACAAATGTCGTATCACCACTTGTATGTGTCATAACTGATATCTCCCTTGAACATACTGAAATACTTGGAAAAAGTATCAAAAAAATCGCATTTGAAAAAGCAGGGATCATAAAAAATAATATTCCGGTAGTAACCGCAGCAAAACAAGATGCACAAACTGTAATTCAAACAATAGCAAAAGAAAAAAACTCATCATTGATCATTATTGAGAAATCACAAATAAAACGACTCACATCAACCATGACATCTCAAGAATTTTCGATAAACGGACACTTCAAAGAATACATCGTCAAAACATCGTTACTCGGTGAATTTCAAGGAGAAAACATTGCGCTTTCGATTGCTGCAATTGAGATGCTGCAAATGAACGGCGTCTACATCACCGATGCAGACATCGCAGATGGTATTTCTGCTGCATTCAATCCAGGTCGAATGGAAATTATTTCAGAAAAACCAATGATTCTTCTTGATGGGGCACACAACCCCAGTGGAATGAAGATGCTTGCAATTAGTCTGAAAAAAGATTTTACCTACAATCAACTCATACTTGTTCTTGGGATCTTCAAAGATAAAGATATCAAAACGATGCTCTCAACCATTATTCCACTTGCAGATATTATGATTGCGACAAAGTCAACAAGCAGTCGTGCCTTTGAACCAACCACTCTTGTAACGCTCATCAAAGATCAAGGATTCAAAAAACCCGTGCACATAGAACCATCTCTTACACAGGCCATTAAGACAGCTAAAAAGCTTGCAAAAAAAGACGATATCATATGTATTACCGGATCACTTTTTACCGTAGGAGAAGCACGAAGTTATCTTCTCCCCCTGATCTTTAACAAAAAAAGTACAACCATCGAGTTAAAAAAAGATACGATCAAAACAAACAACTAGTTCTTTCATAAAAGTTGTTTTTGATAGACTGTCGGTGTTACCTATCGCATCTTCAAGGTGCGGATCAAACAAGATACCACCTAGATACCGTATATCTCTACCAACAACCTCAGTTTCAACAAACGAAGATGAACCTTGTTTCATGTTTTCTACTACACCAAGAAGAGGGATTTTTTGTTCCTTAAGAATAACTAGTAGTTTTTCTACAGCACCATACGCAACTTTCGATGACGTGGTAACCACAAGAAACTCACTTTTTTTGATGAATCGCAGAACATCCAATGTTTCATCCCCGATGCCTGGAGGCATATCAATAATGAGAAAATCCAATGAGCCCCACTGGGTAATCGCAAGAAGTTCAAGGATAACATTTGTGATATCACCGCCACGAAACGGCGCAGGTTTATCATGCGTAAAAAAGACTAGAGACATAAAAGAAATCCCAGATACCCTCGGAGGAATAAGACCTTTATCTTCCTGTGGAAACACATCATGGACACCAAGGATAATATGGGATGATGGACCATAAAAATCAAGATCTAAAAGTCCTACACGACAACCTTTTTTCTCAAGATGCAACGCAAGACCAGATGAAAGTAGGCTTTTTCCAACACCTCCTTTTCCACTCGCGACAACAACCACACGTTTCACATTCTGAAGACGTTTGTTGATGATACTAATTCTTGGTTCCATATACCTCATGATCCTTTAATAGATGAAATAGAGACACCCCGTCCTTTTATAATATCAAAATCAGGGCTTGAGCATTTAGGGCATCGCGCATGGACAAACGCTATCTCAGGGATAAAATGAATCGCTTCGGCCTCATCAATACCAAGAGTTTTTTTCATCTCATCAAAACTCCAGGTATGTTCACATCGTGTACATTGCAACATGCTTTTTTCTTGCTTGATGTGAAACTTTACGTGTTTTAGTTTTTTGCCTTCTGTTTTCGCAAGTTCTTTTAATGCAAACTCAAAGATATCATGCTCGATCTGCTGCAGCTCACCAAGTAGTATTGTAATCTCATTGATTGTTTTGAGATGCTCTTTTTCTGCGGTTTCCTGCGCTGCGGAAAGTATTGATTCTGCAAGTGCCCATTCATGCATAGGACTCATCAGACATATGAAAGGAGGCTTAAATTTTCCTATGATTTATGTGGAAAAAAATCGTATGACGAAACATCCATTATCGCATGTTTGTAAGCAGCTACATACGCAGATGCGGGATAGATTGCATACGCAAATGCGAACTGGGTTATTTATAGTCTGAAGTTGTTGCTTTTTTGGGATCACTCAACACAAAAACTCAGTAGGAGGAATCAGATGATAAAAAGAAGAATCACCAAGAGGATTCTCTCGAAAAAATTTCGGAGAAAAATGCTTACTTTTCCAACAAGTTTTACCATTTCCTATAACATAACAACATCTGCATCAAAGATATATCATGGATGCGGAGAAAAAATTAAAGCAATAAGAACAAATGAAATCATTCACCACAATATCTATTACAACGAACAAACAGTAACCTGTAAAGAAAATCACCTTGATCCAGATAATTGTAATAGTGTACTCACATCAGAAAAAAGAAATGTTATTATTCATCCCTCAAAAATAAATAAGATTTTATCAAAAATTAAATATCCTAAATTGTTAATATTTGCCATATTTTTCATAGCGGCATATCATTTATTTTGTAACAATACATACTTTTCGTTTAGTGATATCTTCGGATCTTTAGGTTATATTCAAAACTATTTTGCTGGCTTTCTCTACGTGTTTGGATTCACCGCAGTTCCTGCAACAGCACTTCTTGCATCCCTTCCAGAAAATCAAAATATAATTCTCGCCGGTTTAATCGGTGGACTTGGTGCACTCACAGGGGATTTAATTCTCTTCGTTTTTATTAAATCTTTATTCACTAGTGAAATACGACTATTATATGAAAACATTTCATTTACAATAAAAATCTTTGTAAAAGGTATCGTTCAGGAAATAAAAAAGGTAACACAACACAGATTCATAAAAATTCTTTATCCATTAAAATTGAAAATGTCATATTCTATGAGACATTATTTATGCCCCATCGTAGGGGGTTTCATCATCGCATCACCATTACCAACTGAAATCGGCGTGACATTAATAGCGTCTTCAAAAAAGATATCATTACGAAAATTCGCGTGCATTGTTTTTATACTCCAGACAACAGCCATCGTTGCATTGATTGTAAGCTCTGAATTATGAAAAAAAATCAAATAAACAAATAATAACTATACAAAAACAAATATCTAAACTATGAAACGATTATATTAAAACATCCCTTCCGTTATCTTAATTATAATTCACCTTAGAAATGAGAGGTCTTCATATGATTTTCTTTGACAACCATCTTCATCTCAGACGCGACGGCAGATTCCTTGAAGCAGTCAAAGACTTCACTAAAGCAGGCGGTACACATTTTGTCTTAACTCAATACCCAATGACAGAACGTGTAATCCAAGAAAAAAGCTACAAATCAGTATACCAAGAAACCCTACGGATGGCACAAGAAATCAGATCGACAATTGATGTAGCGGTCTATGTCGTCGTAGGCCCCTATCCGGTAGATTACATAAAACTAAAAGAAAAATTCGGCAGAGATGATGCGATTCAACTCATGAAAAAAGGAATGGATCAAGCAGCAGAACTCTGCGAAACACAACAATGCATCGCCATCGGAGAAATAGGACGACCGCATTTCCCAGTCGATGCACAAATCATCGAGGATTCAAATACAATACTTGAATACGGAATGCAACTAGCAAAAGACGTCGGCGTCCCCGTTGTATTACACACCGAAAGCACCACACCAGAACAATGCAAAGAACTTGTCCAATTAGGAAAAAAGGTTGGATTACCAGCAGAAAAAATAGTGAAACATTTTGCGCCGCCACTCATCACACATGAAGAAAACTATGGGCTCATGCCATCTGTTCTCGCAAGCAAAAAAAACATCACAGAGGCAATCAAAAAAGGAAGCAGGTTCCTCATGGAAACCGATTACATCGATGATCTGAGACGACCGGGTGCAGTCCTAGGACCAAAAACAGTCCCCAGTCTTACAAAAAACCTGCTTGCACTAGGTGTGATGTCCGAGGATCAAGCACATGAAATCCATGTACACAACCCCGAAAAAACATACAATATCACCATCGAGTAATACGAGATGCCGAGGATTTTAAATACCATTTCTTCTTTTGTTTCATCACACATAAAAAACAAGACAGGACCAAACCATGCCATCATTCAGAGGATTCATCGCAATTGATCTATCCGCAACTCCAAAGATTCTTGAGTTTGAAGACACTATAAAAAAAATCGGAGCTGATGTAAAACTTGTTGAACCGGAAAACATCCATATCACCCTTAAGTTTCTTGGCGATGTCGAACAACAACTCATCGATCGCATAGATCGCATCATGAACGATGCGGTACACGACATGAGCCCATTTACTTTTACTTTAAAAAGAACAGGTGTGTTCCCCAATCAGCAATATATGAAGATCATCTGGATCGGAATAGAAAACGAACAACCAATCATCACTTTAGCGAAGATTCTGGATGAACAACTCTGCACGCTTGGATTTACAAAAGAAAAACGAGAATTCTCACCACATCTTACCATCGGACGAATACGGACTGCAAAAAACAAAGACCAATTACTCCAAACAATACAATCCTACGCAGATACATTTTTTGGGGAGTTTTTTGTTAAATCTATCACACTCAAAAAAAGCGATCTATCAGCAAAAGGACCAATGTACACAACAATAAAAAAAGCATCAATTCCCAAAAAGGAAGATAGCAGATGATAGAAAACTGGATGATTATCCTAGGTGCAACCAACCTTCTTTTTTTTCTTATAGGTTTACTTTTATTTATGCCACGACAAAACTATCTAAAAAAAATCCCTGAATTGCTCCAAATTTTTCAACGGTATCTTCCCTATATTCTCATCATTGTTTTCGTTGTTCTCCTCCAGCTCCTAGAAGTAAACATACTCGATCCGCTCACCACGAAAATCGTTGGCACAGATTTTGCACCAGTTATTCACAGCTTTGAAGGAGACATCGTAGTTGGGTTCTCACAGTATTGGACACCAATCCTAGTCGTGTTTTTTGTTGCAATATATATCGTGATCTACCCGTTTACCCTCTGGTTCACACCGTTTTCATGTATTATCACAAAACAAACAAGACCTTTGAAGATATTTACCTACGGAGTTCTTCTGATTTATGGGTTTGCACTCCCATTCTATTTGTTTCTCCCCATCACAAATGTGTACACATTCTACGCCCTTGATTCTGCATTAAATTCAACAATTCCAGCCATAGATCAGTTCTTCTATGCTACGACGACAATCAATAATTGTTTTCCCTCACTTCACGTAGCAATGGCGCTTCTTGTCGCCCAAACAGCGATTCTTACAAAACACAAGACGTATATGTATTTCACTATCTTTTGTGCAATTGCAGTTATCATCGCCGTTATGTATTTAGCGATACATTGGATAACAGATGTGATCGGCGGCATGGTTCTTTCAATAAGTGTGTTTTATGTACTCAAACGACTCATCAAGGAGAAATAAATGAATCATCGTACTATTGAACAACAAATCCTCAAACGCATTACTCCAAAACCACAGGAGAAACAGGATCTTTTAGCAGTTGTACACAAGTTAACTGAAGACGTTCAACACATCCTGGATACCGAACAGATTGCGGCAAAGATTCAACTAGTGGGATCCATCGCAAAAGACACCTATCTGCAAAACAATGTAGATATTGATCTATTCATTCAGTTCCCCCAGACAACACCAAGGAGCATATTGGAAAAAAACGGTCTGTTCATCGGAAGAAAAATTCTTACAAAACCTGAAGAATGCTACGCGGAACACCCCTACGTACGCGGATATTATAAGAATTACAAAACAGAGATTGTTCCCTGTTATCAAATCCAGGACGCGACCCAGAAACTATCCGCCGTAGACCGCACACCACTTCATACCAAATATGTTATAACACATCTGGATGAGATACAGAAAAACGAGGTACGATTGTTAAAACAATTCCTCAAAGGAATCGGCTGCTATGGCGCAGAAGCAGAAATCGAAGGATTTTCAGGGTATCTTTGCGAAATCCTCATCATCAACTACAGTTCATTCAACAATTTACTTACCGATGCACAAAGCTGGAAACAAAAAATAACATTTACTCTTGAGAAAGTAAATCACCCCAAATTTGATACTCCACTCATCTTCATCGACCCGGTGGATAACGAACGAAACGTCGCCTCCGCAGTATGCGAAGAAAAATTCACTCTTTTTATCGACGCATGCACAGCGTATCTGAAACAACCGCTCAGCACATTTTTTTTCCCAAACGAAACAAAACCCTGGTCTATCAAAAAAATACGCGATGAACAAGAAAAACGCGGTGGACACTACATAGGGATACGCATCGCTAAACCGCAGATAATATCAGAAAATCTGTATCCGCAGATACGTAAAGCTGTGCGCTCAATAATCGAACTCTGCAAGCAACATGATTTTATCGTGCAAGATGCACAGTTTTATGTTGATAACACACAGGATTTCTTCTACATTGTTTTATGGACAACACAAGACATATTACCAGACATCTGTCTGCATACAGGTCCTCCAACGACCTTAAAAAGTAATGTTGAGGATTTCCTCAAGAAATGGACAGACAATCCACTGACGCTCAAAAAACCCTACGAAAAAGATGGCAGACTCTATGTAGAAAGAAAACGCGACTATACAGATATCAAAAAACTACTTACAAAGGAAATAAACGAGTTAAGCCTTGGAAAACATGTAACGCAGATGATGAAAAAAGGATACAATATTTTAGAACAAAAAGATTTGCTCATCCCGAATCTTACACTGTTCTGGACCCTTTATCTTGACGGGAAACGACCTTGGGAACGATAAACAGATACAGTTCAGATGGCGCTAATGCAATCGTAATGATTATTATGGAAATTATGTCAAAAAATACAACAACTTCCCCTACACACAGGTGTTGATGAAATTCCGGCTGTAATATTTTTCAAATAGAAAATGGTTATTTTTGTGTTTTTTCTTTTGATAATACATAAGCGAGAAGCCCAAATAATTATTTAGATACGGAAAAGAATAAGTTTGTTGGTACTTGGAAAACAAAAAGCAGCGAAGGTTTGGCTTTTACTAGTTATACGAAAAGTATTAATAATTGAGAACTTATTAATATATTCTATGGAGGAAATATTATGAGAACGAATGGAATGAAAATAATTTTAATTATTGTTGTGATGCTAGTGATGATGAATCTGCCTACATTTTTTACTTCAAGTGCTACTGATAACGTAAAGTTAACTTTAAGTGATAATGATAACGTAGAATTAACTTCAAGTGATAATGATAACGTGGAGTTAACTTCAAGTGATAATGATAACGTGGAGTTAACTTTAGGTGATACTGATAACGTAGAGTTAACTTTAGGCGATACGTTAGAAGCTGACAGGAGGCAACGTCCTGTGCCATCTTATGTGCTGCCTGGTGATATTATGATGTTCGATTTAAAACCTGGTGCCCTTCCTTGGTATTGGTTTTTTTATTATATACCCGGTCATGCCAACGACCACTGTGCAATATATATTGGAAATAATATGTTTATCCATGCCGGTGAAAGCGGTGTTGCTATAAGAGGAATCACTCATTTCACGAGAAATTTTACAAATTTCACGTTTGTAAGAGTAACATCTGCCGATGCTATTCAGAGACAAAATGCACTAGATTGGGCACTGAGTATGGAAGGTTTTGGGTATCAAGTTGTAACAATGTCCCCTTGGTTTTTCCAAAAATGCGAAGACCCAGCCCATATAGGGGTACCTGGCCATGAGTTATTTTATTGTTTTGAATTCGCGTGGGCAGCTTATTACAATCAAGGTATCGACATTGATTGCAATGGATGGACAAGAGATTCCCCTGGTCTACTAGGTCTAGTCCCTGGTGTATGGGGCAACAACATCCTAGAAGACACAGACATAACACCAATCCTCACGGATTATCAATTTAACTAATAACAGGTGGAGTTTATATTTATACAAAACAATAACCTCCCCTCCTTTTTTCTTTATTTTTAAGGGATAAGGTTTTTATTCATATACACGTTTCTTTTCTATACCCAAGAAGGTGAGGGGCGACTATCAGGGATGATTTCATATTTATAATGTTGCCGTTAACTAGGGTAATAGGTACCTATATATGCAGACAGATGGGATGAAACAAAAAACAATTGTAAGTGCATTAACTGCATTCATACTTCTCAGCATGGTAACATCACTGTTACATGTTGAAGTAGGTCGTGCAGATGTTCTCCCTAAATTCTATGTTGACGATGATTACAATGCAACCTCACCAGGATGGCGAGTCGATCATTTTGCGATAATCCAAGAAGCAATCGACAACGCATCAGCAGGAGATCGAATCATTGTCTATGCTGGAACATACAACGAATCACTCACCATCAACAAAAAACTTGACCTCTTCGGAGAACAAAAAACAACAACAATTATAGACGCAAATCAAACCGGCGACGTCCTCACCATATCCGCTACTCTAGTCAACATCAGCCATTTCACACTACAAAACAGCCAACAAAACAACTCCAAAGCAGTTATACGTATCACAGCAGATCATGCAATAATTACGGATAACATCATCCAAGATGGATACCATGGAATCTCACTTGAACAATGTGGATCCTCATTGATTTACGACAACATCATCCAGACAAACCTCGGAGATGGTATCTGGGCAAACCAATCCAATGAAAACCAGATCACCTATAACACAATAACAGACAATAATAATGGTTTGTTTTTTTATTCAAGCGACGAAAACACAATTGAACACAACACCATCGAAGACAACCAAGCAAACGGAGTATTCCTCAACGCAACATGCGACACAAACACCCTATCCTCAAACACAATTTCTTCCAACAATGAAAACGGGGCCTTTCTATTGGATCATTGTACAACAAATATTCTTACACAAAACACTATTGAAAGCAACATAGGTACAGGATGCCGGTTAGAAAACTCAAGCAGCAACAATCTTAGTAATAATCAGATAAAAAATAACCTTGAGTACGGAGTGCTTGTCACAGGTTCAACCAATACACTATGGGAAAACACGATAGGCTCAAACCAGCGCCATGGAGTCTTTCTCTTCGCAGATGACAACACCGCCGTTACAAAAAACACAATCCAGGAGAACACCTACGAAGGAATACGTTCCTACAACTCAACCTCAGACACCATAACAAAAAACATTATCACAAAAAACACACGATACGGAATCTACATGGATTTCTTCACCATGAACAACCTTGTATACAACAATATTTTTTCCGAGAACACAGAACAAAATGCACTCGACAAAAGCATTAATAACCGTAACCAATGGAACATCTCAAAAACCAGCGGAGAAAACATCATCCGCGGAAGTTATCTAGGAGGAAACTACTGGGATAATTACACCGGACCAGACGATGATTCTGACGGCCTTGGAAACACATCATATACTATTTTTGGGAGTAACAGCGATCATTTACCACTGATTGATGTGACACCACCCGTGATCACAAGTGTTACAAGAACCCCAAGTGTACAGACAACACAAGACTACGTGACAATTTCAGCACAAGTCACCGATGATCTTCATCTTGCAGATGTACGACTTATTGTAATTGATCCCAATCAACAAACAACAAATTTTTCTATAAAACAGAATAAAACCGGTGATGTGTATAGTTCTCAAAATCATTATTTGGTTGTTGGAACGTATACATTTCATATCGGTGCAGCTGACTCCAGAAACTGGGCGTCTTCATCGAACTACACATTCATCATCCAACAAGGCGTCCCACCAACAATCGTAGACAACTCACCAACTACAGGATTACCAAACAGAAGCTTTGTCTTTAACGCAACAATAACAGATGACACAGATAGCCCATCGACACTTACCGTGAAAGTACAATGGCATCATGGTGGTTACGGTGGGAATTATTCGATGGTTAATATTAGAGAAAATTTTTTTGCCATGGGCGTATATCTTGATACGAGCGTGGAAGATTTAACCTACAACTTTTATGCCTGCGACCAATGGGAAAACGCAGCTGTCACTACACAGAAAACCGTACAAGTCATTGACACAGAACCCCCATCCATTGTAATAAATAAATATGGCTCATCATCCGAGGATTTACCAAATAGTTTTACGTTTGGTGCCACCATCACCGACAATGTTGATGTAACAAATGTTTCCATAGAATATTGGTACAGCGGAAGTGAACATTTCACAGTCCCAATGGACCGACAAGGAAACTACTACCAAAAAGTCATAATCCCTGTAGGAAACCCTGAGAATATTTCTTGTGTCATCTATGCAACTGATTCCGCAGGGAATACAAATAACACGAAAAACCCATTTGCGATCATGAATGATGCACCGTATCGCGGTGTAGTAACAATACCACTGATGTTTAATGCAAGTAAAAGTTTTGATCTCGACGGCAGTATTGTAACGTACGACTGGCTATTTGGTGACGGAACAAATGGAACTGGTGAGGCACCTACACATACATATCTTGCCAGTGGAAATTATACAGTAATCCTCACCGCAACTGACAATGATGGAAACATCGGCACTACTTCTACGTGGACACGAATCAACAATCTAACAAAAAAAGAAACATCACAAACAATTCTCAATAAAATAAGACAAGATTACGGAGTAACCTTAAATGATGTATTTTACAGCTATGACCTTGATGGAGATAGCATCGTTGATACATTTGTTGACCCAAATAATGTTCTTACAGTAGTTCATGAAGGGTTTGTAAACATCAGTGGAAAAATTGTATTCCTCATCTCCGTAAATGATACTGCAATACCTGAGTTTATGTGGAATTCGACAACCGATAAAATTTTTCCCATTACCCATAAAATCGGCGTGGTAAATACCACCATCCTTGACGAAGAACATTACAACGCAACAATCTATATTCTAGTGAATAAAACAAACGGATGGATGTGCTTAGAAGCCCCTGATGAATATCCCACTACGAAGCTCGTTGTATACGTAGGAGATAAAACAATTGCTCCTGATAGAATCTGGCGGAAAAACAACAACATATACTTACTCGACGACCCAGACACGGAATATCGGTTTTTCTATGAAAACTATTACCAACCACCAGTCCTCGAACAACCTGTATTTACACCAGTAGACGGCGGAGTGATAAACGAAGAACACCCAACACTCATCATCACCTACAATGTTGCGGTCACCATCAAAGATGCAGCCTTTGGCGACCTTATTCTCACGGAAAATGATTTCACTACAACCGACAACCAGGTATTTACGTATACACCACCAGGATACCTTGAACAAAAAACCTATGAGTTTACGATTTTTGTCGAAGACGAACAAGGACATTTCCTAGAATCAAACGTAATCTTTTTCTATTTCCCCTATACAACCGCACCAGCAGAGACAGGAGGGCTCCCACTGATGTGGATCAGCGGAGGAATCATCGCGATCGTAGGTTGTGTTGCTGTGTTGATACTACGAAGGAAACACATCACCCTTGATTTCGTCTATATGAAAAACAAAAAAATCGCTTTGTTCCCAAAACCAGTGGTGATCGGAGCGGTCAGCATCAAAATCGATGATGAACAAATCAGCAGAGCCGAATTCTATGTGGATGGAGCATTAAAAGAAACCCTTACCGCGCCGCCATATTATTGGAAATGGGATGAACGAACCGTAATGAAACATGCACTTGAGACAAAAATCTACGATACAGAAGGCAACAGTAGCTCCAGCGGATCATTTGAAGTGTTTGTCTTTAACCCTATCGGGTCCATTAGGCATGAAGAACCGGTAAATGAATCGTAAACGTACTACCTTTTCCACTCTCACTTTTAACCGAGATATCACCAGAATGCCGCCGAGCGATCTCCCGAGAGATAAACAACCCAAGTCCAGCTCCTTCATTTTTCCGATCTGGACCCGTATACACCTGATAAAATTTACTAAACAGTTTTTTTACTTCATCTTGTGAAATACCGATTCCTGAATCCTCAACAGAAATCAACAACATGTTTTCCTGTATTTTCGCACGAAGAGTAATAGAACCATAATCCGTGAATTTTATCGCATTTCCCAACAGATTCTTCAAAACCTGAGATAGTCTACGAGGATCCCCAAGAATCGCAGGCAATGTTTTAGGCGCATCCGTAACAAACTTCAGGTTTTTTTTCTCCGCAGCAAGCCTCATATCCTCAGCCGCAGTCTTCAACAGATCCAACGCATTCATTTTTTCCATAGTAAAACGCATCGTGTCACTATCCAATCGAGACACATCAAGGATATCATTCACAAGTGCAAGCAACCGCTCAGCATTCCGAAAACTAATCTTCGCCCAATTCTTGATCTTCTCACTTGCATCCTTATCAATCATAATCAACTCAAGATATCCTTTTATGGGAGTCACCGGAGACTTCAACTCATGAGCAGCAATATTCATAAACTCAGTCTTCAACTGTTCCGAATTCTTTAACTCCCTTTCGATACCTTTTCGTTCTGTGATATCCCGCACCGTACATTCCAAACCAATAAAACGACTATCTTTTTTCAACGGTGCAATGTTCATTTCAATCGGTATCTCATATCCTTCATTATGAATAATCTCCAATTCAATATTTTTCATGGTTTTTCCTTGATTCTGAATAGAGACAAATATCTCCTGAAAAGAATACACAGAATCATCAGAAAGGCAAGTTCTGAACAATGTACCGATGAGCGTACTTTTTCGTTTCCCCAGCATTTTTTCTAACGATGGATTGATGTAGGTATAACGCCCAAGAGCATCAGTAGTAAACACTCCATCAGCCGAGGTCTCAGCTAGGACACGATAACGCTCCTCAGATTTTACCATATCATTCCATGCTTGTTGGCGTTCCGTGATATCGGAAATCATCACGAGATCCCCAACAATTTGTTTTTGTTTATTACGAAGTGAGTTTCCATAAATCAAACCGATTTTTTTCTCCCCAGATCGGGTGATAAAATCAAGTTCATAAGGAGCAACGGTTTCTCCTTTAAATCGTGCCAAAAACCGCTCCTTTGATTTATTTTTACTTTCAGCAGGGAGAAAAGGAAGTTCATAAAAGTGTTTCCCAATTATTTCTTTTAAGGCATATCCAATCCATTCACTGATTCTACTGTTTGCATCTACGATGGCTCCTTTCTTATCGATGAGTACGATTGCCTGCGGAGAAAGTTCAAAGATAGTCTTGTATTTCTCTTCACTTTGTTTTAATATATCTTCAAATTGTTTTCGTTCGGTGATATCCTCCATGATGGTATGAACTGAGATGATTTCGTTGTATTCACTTACTGAAAAAAAATCACGGATCACAAATGTTCGCTCTTCACCAACTTTTGTGAGGTATTTTCGCTCGTGACCACCAGCATATGGTTTTCTACCCTGTATTTTTTTTTCAAACGATGCTTGTGCAGAGGGACGCTCAGTATTTGCAACAAAATCAAAAATAGATTTTCCGATTACTTCTTTTTTATCGTATCCTAAACTCTGACACCATTTATCGTTCACGTTGGTGATGATTCCTTCAGGAGATAACGTATGATAGGGGATAGGTGCTTTTTCATAGAGTTGTTTGAATTTTTTTTCCGAATTTTCCAATGCATCCTCTATTCGTTTCTGCTCACTTATATCTTTTAAAACACCGATGGAACCAACTATTTTTCCATCATGATTCTTAAGAACACTAAGCGAGATGTCAACGTCGAGAAGTTCCTTGTTTTTCCGCATAATTTTTGTTTCAAGATGATGCTGCATACCTTTCTGCCGGACGTTCTCCGAGCGTATTTTCTCCCATTCCGCAGAGGGATACAACGAGTGTACCGGCTTCATGAATAATTCGTCTTTATTCAACTCTAAAAGTTTTTCTGCGTAGCTGTTCCATGAGATGATATTTTCATTTTCATCAGTAAGAGTGATTGCGACCGCGGAATTCTCAAAAATAGTACGATATCGTTCTTCTGACGCTTTAAGTTCGTTTTCTGTTTTTTTCAATTTTGTGATATCTTTGATGATACCAACTGAACCTACTGATTTCCCATGGGCACCACGTAAAATACAAAGAGATAACTCAACATCAAATGGGTCTTGTCCTTTTCGGACCATTTTTGTTTCCATCCGATATTTTATTCCTTTTTGCCTCACATCCTCATTTCGTATTCGTTCCCACTCATCTGGAGGGTACAGTGATTGAACTGGCTTCATGAACAACTCTTTTTCATTCATGTTCAGGAGTTCTTCGGTATAAGTGTTCCACGAGATGATCCGTTCGTGTTCATCAGCAAGAGTGATTGCTACCGCATAGTTTTCAAAAAGAATTTTATATCGCTCTTCAAGATTACCTAATTCTTTTTTGTTTTGTTGTGTTTCTTGTTCCGTACTTGTTTTTGTTTCATGTATGGTGGATGTCACTGTTTCTGGTGGAACCTGAACCATACGAGCAGATTGAGACAATTCCTGCAGTACTCCTAATTTTTCCTCATCTCGTAAGATCCGAATAATCTCTGGTTCCTCTTTCATCGGTAATCTCTCCAATCGTTCGTAAACATCAGTACAGATTTGTCTTCATGAAAGAAAATCGATTTTTGTATTCTTATATCATTTTTCATTTTTACAGCCCATCCAATGCCTTTCAGGAGATAGTTGAGAATATCGCCAATAAAGATATTTCATAACAGCTTATTAAATTATTTCTTTGTGAATGTCGAGATTCATTTACCCATTTCTGTGATAAAAAGTTACATTGAAAACATGAAAGAAAAGCTTTTTGCATAGAAATGAAATCATCTGTTACGTTGGAATAGGTGCTATAATGATCAAAGCAATTATTTTTGACTGGGGTGGCGTCCTGATTCAGAACCCATCACAAGGATTGATAGCGTACTGCGCGAATGCACTTGGGGTCACAGAAAAAAAATTCATTACGGAGTATCGTACATATAATCAAGAATTTCAGAAAGGATTCCTCTCTGAAGATCAACTGTGGGAAAACATCTGCGCATCACTTCACATTGAAAAGCCGCTGATTCATTCCCTCTGGGGATCCGCGTTTCGAGCTGTATACCAAGAGCAGAACGAGATGTTCAGTCTTGCATCATATCTAAAGAAAAAAGGATACAATATAGGGAGGTTATCCAACACTGAAAAACCCGCAATGCAGTTCTTTTTTGAACAGCATTATGACATGTTTGATGTCACGGTTTTTTCTTGTGCGGAAGGAACTCGAAAACCTGAACAAAAAATATACCAACATATATTGGAACAATTACAGGTGCAACCAGATGATGCAGTATTCATTGATGATACTCCTGAGTACATCACTGGTGCAAAAAAAATTGGTATCCATACTATTCTTTTTACAGGTTATTCTCAGGTAAAAAAAGAACTCCAGTTACTATCAGTTCATGCAAAATAAATATAAAAAAGAGGAGTTTTTGTGACGTCCTCTCCGGCATAAATGCCGGAGCTTCCGTTTCGGCACGTTAGGACATCGATGGATAGATATCCAAAGAGGCTTGTTGAATTCGGTGGTTTTTTACATATCGGATTATGGTATCTACATCTGCGTCACCGACAG
>JAPKYE010000120.1 GCA_026394495.1 Methanobacteriota archaeon | reverse complement strand
TTCACTAGTTTATCATAAGATGATGGAGGCAGATGCTGATGGGATGGTATGGGAAATCTCTGGTGCTTCAATGTATTCATACACTCATACAAATTCAAAAGGAGCCGGTATATACTCTGTTACAGCATATGGTGATGTAAGTCCAGCATATACGACTGCTAAATACATCTACGGGAAAGGAGAATCTGGAGGATATCTGAATAACTTAATCTATGGGTATAACTCAACATTTGGTAACACAGCTTTTTGGCTAAGATTTTTACCTTCCGGTACTTCAACAGTAATTTTAGATTGGGGTGGAAATCGAGTAGATACATCTGACTGGACAAGCACAACCTATAGATATTCAACCTGTGGTCCTTTTGATCCGCCTGAGTATTGGTCTGGTTATGAGAATTTCACGGTGGAAGCTGGAGTTCCTACTGTTGAAATCAACAATGGGTCTTCGATATTCTGGAATTCTACAGGAGATGTCAACACTGGTGATAATGATATTAACTTATCAATATATGATTACGACGACAATGATTTAACAGTTTTTACTACCAACGTTTCCGTAATGTTGTATAACAAAGAAAACAATCCAAAAAATGATGATTCTGTTCCCATTGCCATAAACGAATATAGTGTTAGGATTTCTGGCAATTATATTATGATTGCGCCATTTTCAGGAAACAAATGGGGTTACAATGTTACGTCACAAATGGGCTGGGCTAATGATACTGGAAAACTATATGTCGTGTTAAAAAAGAATACTACAGGTAATGCCAGCGAAGAATGGAATGGTACGACAACCGTTCAACTGACATCAGCACAAGTAGCCTTTAAATGGATAGATGATGATGATGACCTTTCCTCTGATAATAAAGATGGTGTGATCCCCAAGATTCCTCCTAAAGATCAAGTTCCAATTACGATAAGTTTCCAGATTACTGATGATGAATACAAATACTGGGGTGACCTAGAATCTGGTGATGCAGAGTCGATTACACAAGCAGCAGAAAACATTACAATTTCAGGTAATTCACTCTTTACTGGATCGTTAGATACATTCCCTGGATTCACAGAAGCAGTATACTTCCCAGCACCATATACAACTTGGTATGTCCCCATCATTCCAACGATGAGTCAAAACGGTGGAGAAATCACCATAAGTGTAGATGCATACAATACAACACTTACTGAGACGTTGTCTATCGGTGGAGGGCTCTTCTATCAGAATGGATCAGTTGTTACTGTAACACCCAATGATTTCCAGATATGGACTAGCGATCAGACACTTTCTATCACAGTGAAAGACGCAAATGGTAATAATAACCCCTATGCAACCGCTTATCTTTATTACATAGATGAAGCTGGTGATCCCATAGAAGCGCATAATGTGAGATCAAAAAGAGCAGATTCCTCTGGAGCATATACACTTGTCTTTAACCAAACCCAACAAACAGAAAATCAAACAGATGGTGCCTTATTTGCTGAAATTAAAGCACCGCGGAATCTCACAGTGTACATCGAAGATGCAAATGCAGGTTATGGATATGCACTTGTTTCCATGAAACCGAGAAACAATATTGAACTGGAATTATCCCAATCAACAGTTCTCGCCGGATATGAATACGAAGATTTCTACCTCAACTGTACACTAATAGGAAACAGCACTGTGACACCAAAAGATGCTGACGCTGATAAAACCGCTTATCATATTAAGGTCATCAACGAAGATGACGAAGATGTAACGGATACGCTATTAAATGGAGGAGATTATGATTCCAGTGATCTTACTGGTGATTACACATTAGACCTCAGTAATGTTTACATTACTGAACCTGGGACATATACGTTCTATGCTTACAACAACACTTGTGATACTAGAGATCATAATGCAACTCTCGTCGTCGACCAAGTATTAGTAGCCTGCGACAAATCACCACTTATCTGGAGTTACGATGAAAACATCAGTGCAACATTCACCATCACATATCAAGGTAGTCCCATAACTGGTAACCTTATCATTGACAACATGACTGCTGCATCTGATTACAACAAAACATATGCGAACACATCCTTTGACGGAACCAACGATCTCGGTGGCAACAGTTCCATTGAAATCAGTGAAGACGATATAGTGGCTGGTGTCATTACCGTACATGATATCACTGCAAATTATTTGGATGATGATGAAGCGGAACAATACATAACCTTCTGGTTCCAACCGACTCAACCGACTGAAGGAGTATGGGCAAGAGCAAAGGGGACGTTACCGGTATCGGTTCCAATGGTTACACCTGATAAAACCCATGTGGCTCTCGGAAAAACATCGACGGTAAACGTTGATGTTACAGGGCGTGGAATAAAATTATCTGATGTCTACGTTCGACTTCACGGATCAAGTATCGATACAAATGGTACCTCCGATACAACTGGTAGAGTCTCATTCTCTATACTTCCAGCGGCAACAGGTAACATCAGTATTGATGTAGGTGAAGAAGGTCGAACTACAGAAACCGTCATTATCGTTACCGGATGGGTCTTAGCAGTAACTATTGACCCTGTTGTAGTCAACGAAGGACAAACCTTTACGGTAACAGCATTACGAGATGGAACGACAACTGCAGTAAATGATGCACAAATCACCTTTAACGGCGTAACAAAGACTACAGATGCTACAGGTAAACAAACATTTGAAGCACCATCAGTTACTGGTGATCGAACATATACAGTTACCGTAGCTGCTGACGGATATGCTTCCGACCCTGACACACTCTCAATAACGGTTGTAAACGTACCTACGCTGTACCTATCAATTGAAGGCGGGAAAAACACAATCGCAACTGGTCAATCCTTCACGCTTGTCGTCGGTGGAGACGACGGGAACTCCGCAGGAATTGCAGTTACCTTCAACAGTGAAACAAAGATCACGGCAGGTGATGGAAAAGCAACTTTCGCAGCTCCAACAGTAGACGCTGATACTCCTTATACAGTCACTGCGACAAAAGACGGATACAATGCAGCTACCCCACTAGCAATAACGGTTACAAAAGCAGGCGTACCCGGATTTGAGCTCCTGACACTCGTAGCAGCACTGGGAGTAGCATTCATACTTCTCAGACGCAGACAAAAATAAGAGGGAAAACCCTCTCTCTATCTTTTTTTCTCTTTTTTTATTTTATTTTTTTTAGTAAAACCTTTTTAATGCTTTTGTGTATTCTCTTTCTCTAAACAATATGGATGTGTGAGTAGATCTGAAGATTAGTATTATTCTTCCCACCTTGAACGAAGAGCAAGGTATTGGAAAAACCATTGATACAATACCAAAAGATTTTTTTAATAAACATGGTTGGGATTATGAGATTATTATTGTGGATGGAGACTCACAAGATAAAACTCAGGCAATAGCACAACAGAAAGGCGCAATAATCATCATAGAAAAACGCAGAGGATACGGTCGCGCATACAAGACTGGAATACCAAAAGCGACTGGAGATATCATCGTGACCGGGGATGCAGATGCCACATATCCCTTTGATAGAATACATGATTACATCCAAATACTCCTTGATGAAAAATTTGATTTTCTAACCACAAATAGATTCATAGAAATAACTAAAGGATCCATGTCGTTAAAACATCGTTTTGGAAACCTTATCCTTGCTTTTGTTCTGCGTCTCTTATACTTTATTAATATAAAGGATTCCCAATCAGGTATGTGGATATTCAAAAAAGAATCGTTAGCAAAAATACAGCCGTTAGACGCGTTTCATGACGGTATGCCATTCTCCGAAGAAATTAAAATAGAGATGTTCACATCAAAAAAAGTAAAAGCAAAAGAAATCCCCTCAACATTATACATACGTCAAGGAGAAGTAAAACTGCAAAGTTTCAGTGACGGCTGGAAAAACCTAAGATACTTACTAGTAAAACGCATCAGATGATTTTATCGATTTCTTGTTCCAGAATCGTACTAACAATTTTTCCATCGATTTTTCCGCGTAACTCTTTCATGACAACGCCCATCAGCGGTCCTAATGATTCTGCTTTTCCTCTTTGTTTTATGAATTCTTTTCGATCAGTAACAATTGTTCTGATACATTGTACGATTGCATCCTGATCCGTATTCTGCAGCCCACATTGTATAACAGCTTCATCAAGTGATGTATTCTGATGTTGGATAAGATATTTTAACACTAAAGAAACCGCTTCTTTGGCGAATTGATCATGTGATAATGCAGAAAAAACCAAGGAAAGCACTCTTTCATCAATGGTATCTATTGGTATTCCTTCGTGTTCCAACTCGGGAAAGGTATTGAGGAACGTTCGGATAATCGTATTTTTTAACAGAGGGTATTCTTTTACTAAACGTTCGAAATCATGTTCGTATCCACTTTCAAGCAGCTGTTTTATCTGCTCATCGTGGAGTTGGTACTCTTTGATGAATCGTTTCTGTTTTTCCGCAGGATGCTCAGGGAGATGCTTCATAATCTTTTGAATGGCATCTGATGAGATTTTTAACGGTGGAACATCAGTTTCTGGGTACATTCGAGCAGAA
>JAPKYE010000099.1 GCA_026394495.1 Methanobacteriota archaeon | reverse complement strand
TATTGTTGAAAATGATATAATTAGTTGTTTACGAAATTTTTATACAAACACTTTTCATGAAAGATTGATATTTGGTCGAGAACCTGATGGTAACATAAGTGTGCAAAAATATGCACCCATACCACAACAACCATTAAATATACCGCAACAAACTCCATACAACCCAGCTCCTATGGATATGACCAGAATTGTTGGAACTCCTGTTCAGGGTCCATGCAGATTAGAACCGGTTGATGAAACTGATAATCATGAAAATAATGAAAATTTAGATGACGATAATGAAAATGAATTTTCCAGTCATATGGAAAAAAGTATGCAAATACCTGTTTCAAAAGCAGATAACGATAAAGAAAAAGCGTTGTTAGCAAGATCGATGCGTAACAACCTGTCTTCTTCATCAAGCATCACATACGAAAAAATAACCGAACTTAATAAACTTATGGCAAGATCAATTATTCTTAGAAATGAAATTGATTTGCTCATGAAGCCAATAAATGAAAATCCAAAAATATCCATGATTATAGACCAGATAAAGTCTATTAAAGACGGTATTAACGATATCAGCCTTATTAAAGATATTTATGTTAATACTAATGGAGACATATCAGTGTTAACTAAAAAGTTAACCACGGAAACGCTTGGTGATGATTCTGTAAGAGATGTTGGTGAAATGGAAATAATAATTTCATCAGGAATCGTCTTAAGCGAAAGTCTTTCAACAACAGCTATAACAAATCCAATTAAAATAAAAAATCTAACACATATATTAAATTCAAACGACAGTCTTTATGTTTGTGGACATGCTCCAATTGAACAAATTTGTTTCGGAAATGTTTACGAACAAATTCATAAAGCATTATTGGATAAGAATATAGCGATGATAATAGAACTTATAATAAGATTTATAAAAAATCCTAACATAAATGATACGTGGGGTAAGTATATTCTTGGGTTCCCTAAAGTTGAAAGGGCTAACCTGTAATGAAAAACACCACGGAAAAAACTACATACACAAATTTGAATCCTGAGAAAAGAATCCCCCCGACGATTGTTTTCTCAAAAACCGCTCTTCGATGGATTGACAACCTTGTCGATATGCATTCAGGAGAGGTTGGGTTCTACGGTGTTGTAGACAGTTTAGGAGAGTATAAATTTTATGTGAGGGATATTTTCTATCCTAAACAACAACTCGTCAATTCAGCTACCTGTGAGATATCAATTGAAGGCGGTACACTTGTGGCTGAATGGCTTATCAATCACGATAGGCCTGATGATGTTGGAAAAATGATACTATGGGGACACTCTCATCATTCGATGGGAGTAAGTCCTTCAGGGCAGGATAATTCCCAGGCAATTGAATTAATGAATTCTACTGGTCAGAATTTATTAAGAGTTATTGTAAATAAAGCAGGATTATTGTCATTATCGTTTTTCGATTATGAAAAAAAAATAAAGTTTGATAACATAACATGGGAAGAAGAAGTTTCTGATCCAGTACAGGTAATCTCTTCAAAAATAGCTGAAATATCAGCTGTTGTTTCCGTGGAAATGGATCCAAAAGCAAAATTTGAACAAATATTAAAAATTTGTCAGGAAGATACTGAAACAAAAATAATAAGAGATAAAATAGAAGAATTGAAAAAGATAAATATACCTGCTCAGACAACCACTGCGTGGGACAGGAATTTCGACCACTATGAAGATAATTTCAGCAGGATTGGTGGAGAATATAACAATGGTGTTTATACACCATACAAGGCCCCTGATCTTCATGATCGTCAAACTGGAAGACAAATGAGTTTTTTAAATGAATTTTCTCCACACCATACATGTCGCAGAGAAAATAAAAAACATAGAAAAGTAAAAAATATAACATCCAAAACATTCCTCGAAGATTCCCATGAAGAAGTTAATAGAATCATGGCAAATTTTGGAGGTGTGTAATGGATTACACCAGACAAATTGGTCTGCTTGATCCAAAGCAGATTAAAAATAAAAGTATAACATTGATTGGGGTTGGCGCAACCGGTTCTTATGTTGCGCTACTCCTTGCTCAAATGGGGCCAATCAGATTTATGAACCAAGCCATATCGGAAAGTTCAAAACCGAAGCCCTCAAGGATATGATCTTGCGAAAATGCGGCTTTGAAATTGAAACTCATAACGAGATGGTTGATGACAATACCGATTCGTTATTGATCCGTTCAACATATGTGTTTATATTGACAGATACCATGAAAAGCAGGAAAGAAATCTTCGAGAAACACTTACGATTCCCGTTTGATACAGATTTGCTGATCGAAACGCGGATGGGTTTGCGAGAAGGCCGAATCTACTCGTTTAATCCAAATAAAGGTGATCATATCGAAGAGTGGAAAAAAACTCTATATGACGATAATGTCGCAGAAGCATCGGCGTGTGGAGGGAGCCAGTCAATAGTCTCAACAGTAGGGTTTTTGTCGAGCCTTGCTGTTGGAAGGGTCATTCAAAACTTCAATATGAAGTATGGAAGCGACAATATCAGAGGTAAAGATCAGGAATATCACCAGTGGAATGAAGTTCAATTTTCACTGTATCCTGAAACATTTTATCTCAAATGCTTCGGTGAAGATCCTGTTATTGCTATATAATCGACAAATCGTGTCTATAGTTATTAACTTTTTTGAAGGATAATACATCATGGTGGCTATTGTTAAAAT
The DNA here is from genome assembly GCA_026394495.1 of Methanobacteriota archaeon. Taxonomy (GTDB): domain Archaea; phylum Thermoplasmatota; class E2; order DHVEG-1; family DHVEG-1; genus CAIYYQ01. The sequence continues at coordinate 1,848 of JAPKYE010000099.1, read as the reverse complement.
TGTGCAGCTCGGCACTGAAATCAAGTCTTACGCCGTCGAATCCGGATCAACTGTTTATGATCTTTTTGAACAGGCTGAAAGGGAGTTTGTTGACGGAGAGGTGACACGAAATCAGCGTTGCGTTAGTGAAGATGATACGGTTCGTGACGGCGACACATTCTATGTGGCGAAAATGGTTAAGGGCAATGTGGACCCTTACGAGGTTGAGATTTTCCGTCTTGGTGGAGGAAGGGCTATCACCCTTCCCGCTTCTGATGGAATGTCTATCAAGACAATCCTCGAACAACTTAGCCCTGAAGAGAAGGCGCAGTTTTTCCGTCAAAACGGAACCCCGGCGTTTGAATTCAGGATTAACGGCGAGATTGCTACAATTGATTCTGTCCCCAGTCGTCCTGCAAGCGGTAAAATCCGCGTTATCTGCAGTCAGGTAGTCAAAGGTAATTAAATTTTAAAAAATCAAATTTGAAATCGAAAATTAATTCGACTGGGATGGCAGGAAGAAATTCTTGTCATCCCTTTTGAATTTAACATATATATTGTATAAAAAATCTTTATGATAATGGTTTGAGTTTTATATACTTGTTACGCTTTCGGTTTTCACACATATGGTTGGCAGTTATTCTGTAGAAGTACAGCGTTATTGTACAACCACATCTCTTCACTTTAATAAGATAATGAAGGCCCAGAAAGCCCTAATTATCTGGATTTCCAGGGAGGCAAATGAAGTGCTACTTAAAACAAAAACTGTTGGAAAGGACGGTAAGTTAACAAAAACAGCTATCATTCCGTTTAGTTCGATAGCTTGTATTGAATGTGAGTACGAAACAAATGACGAAACCGGAAAAGAAGAAGCTGAGATGTGTATTCGTTTTAATTCAAATTGTCCTGATATCAATATCAGAGACAAAGACATAAGCCACTTTGTATCTGAAATCTTCGATGATGAAGATAAAGATATTGGTGGTGGTTATGGTTTTTACGAAAGCGAAAGTATCAAAGATTTGTATGACCAAATGGTTGATTCTATGAACAAGTATATTGAAAAAACTCAAATTCGTGACAGTATGTATCCTTAAGAAACTAATTATTATTTTATATAAAATGGGTCCCGAAAGGGGCCTTGTTTTTACCCAACAAATATATAAAGGAGATTTTAAAAGATGCGTCCAGTCAAAGGTTATACGAAAAACAAGAAGATCAAGACGGCAAAAAAGTCTATCGAACACGCCAAAAAGAATGAAGCGTTGAAGGACAGGGTTAAATTCTGGGAGGATAGGGTTACCGCGCTGAGCGTGAAGGAAGAGGGAAGAAACAAAAAGAAGTAATTATTTAGATACTTGTGATTAAAAAGGCTGAAATAATTCAGCCTTTTTTTTAGCTATTAAACAGGTTAGTTTTGATGATTTTCTGGTATAACTATAGTAGATGATTAAACCATAAACCATTTAAAAAGGAGTTTGTATGAAAAACACGCTTTTCAGTATAGTTATTGTAATGTTTACTTTTGGATGTAGTGATAAAATAACAAACATAACAGAAGCAACATACGTTAACGGTTTTTATTCATGTGTTGGGACTTGGAGTGGAAAAGATGTTGAATTAAATCCTGAAGTAGAGATATTTAGAACTGATGGTTCTTGGGAGCAATCATATGTAGATCATAATACCGGTGAAGCCTTTACATATAAAGGATATTATATCCAAAACTCTCGAGAAATAACTAGTTATTATGTTATACGGTCAGCAACTTATAGTTATCAATATGTAATGAAAGATTCTGTAACAATCATTAAACTTTATGGTAGATTAGTATCAACCTTAAATAAAATTTAATTAGATTGTTTGGTT
>JAPKYE010000042.1 GCA_026394495.1 Methanobacteriota archaeon | reverse complement strand
GATCCTGCTATCAGCCACCATAATATGGGTTTCAATCCGGCCTCCCTAATTCCTGGATAGTATAAAATGTACTGTTTTCGTCTCTAATAATGGGTTCCACAAATAAACATCCATTTATATTACCTCCGTGTTATAAGGCTTCTCAGGTAACACAGTATACATATATATCTGACCAGATAGTTAAATTTTTAAAGGAAATTGCTTCATTTTTCATTTAGTTCTGATTTCTTATCTGTTAATACCGGGTGAACGACATACTATAATGATAGGTATATTAATGTTTTACATGTGTTTTCAGCCTACGATTCAATGAGATTACTCGTTTTAACCATGTGCAGGCATCAAGAAAGCAAAGGAACAGATCAGTACATAGGACTTACGCTAAAGATAACTTAACTTCATCAAAGTAAGCTTAAGGGCGAATACTACCATTAGAAGCTACAAACCGAATAATTTGTAACACAGTTTATACAAAAGAAGTAGATTAATCAGTTTCTAAAAATTATTCTGCAATTCAAAGAGCGCATTTTGAAGTTAATCTCTTATAGGGGACTTACTTGGGAATTGTTTCTACAAATTCTGTGTTATATTAAGAAATCTCTTCAATATGAGGTTAGAGTCATATCATAAAAGAAAGAGCTATCGCTAAAAACCTCTCTATGCATAGCCCACCAGAAGAAAATTCACTGATTAAAACCGTGTGAATTTCTGAGATAGTCGCGGTACCTTATGTCGACTTTTTGCCAGGTGCCGCAATGATTTTTCAAGTTTTTTCCAACGAAGAGATACATCACCGTCACCAAATAAAGCTTGGTTTAAAATGCTCAGGAATTCTGAGCTTTTTTCAGCAAATACTTTAGACCATACCATAGGTCCATATCTTTCACGTTCTTTTGATTCAACCGACGATAAAATCCACGTATATAAATTTCTGCTGACAATTAACCGAATCAGCATCGAATAAATATGAACATACGCTAACGGAGCATTTCCAAGAAGGAGTTTTCCAAGGTCATAATCTCCTTTTAACTCCTTGAATAATAATTCAATGACCCATCGGAATTTGTATAACTCGTAAATATCAGTAGATGAAAAATTATCACGCCTCAGATTTGTCACATAGATGTGCCAGACGAGTTTCTCCTGATTCCAGAAACAAATAACTCTGAATTCTTTCGCAATCGCATTTTGATTAGCTTTTTTTGACTTTTTAACTGTCTCAAAGGAACAGACAAGATCATAGATGCCAGTCTTTGGAACCGTTTCAAGAAACTCGTTCAAGTCCATCCATGTAGAAGTTATCGTCAGGAAATTTAGATTTATAAACGAAGGACAGGAAAGAATTCCCGAAACCGTTGCTTTTGCATTGGATTTCACTCTACTAACAAAAAATCCCCCAAACTCATCAATTTTCTGAAAAACCTTCAGGGAATAGTACCCCAAATCATTAATTAATAGCATGTTTTTAACTTCAGGGCCAATTCGAAGGATTGTAGAATCATGATTTCTCTCACCTGTTATCTCAATGGTTTTTACAGAATGTGAAATTACACTGTAGACCGCATGAATTTTCAATCCTGCTGCATTATCACGGGATCGAGCAGCGGGAAAAAAATCAAACAACTTACGACTTAACCGAATTATGCTGCTATCCTGAAGAAGAATATCTTTAAAATCCTGCACTGATTCTTTCAATCTGGCAGGTGATTCAAAAACCATTACATCAATGTAATGGTTCAAAAGATACGCAAGAAAATTGACCAAATTCTGATTAAATCGGTTTCTGAAACTTTGAATCCTCATAGACTTAAAAAGTTTTGGATTCTCATCAAAATCGATGTATCTTCTGAAAATCTCTTCAAAAGTTGGTTTTGAATGACTACTGACTCCGAAAACTAAAACAAATATCAAATAAACGGGATTGAGTTTTCTTAGTCGTTTTAAAAATCCTGTTTCACGTGCCGTTTTAAGAATAAATTCATAAGGCATAAATTGATTATGCCACGAATCCATGGTTTTGATGTCATCTGTTTGAGATGTTACCATATCTTGTAAGTGGCCCGGCGGTGCTCACCGCAGGGCGGCACCAAAAGTATATAAAGATATCTATCTATGCACTTGTGACGTCCTGTAAGCAGTAATACTCAGTTTTATATCATAGTCAGATATGGGCTAAAGCTTACTTTGATGCATCGATATACTATGAGGAAATGTAAAATCTGCTTTCATGAGGACCGCCGAGCAATTGAACTCGATATCATTAGTGGTACACCGGTGAGACAATTGTCTCAAAAATGGGGATTTGATAAGTCGTTATTTTGTCGCCATAAAAAACACATTGAAGCAGAATATCTCATTGAACAAGCATTATCTCCCCATCCGGTCTGTACAAGTGTACCAGCAATCATTGAAACTGCCGTATCAGTTGTATCAGAACAAAACCGTCTCGATGGTAGAGAAGTAAAAGATGCGATCCGGATCATGTTTGATGAAG
>JAPKYE010000116.1 GCA_026394495.1 Methanobacteriota archaeon | reverse complement strand
TAGATATTATTCTGCGACGAACTCTTCAATAGACAGATGCCGTAGTTACAGCGTGTAATCAGATTTTGGGATATTGTGTTGTTTGGTGACTCAAAGAGCCAGATGCCATATCCGTTGCCTTCGATATCTGTGACCGTACTCCTAGAGATTGTTATGTTAGTAGAGTCCCATATATAGATGCCGAAATTGGTAGCATCTGTGATGAAGCAATCAGAGATCGTTATGTGGTTAACCTGATATATCATTATTCCTGGGCTTCCATTTTTTATGGTAAACTGATGTATGACTATGTCACTACAGTCATAGAGACCAACAGTCTCATACGAATACGCACCGCCATCGATAATTGTTGTCTCTTTGTTTTCCCCGATCAACGTGAGGGGTTGCCAGATGTAGATATTCTCATAATATGTGCCAGTATTTACATGGATTGTATCCCCTGGGTCTGCGTCATCGATTGATTCTTGGATAGTCAAATAATATGTGCCTTTGTTGAGATTATGAACCGGTGGTAGAGAAATGACTGCTGTGGTCCTCGTACTATTACGGTGACCTAATGTATCTGTAGCTGTCAAGGTAATGGGATATGTACCGGGTGACGAGTAGATATGCGTGGTGTTCTGCCCTGTTGAGGTGTTTCCATCGCCGAAATCCCACAGCCAGGTGTAGGGTCGTATTCCACCGGTTGCATCTCCAGTGAAAGAGATGGATTGCCCTGCGCTGCCGGTATATGGTCCATGGGCATCAGCTATCACAGGTGTAATTGTTGCAGTAGTAGTATCGTTTGCTATCATTCCCAAAGCGTCTGTTACCGTTAGTGTGACCGTGTAGACGCCAGCTTGAATATAGGTGTGATAGGGATTCTGCGAATATGAGAAAGAATTATCCCCAAAGTCCCAGTGCCATGTATATGGTTCTTCTCCTAAAGCACGTCCTCTGAATTGTATTTGATCACCTAGGATTGCTGCATAGGGTCCTCTAGATATATTAACGAAGAAATATGAGAGGGTACTGCCTTCTGTAACGGTTATGAACTGAGCTGGGGATACATTTTGAAGAACATCGGTTATTTCGCTGGCTGGCCATTGAATTACAATATCGTAGGGTCCTTCGGTGCCATTGAGGCCGAAATGAAGCGGTACCGGGCGCTGAGAGGTTATCTCCTGAAAACCGATAAGTTCATTTTGATTTGAATATATGTATACTTTTGTTCCAATGGCATCGCGGTTGCTTATCCGTCCGCTTGGTTGTACATCTAACCAGTTCTGATCATTGATTTGATTTTTTAACACCTTAATTACGGAACAATCAAAATAGTTTCCATAGATTATGTCGTTATCGCCGTCTCTGTCGATATCTAAAGCACACGGTGCTAAAAATGAATAAGGACTATTTATTGGTAAATATTCATAGTTGTTAAACAGACCTGTTTTTGAATTTCGGAGAAGGATAGCCTGTGGAATTCTGTCAGGAAAACCTCTAACTGAGAGGAGATCGTCGCCAGGGTTGTTATCGACCTCCGCAAAAAGAAGCGGATTATTTTGGATTATAAGTCGTCCAAATATTGGATCTTTACGCACTGTGAAGCTGTGGTTATCATTTTGTATAAGAAATGTGTTAACCATATGGTTAGCTTCGAAGATAATATCTAGATCGCCGTCGTTGTCGATATCTGAAACAGATAAAATTGGTTGGAACCATGGGAGATATTCGCATCCTTGACTGTACAATGTTGTAGAAGTAAAAAATCCTGATCCGTCATTCTTATACATGATGAGGGTGGATGATGAATCACTACTGCGGCGGTGGTGATCGACTAATAAGTCTAAATCCCCATCAGTATCAAGATCAACAAATCGAGGGCAGTTCACATATTCTCCGGAATTTAGGGCGTTTAAACCATGAGCATTTGTTTCATTGGTAAATGTCCCATCTCCATTATTCATGTAAAGGATGGTACGTGGTGGCTGATGTTTCATGACTAAGAGATCGAGGTCGCCGTCATTGTCGACATCGCCAAAAATAGCTTCATCGCTTGAAACATCGGAGACACCAGACACACCTGTGATATCCGTAAAGGTTTCATCTCCCTGGTTATGAAACAGATGATCACCGGTGCCACTGCTTATGTATAGATCTGTGTTGCCATCGTTGTCAACATCCCCGAAAACAGCCCCGGAGACATTAGCACATTGTACATCCGCTGCAGTTGTTATATCGGTAAATGTCCCGTTGCCATTATTCAAATACAGAAAACCGTACGTTGTAGGTGTAGGACGACCAGTGAGGTAAACATCAGGATATCCATCCTTGTTAATATCACAAGGTACAACAAGTTTACTGTAACCACTTATGCCTGAACTACTAGTAGCATCAATAAAAGTTGGTGAAATCATCATCCGTCTGCCATTATAATTGTTCAGCTCGAAAGATTCTTCTATCGCATTCTCAGGGTCGACTATAGCAACAACAGAATAATCTCCATTAACCGGCGGAGTAATATCAGATAACGTCACCGATTGAATTTCCCCGCCTGCGGGCACCACATCGAAAACATGGCTTCCGAGGAGAATATTTGTTCCTGCGTTCTCATCGATGATATCTACATTTACTAAAACATTATGGGCATCTCCTGTGCCAACATTGGAAACATTAACTGTCAGTTGTTGCGTGAAACAATCGTAATTTACTCCAGAGGAGGAAACAGTCAGATCCGGTAGATTGTTACTATTTTCAGGGTAACCAAAAGATTGAAGGGCAGGATCACCCAATAAAATATATGATTTATGCATAAAATCATATTGAGGACGATACATAAACTCGCCGTACATGATAGCCTTCCCAAGGTGAAATTCAGCGTTATCAAGCATTGCTGCCAGAATTATATGAGCCGGAGAAATTGATGCATTAGTTGTTGCTCCATAGTAGGCAACAGCTCCCTTGTTTTCTATATTGACAAATTGTTCACCAAGAGATTCATAGTCCAAATCTGCTGTCGAACAAGCAGTCGTCAGCACGATCGGGAAGATGGTGTTTGTAAGTTGAGGGAGGCCTGAAGTAGAAAAGATTTCCCAACTATACTGCGCTCCGTGTCCAGTATAAGAGACGATTTCCTGTCCGCTATTTGTTGCATTAATGATATCTTGAGAGGTGTTCCCATAATACGCATGAAGGTATGTTGTGGTAAATCCTGCGTTGAATAGTGTATTGTACACTTTTTCTCCGCTTTGGCATCCTCCTTGAATAACTAATGCTTTTTTGAAAAATGGTTTGTCAGATAACTGATGCTGCTCGTAATATACTATCTTGTTGTAATTACTTTGTAGTTCAGCCTCGTTTTCTACGGAAAATCTTCCCATTGCCATATCAGCCCAGTCATCGTCTCCAGCAACGCAAACATACCATTTTTCATCGTCCATGACACCCGAACAGCTACTACTCAAATAGTAGCTTGTCTGATGTGAAGGCACACGAGTTATATTTCCAACGATGAGAAGGTACTGGGGTGCGGTCTGCCAATTCTCATATGTGTATTGCACAAAATCCTTAATTGAGTAATCGTCTCCAGAAGCATTTGGGAATTGAGCATAGATATCATTTGTTTGTACCACGACGACATGCAGATTACCATACGTGGCCCGATAATTCACAAAATCAGCGAGTACAGGACTTGAGAAGAAATCCTGATGGGTGATCACCAGATAATCACCCACCGTTGTGGTATCCCTAAGCTGAGACCCTGTGATATACGCGACTGATCCTCCTCGTTCAGATGATTGTGTCTTCTGAGGCGTATTTACCGGTGGTTCGTAATTTAAGATTGATTGTCTCATCAACTGTTCAAAGCCGTTGGTTGTATCACGTTTATTCTGTATATCTTTATCTTCAGTCCATCGTACTGTTACAGTAAGGCTGTGTACGACCTCAATTGTCTTCAGCGCAGGATCATAGGTAACCGGATAGAATAGGAGCTTAATGTTTCTCACGGAACGCAAATACCCATCCTCTACAATCTCAACCTGTTTTCCAGGTGTACGATCTGGTTGGTTATATTTTGTTTCATCAACAAAAAACTCCTCATCAATATATTCACCGTTGTCCGTTGTTTTTACAACACTCTTTGGGCAAGGATACGGAAGAATATTTGGATATATGGTGGGCGAATCATCGGTTTGTACCTGAACTGATATATCTTTTGCGTTATCAGGAATATGAACGCGTCTATCAAGATACGATAATTGCGGACCACCAGCATCATCTATTAAAAAGGATGAATCAGAGATGGATATCTTTTGATATGTACGTCCATCACCACCAATAACATCTGAGAAAGCAATGGTTGGAACCTGGACAGTAAACGTGAACGACTGAGATGCTTCTGTAACAGGGAGAAGAGATTCATTTTTCGTATAGTTTGTTTCTTTGGTTATGGCGAGTGCTTGAAACGAGGGTATCATTAAAATAATACATAATATAACTGCTATACCTGCCTGTAAAAAATGTCTACGTACATATGTGTTGTTCATTTTTACCATCTCTGAAATTATATTACCACATCTAATATTATTTATGTTTTATTATTTATATTTTTTTCTGTATTTACTTCCATAATTATGTAGTATATTGTGTTCAAAATATTATTTAAACAATGTTGCACAATTGTTACCCAATTTCTTTAGAAATTATATTTAGCCCATGTTTTTTTTTAACTAGTAAATTACGTCTTGTAAAGCTCAAAATTTCAAAAATTAATCGTTTTACAGGAGAGGGCTTCAGACCACTGACCTCGTTCCAACAAACAACATAACTGTTACTATGGCTAACTTTACAACATTCATTTTTTTGTTAATGAAAACAAGCCAAACCAAGATATCAGCACGTCCTCAGCGGAGGTGACAAAAGTTTTAAATAACGCTTTATCATGCTTAGCTCCTTACTACTTCATAAAAGATAGGTGTACAAAAATGCCGAAAAGTATGTACAATCACTTAGCAGATGAATGGAAAAAGCATGATACTTCATTTATGTCACCGCAGAAACTGCGGCTTATTCAATGGAGACAAGAAGACAACTTTACTAGAGTGGAACGACCGGTTCGTATTGACCGTGCACGATCTCTTGGCTACAAAGCAAAACAAGGTTACATCGTTGTTCGTGCTCATGTCAGACGTGGTGGACTTCGTAAACCAAAGATAAAAGGTGGACGTAAACCATCTCAGAAGGGTATCAGTAAGATCACCATGGGGAAGAGCACCCAGCGTATTGCTGAGGAACGTACAGCGAAACGTTTCCCAAACATGGAAGTTTTAAACTCTTACTGGGTTGGAGCAGACGGCAAATACCATTACTATGAAGTCATCCTTGTAGACCCTGTGCATCCTGTAATCATGAGTGATCCGAAGATCAATTGGATCTCAAGTTCTTCAAACACGAAACGTGTGTTGCGTGGGAAAACCAGCGCTGGGCAACGAGGACGAGGATTGCATAAGAAAGGGAAAGGTACTGAAAAGATACGGCCTAGTCTTCGCGCAAACAAAAACCGGGGTAAATAATAACCCCTTTTTTTTATTTTCTTTTTTTTGTGGTCGTTAAACCTCTTTTATTTGTAATTTCGAAGGCTAATATGGTGTTCAACACTTACCATAAAGGATGCGCTCTCGGTGACGTTGTCACAAGAGGCATTGAGCCATACGTCACCACCTTCAACAGATTGAATAGAAACGGTCACATGGTGATATGTTTGATCTGGTAAAAGGGCAAAAGACACGTTGTATGCTGTTGTATTGAACATCCCAAGTGACACGTTTTGGAAGTTAATGTCATCAACCGTGATATACCCTTCAACATCGTTTGGCGAATAACTTACAATGGTGATGATGAGATGGTCTGCTTTTTCGGTACACCCACTCAACGCACATGCCAGAATGAAGAGCAACACCCCCAGTATCAACACAGCAGAATTTCGGCGTCCTTCTTTTCGTCTATTCTTCATAAGGATATTTCATCATGCACTCCAGATACCTTTTTTTCTCTTTGAATTGGTGTTGTGTTATCGGACAACCATCACGGGTTTACGCGCATATTGCACAACTTTATTTGCGACGCTTCCAAGTGGATAGTTGCCGATCTCACTAGATCCTCTGCTGCCAAGGACGATGAGATTACAGTCTAAATCACTCGCGATATCAATTATTTTTGCTGCGATGTCGCCTTCTTCTATGAGTCCAGTGATCGTAAATTCATGTTCACCGATGTCCCGGATTGCTGTATCGATAAGGTTTTTTGCTTTTTTTTTCAGTTTCTCATAAACCTCTTGGTCGATAAAGCTTTTATCTGAAGGCTTTGGCACAACTGCAAGTAAAATTATTTCTCCGTCTTCATCACAGAGCATCATTGCTTTGTTCAACGCGTTTTCTGCGCCTTCTGATCCATCAAACCCGACAAGAATCCGTCTCATATCTTATTTTTTCTCCATACTGGTCCTTTTTCTGTATCCTGAATCTCAAACCCTATCAAATGTAGATCTTTTCGTATCTCATCTGCGGTTTTCCAGTCTTTGTTTGTGCGTGCCTGTGTTCTGGCATCAAGCAAGGTTTTTATGAGTTCATCGATCTGCATTTCTTTTGGTGTAGCATGGTAATGAGACGCCAAGTTCTTGAGTTTTTCTACGACAGTCGCATCTTGTGGTTGGTCTGTTGTTTGTTTGTCTTCTTGGAAAAGCGTTAACAGTCGTCCGAGAAGAAGGAGTGTTTCTTTGGCGTATGCGCAGAGCGGTTCATTTGGTTTATTTATGGTATCGAAATATCGGTTGCTCTGTGTGATAAAATCAAATAGTGCGGCGGCCGCCTGTGGTGTATTGAAATCGTCATCCATCGCATCTTCAAAACGTTTTTTATATTCATTGATTGCTGTGAGATAATTTTGTTCCTCTGGCGTCAATGTTTTTTCTGTGATCTTTTCAGTAAAGTGGTGATGTGTAACTGTATCAAGTTTTTCTTGTAGTCGATGGATTTTTTCTAGTCCTTTTGCTGCGTTCTGTAACGCTTTTTCGCTGAAGTCTGGTGGGCTGCGGTACTGGGTTTGTACGAAGAAGAAACGGATTATTTCTGGGTCCCATCGTTTGAGTAGTTCGCGGATGTTCACGATGTTTCCTAGTGATTTTGACATTTTTTCTGCGTTCACTGTTAGTAGTCCTATGTGCATCCAGTAGTTCGCAAAAGTTTTGCCTGTTGCTGCCTCTGATTGTGCTATTTCGTTCTCATGGTGGGGGAACCGCAGATCCATGCCGCCGCCGTGGATATCAAATGGTAACCCAAGAAGTGTGCTGCTCATCGCTGAGCATTCGATATGCCACCCGGGGCGTCCTTTGCCCCATGGGGAATCCCAGGATGGTTCTCCTGGTTTTGCATGTTTCCACAGTGTGAAATCTAGCGGGTTTTTCTTGTGTTCTCCTGGTTCGATTCGTGTGCCTGTCTTCATTTCTTCTCTGTTCTGTCCGGAGAGTTTCCCATATGTTTTGAAGTGTTCTACGGAGAAGTATACGTCTTCATCAGCAACATATCCATAGCCGTTTTTTAGGATTTGTTGGATCATCGTAATCATCTGTGGTATGGTTTCTGATGCTTTTGGGTATGCGTCTGCACGATGAATTCCTAATGTGTCTAGGTCTGATAGACAGCGGTCTGCGAACCTGCGGGAGTATTCGAGTGCATCTATGTTTTCTTTTTGTGCGGCTCTAATGATTTTATCGTCGACATCTGTTATGTTTTGGATGTATTTCACGTTGTATCCTTTGTATTGTAGGTATCGTCTGATGACATCAAAAGCAAGGTAGGTTCTGGCGTGGCCGATGTGTGCGTCGCTGTAGACTGTCATCCCGCAGACGTACATCTTTGCTTTTTTTGGTTCTACGGGGGTAAATACTTCTTTTTTTCTTGAAAGTGAATTGTATATGGTTAATGTCATAGTGTTGTCTCTTCTTGTTTGTGCAAACGAATGAAAAAATATATAGTTTATGGATGTTTGGTATCATGCGGTCTTCTTATGTGTTTTCCTCTTTTTGAATCCGTCATTTAATCTTTTTTTTGAGTTTGTTAAGGTGTTCGTATGGGTATCTTATTGTACTCAAACAGAAAATTGGCTTTTTTTCTTTTTGTTTTAACGGCGTTAAGTTATATGATTTATTGTTCTGTAATGACGTATCGTCTATACTATATTAGATATTATATATAATGTAATGATATAGTTGATGGGGATGTATGTATTATTTTTCGAGAGTTTTCCTAGTATGGATTTGGTGGTTTCCCTACGAGTATTTTTTTTATTTATTCTGTCCGGGCAATGTGGAAATTAAACAAAACATTTAAATATAAGCACGTATATATATAGTCAGTGCATACTATACAATTATATGAATATATGTATAAAAATCAAGATGTTGTGTAGTATGTCAGGAATATCTTAAACAAAATAAACCTAGAAATAGGGAGGAAAAACGAAAATGAAACAAAAAATATTAATCTGCGCAATAACATTAGTTATTGCAGGGCTGTTGATAACAAGCGCCACGGGTATGGGAAAAACTATTACCCCGGTGAGTACATCGACAAAAAAAATAAATGCAGCAAACATAACTCCTGCTGTGCGAAAAATAGCATTGGATGATATAGTTACCATGCTTCGGAAGGACGGTGTTGGAGCTCTTAAAAACCTCAATAAAGTTCCTGTAACACATGATTATTCCGTGATAGCGCCTTATGCAAAAGAAATGAAACTTGCTAATCTGGATAGCAGTTCTATATCTCTACCAGCACAGAAAGTAAAAAATGAGAAAGCCGTTCCTGTGACGTTTCCTCAGCGAACGAGAGCCGGCCTTCTCTTCTGGAATACACATCCTGCTGTTGCAAGCAACGGTGAAGGGTTGATGATGATGGTCAACGAGGAAAAATGGCAAAATGAATCAGATCCAACCCAGAATTATATTGCCCTTGCATACTCGGGTTCAGCCGATGGCGGGGAATCCTGGGGAGATAGTGTCTATTTCATTGATACAGAAACAGACGATCCAATTGCAGATTCAATGCCATCGATTGATTACTATGGAAAAAATGGATCCCTGGATGTTTTTAAGGTTACATTCCGTAGTGCGGAGAACTCAGGTGATATTCATCTTCTGACTTGGGAGGTTGACGCAACAACCATTTTAGACTTAGCAAATGTAACGGAGGAACATATGAGCCATTACTACTGGGCATTCAGCACTTCGGGTTACTCTGACTTGAAAAACCCCGTGATCACCTGTAATTATGCTTATGGCCCTGATTTCTTCGGCGCGATCGCAATGACTCTTGATAAGGGGACGGTAAATGACCAGGTTCATTTTTGTATCGTAAACATGAGTACAGCTGGCCAGGCAATACTTATGGGATGGATGTTTCCCGCAATTGCATACACCACAGGTTTTGATATGGACTATGATTTAGGGAATACAGCCAGAGTCTCGTTTATGACCGATAAGTATACAACTGGTCAAACCTCTCCACCATACTTGCCTGCATTTTCTTGGAGTCACTATCTCGACGATACAACCTCACCTGGTTCTAGTCTACCCGGATGGTGGGATCCCAGTGGTACATGGTCTTTTGAACGCCCGGATATGTCCTTTTATAACCACACAATTGTATATGCATTAGAAACATACAATCAGACTGCAGACCCAGCCAAAGCCCATTCTGAACTCGAACTCGGCAACTATTATGATGACGGAACCCTACAAGGCATTGGATGGTGGGCAAATGATGTTAGCTGGTATGATCCTGCTGGAACCTTCAGATTCCCTGAGGTAGAACATGTCTCAGATAAAACATTCATCATGACGTGTATCTTTACAAACACCACTAGCCAATTATCATCAGTGATGTTTGCTGTATCCATGGATGATGGAGTCAGTTGGGTCGGCGACGCAATGTACACCTGGAGTGGTGACGATGCAGTTGCTCCTGGTTACCGACTATCCACCCTTTCAAAGGGACCCATCGGCGCAGAAATCGTTATGTGGTCGTATGCTCCAATCGAGTATCCGGACGATGACGTTCTCTTCATCCATTACGACTTCAACACCGTTACACTGAATGGATATGTGACGTACGTAACATTCGAACCAGTAGTTTTGCCAGATATTCAGATCTACAACATTGACCCAGTTGAAGGGTTTAAAAAGACAACCACAGGAAATGCCGCTGGGTATTATAGCAAAGTGCTTATCCTTGGATTTGACATCTGGACCAATGCAACAATCCGCGTCATTGCCAGAAACCCCACTCATTATGTCGGCGTCGTAGACCACTTCTTCGACACGATCAGCCATGTCAACACCATTGATGTCGTCGTGGACATATACTACCTTGACCTGAAAAACTTCCCAATGTACACCACACATCCCTATGGTACATACACAAACTCACAACTCTGCGGACCAGCAGTACTCCAAATGATGCTTAACTACGTCAATTGGAACAAAACCGTAAACCCAACAGGACCACCTCTGCTATTCAGCAACCAAACCACACTCTACAACGAAGCCCATGCCCATAACTGGAACTATAATGCCAGCGCCAAATACCTAGACGTTGATGGAATGGTATGGTCATTACAAAACCACAGCCCAAAACCCTACACAACATACAGATATAACTTCGGTTACGACATCAGAAACACCGCCAGTGAAGCATTAGCTGATATCGCCCTCTGGATCGACTACGAAGCCGGGATAAAACCAGGTTATCCGACGAACGTCCCAGCAACTATACCAGCCTACGGAAACTACAGCAACTGGATGGCAGTACGAGGCATACACACTAACCGAAGCGTCTATCCAGGCCTAAGGCCGGTAACGGTCTTCGGACTATGGGTGAACGACCCGTCCAGCACTGGAATTGGAGAAAACACCTACAAGACCGCAAGTGAATTCATCAGCACCTACTTCCTACCTATGAACGTCGCTGGCGATAACCCCAGGTACAACGGCAAATATGTTTCCATCACCGAACCACCATTACAAGAACTTGACCTCACTATCGCAGATGCCCCGCAACTATTAAAAGTGGGAATACGAGACGGAGATAAGACACCCATTGAAATCGAAAACGAACTCAAGATTGCAGCAAAACAAGCAATCGTGACTCTCGCAACAGAGACCGATGACCAAACCATCCGCACAGATATAACAGCAAGTAGAGTCATCAATGTTGAAGGAATCAACGGACCCTACTCTATTGTCACCTTCATACCGATACCCAAGATAATCACTACCGGTAGCATCCTTGCAGCAGACCCCATAGCACTTCCAGCATTCTTACCAGTGGCAGTCGAAGCAGATGTACATCAGGTGTTCAGAAAGGCAAACAACGTAGTCGCCGCAGTAGTAATCAAAGATGGCGCTTTCACGGAAGCATCCTTCCCCGGAAATGCAGTGTCGTTCTTCGGAGAATCAAAAATATCGATGATCCGGGATATCCTCGGTGCGATTGAGATCGCAGGTCTTGACCTTGGAGATAGCTTTGCCTTCAGTGGATCCTTTGTCCAAATCGGCCCAAACAACTTCGACGCAGCCTACAAAGGAACCATCGGTGACATAAGCTTTAGTGTCGGACCCAGCGGAGAAGTAACGTTAACGCCTCTCGAAAGTTAAGAAGAGCGACTAGTGACGAAACAAAAACAAAGGGTGTAAGGAAGGGTTGTCCTTCTTTCGCCTCCTCTCTTTTTTTTTATTTTTTTAATTTTTTTTAAGGGTATTGTTTTTGGTTATTCTGGTTTATGGAATCACCTGTTTTATATTAGCTGTCGTCTATCTGAAAGGGATACAGTGATGGAGGTCTATGATGAACCATAAACGTAGTTGAATGAACGAATGTTTAATGACACTACATCAAAGTGTATATTTTTTTAATATACTGAGGTTATTGCAGGGAGAATCTCTGTGGATCGGAAGCAGTACATCATCATAATATTAAGTGTATGGTGGCAAAAGGAGGTTGCTTCGGTATTCATTTTACTAATGGAGTTTGACATGTGCATAGTATTCGCTGTTAGATGGCGGTTCTTACGTTTACGTAATGTGTATGTTTTGTGATAATTAATATTATTAATATCATATATAGTATAATATAATTAGTTTTGATGGGCTCTGTTTTTTGTTTTTTGTGGTTTTAGCTACCAATAAATTAACAGTCGTTAATTTTATATAGGATACCCCCTTTAGTAAGAATTGCACCGTTAAATTTATATAGTCAAAAAGCATTAATATTATATAAAAGAAATAAAAACATATAAATGTTAACGATAAAAAATATACGTAGGGAGGAAATAGCATGAAAAAAATGCATAAAAAAATTTTAAACAGATGGAATTATTTGGTGATTGTGACCGTCGCATTTTTTTTACTCGCACCGTCGATGTCACCCGCTCAGACGATTTCTGGGCAAAAAACACAAGTTGATGTCATAGGACAATCAACAATCCGCTATACCTATCAAATCTCAAAAAATGATTTGATGTTTGATACCTTTATGGGATACGACCGTGTACAATTCAAAGATTGCCAGTTTCTCAACGACATTGGAAAACCCTTCCTGCCATATGCAGAAATAACCATTGCATTGCCATCAGGTACTGCTGCCTCCCAGGTACGTGTAATCGAAACAAAAAACGAGGAGATCAACGGGAAATACACACTCTTCCCTGCTCAGCCACTACGAACAATGAATGATATCGACAAAGCTATAGATCTCGTTGAACCAGATGCTGTCACGTATGCATCCAAACAAAAATACCCAGTAGAACTCGCAAAGTTTGTCTATCAGACTGATCTTCGTGGCCAAGGAATGGCAGTCGTTCAAGTGTTCCCCCTTCAATATACACCAGGTGAAAAGAAACTCACGATATATACATCGATTACTCTGGAGATTCTTGGTACGCAAGGATACGTCTGTGGCGATTACCTCCCCCAACAGACTTCAGAGGCCGAAAGAACAGAGTATAAGACGCAGATTATGAATATGGTCGTCAACCCGAAAGATGTCAACCTGGTAGCTTCCGATACCGGAAAAGACGGCGGTGAACCACGAGGTGTTCCCGCTGGTAATTACAAATACGTGATCATTACAAAACCAACGTGGGTGAGCTATTTCCAACCGCTCGCCGACTGGAAAACAAAAAAAGGTATGAAAGCAACGATCGTGACCACCGACTGGATCTATAGTACGTATACCGGTGCGGATAATCAAGAAAAGATTAATGCGTTTGTCCAGGATGCACATAGTACTTGGAGTGCAACGTTTTTCCTCCTTGGTGGTGATATTGATACCGTTCCTGTCAGATTGAAATATTATTCCTTGTTTTTAAGTGGCGCAAATGAAGAAATCTATGCTCCTGCAGATACCTACTACGCAGACTACGATGGAGACTTTTTATGCGAAGTGAATGTCGGTCGCGCTTCAGTCACTGCCCCTGGAACTGGTGTTGGACAAATACAAAATTTCATAAATAAGATTTTTACGTATGAACAAAACCCACCGCTTACGAATTATGCAAAGACCGCTGCGATGTTCGGTTTTAATCTTGATGCCGGTACTCTTATGGAAACCTGTAAAATCGCCATTGATACTGCCTATATCCCTGCCGATTGGACGATGAGCAACGTATATGACAGCATGACCGGAGATCATGAAACTGCTGTAAAACTATACGTCAACGCAGGGCAGCATCTCATTAATCATGGTGATCACTGCAACGAATACGAGATTGGTGTAGGTGTCATCAACCACTGGTTGACTCTTACCCCTGGCGAGGTTGACGGATTTAGCAATGGGAATAAACAAAGCATCATGTATTCGATGGGTTGTTACCCTGCTGCGTTCGATGTGTCGAACTGTATTGCAGAGCATTTCGTCCGTGATAACAACGGCGGTGGCATTGCCTTTGTCGGTAACTCACGGTATGGTATTTACGTTCCTGGGGTCTATACAACATATTCCTGTAGATATGATCGTGAATTTTTCGAAGCGATTTTTGAAGAGGAGCGCTATATCCTCGGTGAAGCATTTTCAGATTCGAAAGATGAATCACCTCACAACGATGACTATTATAGATGTATCTTTGACGAACTGAATCTATTAGGGGATCCGCAGCTTCCCATCTGGACAAACAACCCGGTAAGCATTGTGGTAACCCATCCTGCTACATTACCCACAGGTCCTTCTTCATACACTGTTCATGTGACCTCCGGCGGCAGCCCCGTTTATCTAGCTGACGTCTGCTTATGGAAAGGAACAGATATATATCTCACTGGAACAACGAACAGCGCTGGAGACTGCACGTTTAACCCATCACCAACTTCTGGAGGATCGATGTACGTCACCGTAACGAAACATAACTATCTGCCCTATATGGGGCAAGCCACGGTTCCATTTCACAATCCACCATATATCCCCAACAATCCAGGCCCAGCTGACCTTGCAATAAGTGTCTCTCGTACCGCTGATCTCAACTGGACCGGTGGGGACCCTGATGGGAACCCAGTGACATATGATGTATACTTTGGAACAACCAATCCACCAACAATAAAAGTATCTCCTAGCCAACCTGGAACCACCTACGATCCAGCGACAATGGACATCTGGACGACCTATTATTGTCAGATTGTTGTAACGTACATCGATCCACCCTACTCCCAAAGCGTATCGGGACCAATATGGCAGTTCAGAACACAAGATACCGTATATCCAGAATGGAGAAACCAAGGACAAAGTGGACCAACCGTGCCACCTGGGGGAAGCATCACGCTCTCCACCCAAGGAAGAGATAACATCGGACTTGACTACGCGTACCTCTCAACCAACGAGAGCGGCCAATGGGTTGCCTTCTCTGGTGCAAACTGGTGGGATATCAACTGGGATTACTGCAAACCGATTGTGATCGACCATAACTTTGTAGATATAGATCAGACGAATTTCCCGGTGCTCATCACCTGCACCTCACCTGATTTCATTTCACATGCGCAACCTGATGGTGATGACTTTGTCTTTGTCAATGCAACAAACACAACTGTTTTTAACCATGAAATAGAATCGTATAACAGTGCTACCGGTGAGTTAATTGCTTGGGTAACCATCCCTTTACTGAGCGCTTCAGAGGATACTGTGTTCTATATGTATTATGGAAACCCTGATTGTGTGAACCAGGAACATGTTGCTGAGACCTGGAATGGAAACTTCATTACGGTTCAGCATATGACCGGTGCCACGTATACAGCTCTGGATGACAGCTCCAGCAACCATTGGGATATTACCAGCATGAGCGGAAACCCATTATTCAACCAGATCGGGAAAATCGGAAAATGTGTCGATTTCGACGGCTCAGGTGATTATCTGAAAGCCAGTGGATTCCGCCTCCCCGCTGATCCATCGTACACCGCGTG
>JAPKYE010000021.1 GCA_026394495.1 Methanobacteriota archaeon | reverse complement strand
GAACAAAGATTTTCGCTCGTGCGATCAACAACCTTGGACAGATAGTTGGATCATCGACCACCCCGGGAAACACTGCGCAACATGCGTTTCTTTGGCAAAACGGAATAATCTATGATCTTAATGATTTTATTTCGCCGGATTCCGGCTGGGAACTCATAGAGGCAAATGATATTAACGATGCTGGACAGATTGTAGGATATGGTATCCACAACGGGTCTATCCGGGCATTTCTATTAACACTTTAAGGATAGAATAATAATAGTAAAAAAAATACGCCGTCCATCGGATTTGGACCGATGACCGTTCGGTTAACAGCCGAATGTTCTACTAGCTGAGCTAGGACGGCAACAACGATATAATCTGATATATGTAGCGGAGGAGGGCTTCATCCCAAAATAGATAATTAAGGAGTAAAGCCTTTGTTCTTTGCAGGATGGGATATGCAAAGAAAAGGATTAAAAGAAGGTTAAGCAGGGAAGCCCAGAGGCAGATTGCGAAGGTGATGCATGGATCTACACCAGCATAAAACGACGATCCTACCTGTTTATCTCCCATGCGGTAGGAAAATGGACACAACAAACCTGCGATGAGATGATCGAGAAACTAGTCCAGCGAGTCCAACTTCCTCTCCCGGGAAACAAGATCCAGATTTTCTCAGATGGAAACGATGATTACACCTACGTCCTCCCAGCATATTATCCAGAGACATGTATGGATTATGGCCAACTCATTAAAATCAGAGAAGGTGGAAAAGTAGTAGACAAAATACGCAAAATAGTCTATGGATCTCCATCAGTAGATGATATAGAAACCACTGATGTTGAGAACTTCAACGGCATTCTACAAGAAAGAGTTGGTCGACTGGTGAGAAAAACCAAATGCCACTCGAAGAAAAAACGTGCACTTATCAACGCTTTGGAGTTTATTCAATTCAACTGGAATTTCATGGATCCACTCCATGACAAACGGACACCAGCTATGCTCGAATCCCTTGCTGATCATATCTGGTCATGGGATGATTTTTTATTATATCATTTTGCTGTCTAATTTAGGACAATACCGATTTTTTATCGAATAATTTCTCTGAAAAATAGATTTTTTTAAGATGAGAATACACGTATTTTTTAATATAGGCATATTAAAATATAAAATAGTTATTATATTTTTGTTTTTGATGCAACGGTGGCAGATACAAAAAACGAGAGAAAGAAAAATCTCGTCAAACGAATTCCATTCAATTGTGGATTACTATATCGCCTGTCTTGAAAAAGAAGATATGCTATCTCTTACGTTTGATCTTAAGAAAGATAAAGAAAAAATATTTAGAACGATTTTTGAAACAGACGTATTTTTTCAGACACAACATGCACAAGTAATTCTTCAGAAATCAGACGAAATAAACACCATACTTAAGAAATGCACAAATACGCAGAAGAATAAACATCTTTTCTATGGATATCCTCTAGCTGCAGACGCACATGGAATGATAAGCCCGCTTTTTTTTACAGAGATCACCTTCGAAGAAAAAGAAGATACCATCATGTGCACGCCAACTTCTCTGCAACCTCAGTTCAATCATTACATCCTTTCGAAATCAGGGTATGAAATGGAGGAGATCACACATCTTCGCAAAGAGATCGAAGAGAACGATGATTTTCAAGTAAACCTGAAGAAAATCCGGGAACTTCTTAGTTCAGACAAAAACAACCTCCCACGATCTAAAAAGAAAAATACTGAAGAAACACAGCCTCACATCGTTGACCGCGTGATCGTTTATTTTGGGGAAAAAACAGGGATCGTCTCTGGTTTGCTACGTGAACTTCATAAATTGAAAAATGTTTCATTCGGAGACATAGAATCGAGTTCGTTAGGTTATATTCTTGGTAAAAAAACAAAAACATCAGAAATAAAAAATAAGGATATCGTAGAAATCTTTGCGTTAAATGATGCACAAAAACAATCAGTGAATAGTGCTCTTACGCAGCCTCTAACAGTTATCACTGGGCCACCAGGGACTGGGAAATCCCAGGTGGTGATTAACATTATCGCTAATGCAATCTATAACGACAAATCAGTTCTTTTCGCAAGTAAAAACAACAAAGCAGTCGATGTTGTGACGGAAAAACTTCGGTCGATTCTGCCGCATCCTCTTATTATACGAATGGGTGCAAAACCGTACCGCAGAAACGCGCGATCAGAAATGTTAAAACTTTTTTTGGAAAAAGATTTTCTAAACACACAGACTACGAGAAAAGCCACTGTTCAAGATCTTGTACGAATCACTGAGCAAATTGATTTGATCACTAATAAACTCACTGCGATGGCAGAGTTAAACACAATAATCGACAAAGCACAAGAGGAAATTGATTCTTTTTGTGAACAGCTTCCATCGGATTTGTTCTCGCGATGGAACAAAGAGGTAATTGTAGATTTAAACGAAAAAAAGTTAGAACATGATCTGAAAAAACTTTTTAAAAATGAAACAAGATTAATCAGAAAATTTTTCAGAAAAATTTTTCCTAATCATCATAAGAAAAAACAGCAGCAGTGTTTTTATTGGTATTATGAGAAGTTTAGTCCTTGTTTTAAAGAGTACATAGACACCAATATCGATATCACTCGAGACGGTCTAAAGAAAGTTTTGCATTGGATTTTTATTTGCACCAAAATTGTAGGGTTGCAAAAAGTGATTCATACCGCAAAGAACAATCTTTCTGTATTTCCATCTGTGTATGAACTGTATCAGAAAATGGCTATGTTGAAAAAAGAAAAAATTGATATCTCGCGCGTTCTTTTTATCCAGTATTGGTTAAATAAATTACGTAATGCAAGCATTAACGATCATGAACAGGTCAGTCGATTTTTTGCGGTTTCTGAACAACTGGAAGGCTGGATTGAATCATCGACGACTCGAAATCAGTTACTGACGGAGCAAGAAGACTCGTTGCAGACTATTGTTTCTTTTTTACCTGCGTGGGTTGTGACGAATCTTTCTGCAAAAAATAGTTTTCCGTTCAAAGATCAGTTGTTTGATTTGTTGATTATCGACGAGGCGTCTCAGTGTGATATTCCTTCTGCGTTTCCTCTGTTTTATAGGGCAAAGCAGGTTGTTATTATTGGGGATCCTAAACAATTAAAGCATATCTCTATGCTTAGAGAGATTGAGGATAGAAGTATTGCTGCTGAGAAAAAAATTGAGGGATTTTTTTTGGATTTTTCTTATTCAAAGAATTCGCTGTATGATCTTGGAGAAAAAACTATTGGGATTAGTGATGAAAAACCATTTTTTCTTAATGAACACTATCGATCGCATGATGATGTGATTGCGTTTTCAAACAATTATTTTTATGACAAACGATTGATAATTCTTACCGATGAACAGAGATTATTAAAAGAAAATGGAGTTCCTTTTGGGATCCATTGGAATGATATTCAGGGACAAACAATTGCTTCAAAAAGTCCGTATAATCTGGAAGAAGTGGATTGTGTTCTTGCGTTATTAAGTGAACTTAAGCAATTGAATCTATCAGATGCGTCATTTGGTGTGGTAACATTGTTCAGAGCGCAGATGGAGATTATTCTTGAAAAGATTAATCAAAGAGACAGTTTAAGAGATATGAATATTACGGTGGGGACTGCTCATCGTTTTCAAGGGGATGAAAAAGATGTTATCTTGTTTTCGCCAGCGATTTCAAAAGGGATAAAACAAGGTACGTTGCATTGGGTGCATTCGACGCAGCAGTTGTTGAATGTTGCGATTACACGGGCACGAAGCACGGTATTTGTTGTTGGTGATAAACAAGCGTGTCTGGAAGCAAATGGGGTTCTGAAAGCATTAGCAGAGTATACAGAAGAAAAAGAATCGAAGGAATTTGTTTTATCTTCTTTCAAGCAAAGACTCTATGGGGAATTAGTAAACAGTAGAATACCAATCAAGGTTCATTATCGATGGAGTTCTGATACGAAAACATCACCGATTTATCTTGATTTTGCATTATTCACAAATGGGAAGAAATATGATATAGAAGTCGAGGAAGCATTCTCTTCCGAGAAAGAACAACAACTGATGATGCGTGATAAACAGTTGAGATGTGGTGGGTGGCAGGTAAGGCGTTTTTATGTTGGTGATAATAAAAGTGATCCAATAAATATCATAGAAGAAATTATTAGATTGTGCTGAGACCAGTGGAAAAAAGGGTCAAATGGCGGAATTTCTAAAGAAAAAATAGTGATCGTTGGTCTGATTTGTAAAAATAAATAATAATTGGGTAATTACCAAAGAATATAGGCAATTTACCAATAATTATAAATACTATGGAAAACATATTATTTATTGAACGGGGATTCATATGAGTAAATCAAACGAAAAAACAACCCAAACAACGCTAGTGACAATCGCAACAGTGCTCATACTGCTCTTTGTAGGCATTTTGTGCATGAGCGGCTGTACAAATCAACAAAATACAACCATAAAAGTCGAGGGTGCCTTTGCACTAACACCCATGATGGAAAAATGGACCGCTGAATATAAAATAATTCATCCAGAAATAAACATTGACATAAACTCCAATGGGGCTGGGGCCGGGATGGCAGATGCGTTAAATGGAATTGCAGATATTGGTATGGTTTCCCGGGAGATTAACAACACTGAAATACAACAAGGAGCTTTCTGGGTGTCTGTAGTAAAAGACGCTGTTGTCGCAACAATTAATACAAATAATCCTGTGATTGATACCATCCTTGAAAAAGGTGTTACAAAACAGCAGTTTAAGGATATATTTATTACCAGAACTATTACAACATGGGGGCAACTAATTGGAAATGATAGTATCACCGATAAAATTGTCGTATACACACGATCCGACTCATGCGGTGCTGCGGAAACCTGGGCAAAATATCTAGGAAACTACAAACAAAACGATTTAACAAATGCCCCTGCAGATTCAGCAATAAACGGGGATAATGCTCTTGCTGCGAAAATCCAAAGTGATAGATTTAGCATAGGATATAATAACATTGGTTACGTGTACACCAAGAAACTTGCTGATAACACATTTGTACCGGCAGATGGAATAATTCCCGTTCCGATTGATCTCAATGAAAACGGAACCCTGGATGATAACGAGAAAGTCTACGCAGATAGAACCTCTATGGTAACCGCGATAAACGATAATATTTATCCGTCTCCGCCAGCACGAGCGCTTCATCTTGTCACCTCGCATAATTTTACTGGGATAGTGTATGATTTTGTACACTGGATAGTAACTGATGGACAGCAATATGTTCTCGAATCTGGATATGTACCATTACCTGAGGCGACTATTGCTCTTCAAATACAGTATCTAGAAAGCGGAATAAGACCCGAGATACAATAGTTACCCACAAGCACGTTTACTGAAAAAAAAATGGATAGTCCGGAAGCATGAATAAGAGAAAACTGCGTGATTTGATCGGTACAAAACTGATGCTGATAGCCACGCTGTTTGTTTCTCTTTTATTTTTTTTGATTTTCGTTCTTCTTTTATTTAGATCAGGTTTAGTTTTACAAGATAACTCTCTTTTTGATATCCTTTTTTCATCAACGTGGAACCCGGACAATAGTCAGTTTGGTCTCGCACCGATTATCATAGGAACAATATTAGTCACAGGAATTGCTCTTCTTATTGCAATCCCCATTTCTTTGCTCAGTGCAATTTATATTGCAGAATATGCCCCATGGAAGATAAGACGAATACTAAGACCATTTATTGATGTGCTTGCAGGGGTTCCCTCAGTCGTCTATGGGTTATGTGCATTTTTATTCCTTGTTCCCCTCACAAAAGATGTTATCGCGCCATGGTTTGGTGTACAGAGTACGGGTCTTTGTATATTTACTGCAGCCGTGATTTTAGCGGTTATGGTGTTTCCTATCATCATCTCTTTGTGTATTGAATCGTTTAATGCTGTTCCACTTGCCTTAAAAGAAGCATCGTTATCTGTTGGCGCGACAAAGTGGGAAACCGTAAAAAAAGTTGTGTTTCGTGCATCAACACCAAGTGTTATCGCAGCGATATTACTTGGGTTTGGACGGGCATTTGGTGAAACCATCGCAATCAACATGGTGATTGGAGGTATTCCCCGCATTCCTTCATCGGTATTTTCCCCAGGAGAAACCCTTGCATCGTTAATAGCGTCGAAATACGGTGAATTGATGTCAATCCCCGTACATGAATCTGCATTGATGCTCGTTGCCCTGATTTTATTTGTGGTTGTGCTTGTGTTTAATATATTAGGCGTTTTCATTCTAAGGAGAGCAAAAAGGAGGTGGACGTATTGAATAGACGCACAGTTGAAGAAAAAATTTTTAAACTTTTTATGATAGTTTCTATCTGTATTGTCATAGGGAGTTTAGTTATTATCTTTGGACTTGTCATCATCAATGGTGCTTCATCTATTAGTATAGAAATGATCACGCAAACTCCTACACCAGGCAATGCTCTAGGCGGAGGTATTTTAAATGCTATTATTGGGTCTCTTCTTCTTGCGTTACCTGCAACGGGTTTAGCTTGTATTATTGGGATCGGAATAGCTCTTTATCTTCAGAAAGAATTTTCCCATCCCGGGTTTGCTAATTTTATTCGGTTCACACTTGATGTTCTCTGGGGCATTCCTTCCATCGTGTATGGAATTTTTTGTCTTATGATTATGATCGCTTTAGGAATGGGGTCGTCTCTTCTTGTAGGAATTTTTGCTTTGACTTTGCTTGAGATCCCCATCATTACCCGGTATATGGACGAAGCGATAAAAATGGTGCCAATTGGTCTCAAAGAAAGCGCTTTTTCTTTGGGTTCAACGAAATTTGAGACCGCTATACGAATTGTTCGAAGACAAGCGTTTCCTGGAATTCTTGCAGGTATCCTTTTAGGTTTGGGGCGAGGGATAGGTGATGCTGCATCAATTCTTTTTACTGCGGGTTTTTCTAATCGTATCCCCACATCCCTTTTTGATTCGACAGCTGCTCTTCCAACGATGATTTTTAATCTGTATTCGTTACCATCAGGTCAACCAAAGGCGTATGCAGCAGCATTTATCCTCCTTGTAGTTGTTCTCTTAATCAGCATCATCTCACGTGTTTTATCAAAACGATTTATGAAACATGTGATACGATAATAAAAAGAAGGGAAAAAAATATGTTATCTTCAACCATCCAAATAGAAACCAAAAATCTGAATGTATACTTTGATAAACACTATGTCTTAAAAGATGTAAATATAAAAATTCCTGCGAAGCAACTTACCGCGATCATCGGTCCTTCAGGCTGTGGGAAAACAACTCTTTTAAAATCATTTAATCGACTTTTGGAGATACACGATGAGGTAAAAATCTCGGGAAATATTTTTGTCGATGGACAAGATATTTTTGATTCGAAAGGAGATGAAATTCCTGATATCCGCAAAAAAATGGGGTTGATCTCACAAAAACCTTATCCGTTACCTATGTCGATATATGAGAATGTCGCTTATGGATTGAAGATTCATCGTAAAAAAACAAAAAAAGGTGAGTTAGACGCAGCAATTCAACATTACCTGCAAGAAGTCGGTTTGTGGAATGAAGTAAAAGATAGGCTTCATGATCCTGCATCTCGGCTTTCTGTTGGGCAACAACAACGGTTGTGTCTTGCACGGGCTATTGCAGTTGAACCTGAGGTTATTCTTTGTGATGAACCAACGTCCGCTCTTGATCCCATTGCTGCTCAACAGATTGAAAAATTGCTTTTAAAACTAAAACAGAATTATACTGTTGTTCTTGTTACTCATACACTCAGGCAGGCGAAACGACTTGCAGATTATGTTATTTTCTTATATTTTGGTATGGTCATTGAACAAGGACCTGCAGAAGATGTGTTTAATAATCCGAAAAACCCGGCTACAATAGCATATATCAAAGGAGATATTAGTTAAAAGGAGGAAAGATGATGAAAATCGATCTCGACGACGTAAAATGCATAAAAGAAACCGCGTTGACTATTCGTGGTTCCCGGAGACGAATAACCGTGCCATCTGAGGTTGTGGAAATTCTCAAACTCAAAAATGGTGATCGACTCCGCTGGATTGTTCTTGCTGATGGGACAATTTCTCTTCAGAAAGTAAAAGAACAAAAACCTAGGTGAATAAAAGAAATGGGTGAACTTCACGCTATCCGCAGTGTGTCATTTGATACATCGTTTCTTCTGAAAGAAAGTTCATTAATTGACAAAGCTATAAAGAATTTGGCTCGTGACCGGATTCCTTGTTTTCTGACTGCAACTGTTGTTTCTGAACTAGAACAGTTAAAGGTCTGGGGTCGTATTAGTCCCGTTGTACATAAACAGGCTATGAAAAGATGGGCAAATGCTCATGCAACCGTGATTGATTTTAAAAACCAATTGTTTTCAACCGCGTTTGGTAAGATCTGTATGCAGTCAATGCAACGTCATCATGGAGCAGCGCCTGAGCATATCGCAAATGACTGCCGCATCCTTGTTTCTGCATTGAAAAACGGTATCGATCTCTTTCTTTCAGAGGATTTTCATTTTACGTCTCAAGTGACGATAGAGGTTATCGCTGAAGTACAGCATAAAGCATGCTCGGAGTATCATCAGATGTGTGATACGATGTTGTTTAGTATCGACGTAACAACATTTATCACAGCATACAACAGAGGAAGTATCGATCTTGATGTCGTAC
>JAPKYE010000098.1 GCA_026394495.1 Methanobacteriota archaeon | reverse complement strand
GGTGACGTAGTCGATTCCTGTTTCGTTATCAAAAGCGGTTCCGGTGATGCTCGCAACGGTAGTGTTGAATACTGCTCCTTCCTCAGGGAAGGTGATAGTGACCATGGGTGCGTAGATATCGGTGAAGTATCGGTCAGCGGTTTCCATATAGACCCAGTATTGTTTCCCGGGTTCCATCATGGTAAGTGTGTTAAAACCTGAGTCTCGGTATTTGTACCAGCTTGACCATTGATCATGGACTGCATCGTAGTACCAGACCCATGCGAAGTTTCCGTCGATGGATCCAAGAACGTCAGTGACCTCATAGCTGCAGCTGATTTCTCCCCACGGTATGGTGAGGCTGTTCCAGCCTTTTTGATGCCATTGGTCATAGCCAACGTTGCTACAGACCATGAAGGTGGTTGGTAATGCGAAATTCGCATAGCCGTCTTCATCCACTGCCCAGGCTTGGATGGTAAGTTCTGCTCCATTCTGGTATTCGTAGATGTCAATGAATGCATGGAAAAAACCGTCTGTTTCGTTGTATATGGTGTCATACCAGAAAGTCGGTGCGTTTCTTCGACCGCCTGGTATCCAGATTTTCACAGTCAGCTCACTTGAAGGAGTGATATCATCTGTCGCCCGGATGAGGACTTCAAGGGTTCGTTCACAGTGAGTTGATCCGAACGCTGGATTGATGAAGGTGACCGTAGGACCTGCTTCTCCGCTGGTGCAGACCCAGAAGGTTTCGTTATCAGTCATGCCTTGGTTGCCGAGGCAGTCCACGGCGTAGGCTTCAAGATAGTGTACACATCCTTTATGGAATGTGATTGGTTCTTCGTAGACCATCCAGTCGGTCCATACTCCAAGGTACCAGTAACGATAGTAGATTGTAGTATTGAGGCAGGGGCAACATCCGAAATCTTCCGTGGTAAACGAGATTTCGGTGAGGGGGTAGACATACCATACATCGTGGCCAGCATCATCAACTCCGAAGTAGAAATGTGGGTTACCAACGGTTTTTGTGAGTTCTGGTGGGGTGTCATCAACATTGAAGGTTTCGAGATCCGTTGCGGTGTTGTCAAGGCAGTCCATTGCTCGTATTTCAAGTTGATGGGTGCATTCCTCTTGGAAAGTGAAGGGACCGATGTACGGCATCCATTCAGTCCATTCTCCATTGAACCAGATGCGGTATTCGATAGTGTTGTTTGTACAGGGGCAGCATCCGTCATTAAGTGCTTCAATGGTTATCGGTGTGCTCGTGGTGACACAGTAGGTTCCATCTCCAAGATCACATTGTGGTTCTCCGACGGTTTTCACGATGATTGGTGGGGTGTCATCGACGTAGAATGTCTCAGTATCGATGATTTCATGACCGACGCAATCATAGGCCCATATGTCAAGGACGTGCTCGCATTCTTCGGTGAAATTGAACGTGAACGGTAGCAGGGATGTGATGTCCATCCAGTCTCCTTCATTTATACGATATTTCACCGTGAAGCTATCGCAACATCCTTCATCGTAAGCGTTGATGGTGATGTCTGTTTGAGTGGTAACGCAGTAGGTTCCATTTCCAAGGTTGCATTGTGGTTTCCCAACGGTTTTTTCGATGACCGGGGTTGTGTTGTCAACATAGAAGGTTTCAACATCCCAGAACTGGTCGTCCATGCCGTTACCGAGACAGTCATAGGCTCGGAGCATGAGGGTGTGTTCGCAGGGTTCGCTAAAGTAAATAGCACCTGTATAAACTGTCCATCCTGTCCACACATCACCGTATCCAATGTTATATTCAATGGTGACGGGTCCACAGGGGATGCTACATCCTTGATCTGTTGCTACAACCGTGATGGGGGTTTGCATGGTGACACAGTAGGTGCCCTCGCCTTGGTAACAGTTTGGATCACCAACGGTTTTTGTCATAGTTGGCGGTACGATGTCTACATGGAAGGTTTCGACATCGGTTGCAATGTTTCCAAGACAATCCCATGCCTCAATGGTGAGGATATGGGTGCATGCTTCAGGGATGGTGATTATGACTGGTAAATCTGTTGGATAGATCCATTCTCCATCGTTAATCTTATAGCGGAGTGTAAGTCCTGTTTCTGCACAGCAACCGTCATTGAAGCTATCGATGGTGATTGGTGTGGTGGGTAGGATGCAGTATTCATCTTCGTCAATGGAACAGTTTGGATCTCCAACGATTTTCACGATGACCGGTGGTGCGTTATCAACATAGAACGTTTGATTATCGACTATTTCTGTGTTCATAAGGTTGTCGACTGCGTAGTAATTAATGTAATGCAGACAGTCCTGGTTCCATGGGGCTCCAAGCTCATCAAGGGTGAAGACCACGTCGCTGTTTGGTGCTCCGTGCATCCAGGCTGACCATGCGCCGTTGTACCAAATCTTATAATAGATCATGTACACGCCAGCTGGGCATTTCCCGCCATCAGTTGCGTTAAGGTATATGGGTGTATGGCTGGTGATGCAGAGTTCTGTAGTTCCACCGTTACCATTTAATTTCGCGAATTGTTGTTGATAGCATTGTGGGGTCCCGTATTCTTTTATCGTTGTTGGTGGTGTGTCATCGACATTATGGAATTGGA
Organism: Methanobacteriota archaeon; assembly: GCA_026394495.1. Classification (GTDB taxonomy): domain Archaea; phylum Thermoplasmatota; class E2; order DHVEG-1; family DHVEG-1; genus CAIYYQ01. Next base: position 4,645 of record JAPKYE010000098.1, on the reverse strand, counting down.
CATGCGCTTCTTCTTTATTGCCGAATTTATCGATCGCCCACCAGACGAGTTTATGATGACATTCCTCGCCAAAGTAAATCACTGCCTTGTTGCCGTATTCATCATTCCAACTAAGTAAGTCCCAGCCTTGTGAGGTTTCATTAAAAATGTAGATCTCCCAGTGAAGGTAGTCGCAGCCGACTTCGCAGACGCCAGGTTGATCAGTGGTGTTCAACCAGATCGGTGTTGAGGTGGTGACATAGGTAATGTCTTCTGCTGCATTGTAGTATTGTGGTTGGCCGATCTCTTTTATGGTGATGGGTGGTATGCAATCAACTTTTACGTATTTTTTCAGTTGAGCCCCGGTGTTTCCAAGGTAATCAGTGGCTTGCGTATAGATATGATGTTCGCAGCTTTCACCGATATAGATGATGAATTTGATTTTCCCTGGTGTAGAATCAAGGTCGTTTGCGTCGTTATCGTTCACGACACCGAATTGGACAACTTCCCATTCGTCATCATACATCTTTTTATCAACGGACCAGACAAGTGTTGCGACTCCTGCTCCGTTTGGTAGACATCCTGTATCATTTGCGTAGAGAGTGATTTCTGTAGCACAGGAGATATAGTCATCATTATTCAGCTTCATGTAGGGGCTTCCGAAGGATACTTGGGTGGTTGGTGCGGTTGCGTCGACGACGAAGTCAGAGTTGAAATACGATCCTTGAACTTTGGGTGCTCGATTGCCGAGGAGATCACAGCACCAGTAATGGATCTCATGCCAGCAGCTTTCATCCATGTAGACGACAACTGAGATTTTTCCTGCTGTTGGATTCATATCTCCGGCTTGGTTGTCGTAGATGGTATGGGATCCGTGTAAAGTCCATTCTCCATACTGTTGCCCAATATAGATATTATAACTAAGGTAGCTAGAACCAACACCGCCGTCGTTGCATCCTATATCTGTAGAGTTGATCCATATCGGAGTCAATGCGCTGATACCCGTGTACCAGACACCATCATGATAGACGAAGGATTCATCTTTTGGTTCTCCGAACTGTATGGTTTGTACAGGTCCAGTGTCATCCACATAATGGGTTTGGGTCGTGTGATTCCCGATATTACCTGCGTTGTCCACTGCCCAGAATTCAAGGGCATGGGAGCATTCTTCTTGGAATTTAAAGGTGACGTGGTCTGCTTGAACGATGGTTTCAACATCATTTATCTTGTAATGTATTTCTTTGACACCCGATGCATCATCACCAGGATCTGTTGCGGTGATTGTGATTTCGGTGGACAGGTTTACCCAGACACCGTTATCATATTGTGGTGTGCCAATGGTTTTTATGGTGATTGGTAGAGTATTATCGACGACAGCGCCGCAGCTTTCTGAATAGTTGATTTGATCGTTAAAGACATTGGAGAGTTGTTGGTCTGCATTCTTGAATTGTGCGTATACGGTTTTCATTCCTAATCCATCTGAGAACTGCCATGCTTTTATTGTTTCAAATGGTTCCCAGGATGCTCCCCCAAAGAAGGGGTCTTCTGAGATGTGCATGGAAACGACATCGGGGATCGAGCCGTTATCTAAGCTAAGGGTGACATCGCGAGAGCCAGTGCAGTTTTCACCGTTGTTAATGACGATTGCTCCTCCTTCCCAGTTAACACCTGAACCGAAGAAAGCATAGAGCCCGCCACCATCAAGCATCGCAAGAACGACACCATCGGAGACGACTGGAGAACAGAGATCGAATCCTTGGTAATCGGTTGAATAAGTAAGATGTTCTTCTAAGACTTGCCCGGCGTTTGCTGAACCTGCAGCACCTAATACTTTTAATTTTTGGGAAGTACCCGCACCGATGAATATTTTATCGCCTGCAACCGCTGGAGAACCCCAGTTCCGATCCCCACCTGGGTTGAGTGCAACTGAGGGAAATCCGGCCATGGTTGCTCCCGTGTTTTCGTCAAAAGCATACATCTTTGAGTCGCTGTAACCATAGACGTACACGACTCCATTTGCGACCGCTGGAGAATCATAATAGGTTGCATCACCGCCACAGGGTTGTGACCAGAGCAAATTCCCATTATCTGCATCATATACTAATAAGGATCCTGCTTTATGGAAGATTTTTCCGTCTACTGTGGTGAGTGCTGATTGGCTAGATGAACTTGTATTTGGTAAGCCACCTGTGGTGATTTCTGCCCCCGTGGTCTTATTGTATTTTCGTATTTGTCCGGAATTTGAATAAACGTAGTCTCCCATAATTGAAGGTTGTGTAGCCATGCCTGTTGTTGCAGATGTCCATTGTTGGTCTCCAGTCGCATTGTATTTTTGCAGAAGGTTACCTGCTTTAATATAGACATATCCGTCGTCGAGAATAGGGCCTTCATTATAGTTATTTCCTATAGAACCAACATTTTTTGTCCATGCAGAAGTACCATTAAGATAGAATGCATACAAGTCGCTTCCGGCAAGTGCATAGACAATATTATTTGTTTCATCAACCGCAGGACTTCCATATGTGAATCCTATGGTCACCGTGAATCCAGGAATTATTGCCCCTGTGGAAACCTCAAATGCATACAATTTATTCGCATCTGAGCACATGTAAACGATGCCGTTTGCAACGACAGCTCCATTTTCTTCTACTGCTGGTGCGCTCGAATGCCATTGTTCTGTTAATGGCAGATTGATTGTTTCCGTTGCTTCACCAGTATTTCCCGCGTTGTTTCTGAACATGGGCCAATCTGATGCGGTGGTTATTGTTGAACATGCGATCATCATGATTGGGATAATGGTTAAAACCATGATGAGAGCGATCAAACTAGCGTTGATTTTTTTTATATTTTCATCATACTTTCTTTTATTATTTTGATTGTTCTTCATGTAATATTTACCTCCCTCACTAAATAATTTCAGTGGTAGGCTCTGAATGATTTGAACTATATATAAATGTTTTCATAAAATATTTTTTTGCGGTTATTTATTTATTTTTTTACTCTAGATTTTTCCGATAATTATTTTATTTAAAAAAATAGTTTAGTTTTTTTATATTAATATATTTTTAAAATTTGTTGTTTGAAAAATGATGGTTTGCTTTTTTTCTTTTTGCTGTTGTTATGTTTGATTGTATCAAATTTGATATGATGCTATTGCTTCGTTATATGAATCAAAATATTCTGATTATCTTTATTCGATAATCGGCAATTGATTGTTTTAATCATATACTCCATGTTCTTTCTGATAGCATCTTTAGGGGTTTAAAAAAATATTGATGCGAAGACTTGTATGTGTTGTTCATTTTCCAATCACTCTTCTTCATATTTTATATCAAATATGATATTATTTTTGCTTTCGTTTTACATCGTGAATATCTCAAATATGATATAATCAATCCTTTACCAATATACTATCCCATACAAAGAAATAGATAGAAGCAAGTGACGGTACGATGTGTCATCTTTATTTAGAGATGTGTTTTTCACTTGTTACAAAGAGACTTACAGCCTACACCCAGCACATTTCAAGTCTTCTATCTCCGAAATAATTGAACCAGTTCATTCCTTTTTGTCCATCAGATCTTTTTTAATCTTCTATTTTTCCTTGCAGTTAGGACAAGCTCTTTAATTTCTGATGGCAATTGTTCATCTTGCCATTTTCTTTCTGCATCTATTGATTTACCTGCAGATTTCACGGCTTTCAAAGCATACCACGCAGGTCCTAACGAATGGTCAGCCATATGAGCAGTTGCAACAGCGTGTCCAACAGAACGAGCCACTGCAATTGCAATCGGGTTTGAAGATTCCCGAGCTACCGCATGCGCACCTACTGAGGCTTTTCTTGCGTCACCAACCGAAGCTTTCCCTTGTGTCCACGCTTTAGCCACAAATAGAGCATTTGTTAGTCGCTCATCTATTTTTTCACCGAAGAGATGCAATACATGCTCCGCACAGTCGCAAGCCCATTTAATTAACTGATAGTGCTGTTCCTTTTTTAGAGGTCCGCCCCGATGTTCTGCAATAAATCGTTTGTCTCGCATTTTTACATTTCCATGTAATGTTTTGTTAAGTTATGTCATTTTTACAATGACTGCTAATTCTCAATTACACGCTATCTTTCGTTTTTTTTTATTTCGCATATCCTGTCAATAATCATAGTATCCATCCTTAATGCTTTGTATTTTGGCAGCAAAAACTATCCTTTTTTTACTACTCGGGCATAAAACAATTATGCAAACGAAAAAATAATGCATAAATTTTTTATTTCTTCTGTCTTCCATTTTAATAAAAATTTGTGTTTTTTTCCTGTTGCAAAGAGACTTACGGCCTACACCCAGCACTTATTTGGCCTAGGCCGAACTCAGTTTAAGGTTGTTTTTATTCCGCCAAAATTAGAAACATTTAAATAGTATTATTACTTTAGCGGAATTATGGAACTTACGCGAGGAGAAATCTTAGTCTTAGAACAGGTGGCAAAAGGCAATAAGTCCGTAAAAGAAATAGCATTAGCTCTAAAAAAAAGCGAACCTCAAGTATATGTCTATGTCAAAAATCTTGCAGACAAATCATTGATTGAGCTAATAAACGGAGATATTAAGCCAAAAAGGATTCCTTACTTATCTTTGCTTCTCCAATTATTAAGCAAAATACCTAATCTTACACCGAT
>JAPKYE010000126.1 GCA_026394495.1 Methanobacteriota archaeon | reverse complement strand
TGGTACCGGTGGTATCAATACCCGTGTCTGGTGTAGTGGAAGGTATCTGATCAAGATCATAACTATATCCTTCTATACCTGAGGGGTCTGATGGGACAGTCCAATTGAACACTGGATCGTTGTTGCTGTACCATTGGCTTTCGACAGGATGCGTTGAGGATGATATCACCGGTGCGAGAACCGTTGTATCTATTTTTATCTGAAAATGATCTGTTGCACCCCAGTAGCCTGCATTGTCCTGTGCACGGCAATGGAAGTACCAGATGCCGTCGGTTAGATCGGTGTAGGATACGAAAGTCTCTGTTGTTTGAAGAAGTGTTTCGGGTATGGTGGTTGCATTGTGGTCTATGGTGTAACTGTACCCTTTGATGCCTGATGCGTCATAGGGTGTTGTCCAAGAGAACAGAGGATCGTTGTTGCTGTACCATTGATTTTCATTTTGATGGGTGCTTGACGAAATCACAGGTGCTGGCGGTGGTGTTACATCCGGGGTGAGGAGAAACGCTCGAATATATCCGTTATGAGTACCGTTGCCAACGATTTCTGTTTGGTCATTAATCCCGTATGCATCTTGGAGGGTCCAACCAGGTGATGACAGCAGCAGGGTGTTAAGATCCCTTATAATTCCGTTTTCCCAGATGAATGCATGCATGTCACCGTTTTCTATGGTAGAGGAACCAACGACTTGACCTGCATTATTGATTGCCCGTGCAATAGTGTTAGAGCCGCCAAGATTTCCTAGGTCAATTGGATCTCCGTTTTCCCAGAGTACCGCATGACATTCATCATAAGAATTATATGAACAGCCGACTACCTGACCAAGGTTATTGATATCGAAAGCTTTGCAGTGAACATCACCAGAAAGTGGTTGAAGAGCAGTCATTTCCCCAAGATCTGATTGTCCATTTTGATTGATATCTGTCCAGAGAAAGGCGTGTATAGGACTGGGAGCTATCTCGCGCGATGAGGTACCTACCGCCTGGCCAAGGTTGTTAATCGCCCAAGCGACACTACAAGTATCCCCTGGTAACGTTCCTAGATCTATCGTTCCGTTTTGCTGTGTCCAAAGGAACGCGTGTGGAGGATATTTATGCTGGACTGGAGCAGTTGATCCCTCCGCTTCTTCAATTTCTTCAGAAACAAGATCACCTGGTTCAATGCCTGTTTTTCCAGGGATGGCATCGGATCTTTTATCAGTACCAATAACAGGAGAATCTCTTATTTCATCCATCTCTAGAATATCTTGAGATCCTTGGCCCGTATCTGATCTTCCCACAATTTGTCCAAGGTTGTTAATATCATATCCATAGCTAGTGCCGTTTATCCCAATGAGTGAACCCAGGTCAATAATCTGATCATCTTCCCAGAGGACTGCATGAACCTTATTGTTAGCAGTATGAGAGTATCCAACGATAGTATTTGTGTCATTAATAGCATGTGCTTCACTTGAGAGACCATCCCCAAGGGCACCGAGATCAATCATAACACCATTTTGCCAGAGGAATGCGGTCTGAAGACCATGTTCTTCTCCTGAACTCCCGACGATCTGACCATTATTGTTGATCCTGTATGCGTAGCTGACGTTACTTGCAGCACCAAGAACGCCGAGATCCGTTGTGGTGTAGTTTAAGGTGGTGGCTGGTAGTGTACCAACTTTAAAGGAAAACACAGGGGAGCAGTTTGTATTGTTTGCATTATCAGTAGCCCAAAGTGTATAATTATAAAAACCGCTTTGAACGGTATCACCAAAGATATATTCATACTCCTCAGATGTGCTTGTATCTGTCCTCATGGTGAAATTTCTTGAAGAGTTATCAGGATATACGAAGTTGACGGTGACATGGTTTACACCGCTTTTGTTATCAAAGTATTCCGCATAGATTGTTATGCTTTGATTACAACCTATAATGGGAGGAGGCGTTGATGCGGAGATGAGTGTTGGGGGTTCTGATTCAATGGTGATGATTTGAGAAAAGGTATCTGTGTTTTGTTCTTCATCCTGGACAGTCAACGTTACATTATAATCTCCAGGCTGTGTAAATGCATGGCTGGTGTCCTGCGTATGGACCAGTGGGCTGCCATCGTGGAAATTCCATGTCCAACTGGTGATATCATATCCTCCACTTGATGCATCAGTAAATGAAATCGTAGCATTGGGTTGTGCGCTGTTTTGATTGGTGTCAAAATCTGCTTTGAGAATAACGACTTCAATGGGTATCGACATATTCATTGTTTCTTGATTGCAATCGGTGATTGTTAGATCTACGGTGTGATCACCAAGTGTACTGTAGCTATGTGTTGGATTTGGTCCGTAAGAAATAATACCGTCACGCCAGTCCCATCTCCAGGTCCATTCACAAGAGGATCTTAATCCTTGCTGTTGTGTTTGGTATTCATATCCATATGAGGAAAAATCTTGACCGATTGCTACCGTTGAATCAAGCGAAACAAGAAGTGAATATCCTGGGCCACCACCGCCACCTCCTCCGCCACCGCCACCATCGCCAGGTGGCCATGATCTGCATATCTGCCGGTCAGGATGCCAATAACAATACGGTTTTTGATGACAGCATGCTTCGTTTCCATCACATTCAAAACACCAACCACTGCTATCCCCCCATGTGTGTACTTCTACGGTGAATGGATCTGACCATTCGCTGAACACGTTAGGGCTGAGCCATGTATCTCTTGCTCGGACTCTTATCTGATAGGTGCCTGGGAGTACCCATCCATTCCATCTGGTGCATTGTTCACCTGAGCTGTATGGTGGAAGGAGAGGCTGCCATGTGCTGTATTCATGGATGATCTGGTTTGCTCTCCAGTCAAATTGATAATAAATTTTATCACCATTGGGGTCAGTTGTTTGCGTTTCATAAGGGTGATTAATAAGTTTCATGATTGGTGTGTTCCCCGAGGGAGTTTGTGGTTTTGCTGGTGGATCGTTGGGTGGATACATGAAGAATGGCGTTGGTTCGTATTTTTCGTTAGCGTATTCTCCATCATCAAAATAATCTGAGATCTGAAAATCAAATAATTTTTCATCATTTTTACTTTTACCAGAGGAATTATACAAATATACTTTAAGTTGATAGTTGCCCTGTGGTGCGTTTTTCGGTAATGAAACAGTTAGTGTATCTTGTATTCCTTGGGTATTAGTAATCACATAGCTTTGTTCTGTCATATAACGACAAAGGATTGGGTATTCTTCTGAGATAAGAAGTGCTCTGATGAATATTTGGTCCTTAGACGCGGAAGTATTAACAGTAAATGAAACATCGACTGAGTCGTCGTACGTGTTTACGTCGTCTGAGTCGCGTGGTGTATGAGTAATGGTTTTGAACCAGCAGTCCGGGTAGGTACCAACTGCTTGCATTCCACCAATATTCGTTGGAAAGAGTACGCGGGAGTCGTTTCCCTCGGTGAGAATGGTGAAAGCACCGGTTGCAGCGTTTCTGCCAATTGGAAATAAATCTTGATCTACTACTTTTTCTACAGGAATCTTCCACATAGCTGTGTTCGTCGTTAAATTAATAGCAACAACCCATTTCCCTTCCATAAAATCAGGGCGGTTTACAGATGTGAACATAATAGGATATGTTTTGGTTCCACCAATGGTCAGACAAGAAAAGGGATAAAGCGGCAAATCTGAGGTATCACCAATGAGTGTTTTCACATCAATCTGCTCCATGATGCTCCCATCTTCTTCGCTGAAACGGACCAATGATCTACCCCCCACATAAGGAGGTCCCCAGGGATACTCATCGGTGTCAACGTACCAGAAACCACCTCTCGGGTCCGTTGTAAAGGTAAAATAGGTCCTATTTGCAAAGGACCGCTCCCATTTTTCCGTTCCATTTGTGTACACTGCATAAATATGTGGATCTCTATACTCTTCCAAAAGGGTATTATTGTAACTGTCAAAATAAAGACAATTGTCGATCAATGTGGGGGTTGCTTGGCTGTCCCCAAAATACGTATAATTCCATACTTCGACTAAACGATCCTCCTCACGTGGTGCATCGGGGAATACATCCACAGCGTACAGTCTGCCAATGGTGTTGTTAAATGGTGAGATACCAGGTTTCTTGTATCCGGTGGCTAAGTAAATCCTGTTTCCTTCTGCAGTGGCTGAATTGATTGTTGAAAAGTATCCTTCCCCGGTGTAGATTCCACCGCTGTCAATGGTATTTTTGGTAAGAAATACCCAGTCTTGACCTACATTATGATATACGGATACAATGTTCTCATTGACGTAAAAAGCCATATCGTCATCGTAGAATTTATTTATTTTTATGGGCATGACTCCGTATGGTACTGATGAATTCCATTCAACACGTTGGGTGATGCTGTTGTACCGATAGGGGCAAATCGAATAGAGATAATAATCAAGCATGACTGTTATGAAATTTGTACTATTCATATCAGATACACCAAAGTATGGATCTATAGTTGTATGTTCTCCTAGTTTTAACTCAGCAATCTTCTCCCCAGTATCTACATTATAAGCAAGAAGGGGGCCATTTTGTGTTGGTAGAATGATGGTTTTGTTTTCGATGATGGTAGGACTAAATGGATAAGGATAAGTGAGCAGATATTCATCATGAGGAATATCTGAAATCCAATCTACATGAACATTGTTGTGATCTGATGCGTTCACCATAATAATATGAAAATTATCACAGGCGATTACACGGTCATGAATGTCAACCGCTGGAGTAGAAGTACAAGCCCAAGCATTTAATGAATAGTTTTTTTGAAAACCCGAAGACCAAATATGATTACCGTAATAATCGTAAAGAATAAGATTATCATTTCCAGAAGGATAACCAACGGGATTGTTAAATGTGCATGCGGCGATTCTACCGTTTCCAGAAATTGAATTCCCATAAGTCCCCCAATGTTCTCCGCCTAACGAATGTTGATACCATACTGTTCCTACATTTGTTGTTGGCACTGGCAACCATATATTTTCTGACATTGTCGGATCCTGGTGAACCATTCCTCCCCCCCAGGGTGGAAGTATAAAATCACTCTGACCAAGAGGTAATAACGTTGTTACTATCAATAAAAATACTACTCCAATACAATACACTATTTTCCATTCATTTCTTTCTTTTTCCATTTTTTCCACCCCCATTAAAATTTTTTCTTTTACTTTATTTCATCAAATCAGTTTCTAACTGGGATGTCCAATACTGAGTAATCCTAAAAATAATATTATTAAACCTAATATCGTACTTAAAATTAAATAACCAGGGAACCAGAACAATTTAACTTCTGTTTTCCAATCAGTATTTTTTATCTTTTCTTTCATTTGTTGAAATATATTTGTTTGTTTTTCGTTTACATTTATTGCTTGTGCACTGACAACCGCGGGAAACAACGCCAGAATAAGTAAAACACCTGCTCCAATACTTCCACTAACCATTAATATCCTTCGTTGCATTTTTCTTTACCTCATAATATTTATCCTTTACTATCTATTTATATTTTTCCTTCAATAAATTGTGTTATTCATATTTTCTGACATTGTAAGATCCTGGTGAACCATTCCACCGCCCCAGGGTGGGAGTATGAAATCACTTTGGCCAAGAGGTACAGAAGTTGTCGCTATCAATAAAATTACTGCTCCAATACAATACACTATTTTCAATTGATTCCTTTCTTTTTTCATTTTTTTCCCCCATATGCCAATGTCATGGCATGTACCTGTCACTGTCTTTATGACATTTATTGGCGTGTTATATCTTTAAAACCCTCTAGTAAGGAATAATAAAAACAATTCTATCAAACCGATTATCATATTGATGAGATATAAACCCGGGAACCATCCACTATCCTTCATAGCATCTTTTAGCAATTTAATATTTAGAATATCGCCTGGTTTCCAATCAGTATTTTTGATCTTTTCTTTAATTTGTTGAAATATATTTGTTTGTCTTTCGTTTAAATTTATTGTTTGTGCACTGACAACCGCGGGAAACAACGCTAGAATAAGTAAAACACCTGCTCCAATACTTCCACTAACCATCAATATCCTTCGTTGCATTTTTCTTTACCTCATAATATTTATCCTTTATCATCTATTTATATTTTTCCTTCAATAAATCATATTATTCATAACAAACAGTAAATAATTAGAAAATAATGTGCAAGCTGCGATTCTACCGTTTCCTGAGATCGAATTCCCAAAAGTACCAATTAATTCCCCGCCTAATTTATGTTGGTACCATACTGTTCCCACATTTGTTGTTGGAACAGGTAACCATAAATTTTCTGACATCGAAAGATCTTGATGAACGATTCCACCGCCCCAAGGTGGGAGTATAAAATCACTTTGGCCAAGAGGTACAAACATTGTTGCAATCAATAAAAATACTGCTCCAATACAATAAACTATTTTCAACTCATTCCATTCTTTTCTCATTTTTTCCTTCCCCCATATCACGGTATGTATTTGCTATTATCATTATGACATTTATTAGCAATATTAGTTCTTTAGAATACGAATATTTGAAGGAATTCAATAAAAAATGTTATCACACTATACATGAAAATGAATAGGTAAAAACCTGGGAACCATCCACTATCCTTCATAGCATCCTTTAGCAACTTAATATTTAGAATATCGCCAGGTTTCCAATCAGTATTTTTTATCTTTTCTTTTAACTGTTGGATAATATTTGTTTGTGCTTCATTTGATTTTACTGTTTGTGCACAAACAACTGTGGGAAACAACGCCAGAATAAGTAAAACACCAGCTCCAATACTTCCTGCTACAATCAATCCTTTCTTCATATCTTTCTACGTCTCCATATTATTCATCCTTTATCGCTTATTTATATTTTTCATTCAATAAATAATGTTATTCATAACAAAAAGTAAATAATTAGACAACAATGAATATACTGCTCCAATACAATACACTATCTTAAATTTACATCTTTCTTTTTTCATTTTTTCCTCCTCCAATTATTTTTTTTAACTCTATTATATGTTTCTGATGATAATTTTTTATACTAAATGATCAATATTCTATGGAAATCCAAACATCATAGATATAATAATTATGAAGGCGAAAAAAATATATATTAGTGAACCAGGGAACCACGTAACATCTTTTATATTATCCTTTAGCAATTTAATATCTAGAATGTCGCCCGGTTTCAAATCATTGTTTTGTATTTTTTCTTTTATCTGTTGTAAAATATTTGTCTTTATTTCACTTGTTTTGACTGTTTGTGCATTTACAATCGCTGGAAACGTCATTAATACAAGTAAAACACATGCTCCAATACTTCCACTAACCATCAATATCCTTCGCTTCATTTTTCCACACCCCATATTGTTAATTCTTTATTCCCTCAAATCAACATCTAACCGGGTTTCCCAACAGTAATTAACATTAAAATCAATAAGATCAAACCAAAGGTACCACCGATAAAGTAAAAACCAGGGAACCATTTGATA
>JAPKYE010000062.1 GCA_026394495.1 Methanobacteriota archaeon | reverse complement strand
TGATCAACCTGATGGGGAATCTGTTATGAGTGCGGATCCTTCGATATCGATAACCAACGAGACGTTGACAGTGACTGTGACGTATAATCTTCCTGTGTTTATTGGTGTTCCTGAGAAAGACTCAACAAGTGGTATGGGAAAATGCATGATTCGTACCAGTTATTCAGGATCTGATACTCAGACGTATCTTAGTGGCATACATAGCATTCAATTCTATACAAATTATGTGAATGCATGGAATGATTCGCTATCTACGATTCTTGGCGGTGCTGGGACTGTTATTAAGGGAACAAATTACGTTCAATTAAATCCTTATCCTGGGAAAACCTTTGGATTGGTGGTGAAGAAATTGTATATATCTGCCCAGATTGGTCCCGGGTGGGTTATCTAGATCGATTGGTGTAATAAGACAGAGTGTGTCGATGGTGGTTCTGTAAAAAGGTTTTTTATCAGTGAGGTAATATACTTGCAGAGCATGCGAAGGAATTAGGCATGGTGTAATTTCGTGTCTAAAAACCTTTGTAGATGAGAAGAAAAAAATGATGTTGTTTCGAGCGATAGGTTTATGAGCCCAACTGAAGAAAAGCGCGTAGAAAAGAAGAAAGAGGATTTCCTGAAAACTGGTATTAGTGGACTTGATGAATTGTTTTCTGAGGGTGGAATCCCAAAGGGCAATGCAGTGCTTCTTGCTGGTGGTGCTGGGACTGGGAAAAGTACGTTTTGTCGGCAGATTTGTTATAATCTTGTTTCTCAGGGTAAAAAATGTATGTATGTGAGTTGTGAGGAGCCGATTGATCGTATTGAGAAAAGTATGCAGAATTTCGGATGGAACATTAAGAAGTATAAGGATTCTGGTAATTTTTTGATACAGAAGATTAATCCGCTTGATATTTTACGTATGAAGTTTGGGTCGCTTGGTGGTTCGGATTCTGCGACTGAGCTATCGTATAAGATTAAGCCACTAGTGATTCCTAGGGATTTTAATCCTGATGTGATTGCAGTTGATTCGTTGACTGCGATTATTGCGGCATCGCTTAGTAAGGAGAAGAATTATCGTGTGTATCTGCAGCAGTTGTTTAGTTTTTTTGAGGAGACTGGTGCGACATCGTTTTTGATTAGTGAGACTGAGCAGATTCCAACGAAGTATAGTGATACGGGTATTGAGGAGTTTTTGGCTGATGGGATTATTGTGCTTTATAATATTCAGCGTGGTGATATCCGGGAGAATGCTATGGAGATTGTGAAGATGCGGTATTCTCATCATCAGAAGAAGATGGTGATGATGGAGATTACGGAGAAAGGTATTACGATTTATCCTGATCGTCGGGTGTTTTTAGGGAAATAATTTGTTTTTTTAAAAAATAGTTGTTGTTGGGTTTTGTTTTAGAGATAGGTGAATGGTTCTCTGTGTCCGTCTATGCGTTTTGCGCCGTTTGTGGTGAATGCGATTTCAATGGTTTTGATTTGGCCGATGGTGAGGCCTGTTCTGCGGATGAGTACGTGGTCTTCGTCGTCGTAGATGGTGAGTGTTCCTTCTTCGGGGCAGGCGACTGCTTTCATGAGTTTGTTGTTGTAGATCCAAAGCCATAGTTTCATGGTTTTGTTGGTCATGTGTTATCATCGCCTTTTTTTTATTTACAATAATATATTTATATTTATTAATATATAAATATTTGTAGAAAAGTATAATAGTGACAACAAAAACCATGGTTTTAGCTGCCACAAAAAATGAAAACCGTTTTACCTTAAAAGAACAACATAAATATATATGCTAATCGTTCCCATTTTATATGTTACCTCTAACAAAAAGCATTAACGCAAACGAAAGCAGCACAATACAGCGCGTTAAAACAGGAATCACGGGTCTAGACGATCTGCTCGGCGGCGGACTGCCAAAAAACACAATCACACTTGTCTCAGGACCACCAGGCGGCGGAAAAACCATTGTCTGCTACCATTTTCTCTACGAAGGCGCAAAAAATGGAGAAAAATGCCTGTTTCTCACATTAGATAAAAAAGTAGAAGGACTCCTTTCCCAGGCCCGGGAACTCGGCTTTGATTTCCAACCCTTCATCGAAAAAGCACAGATAAAATTCCTATTCCTCAACATCAACAAAAAACTTATTTACGAAACCATGACCAATGAAATCCTCTCAGAGCGATACGATCGTATCGTCCTTGACTCCATCACTCCACTTTCTGAGATGCCTATATACATAAAAAACCCTGAAGTAAAAACAAACGACATCAACATTATCACTCCTGAGGATTTCTCAACTGATGAAAACTTCCCGGTTCGCAGGCTTCACCTTCATTACATCGTCAATGCATTGGAGACCTCGCAGGCAACCTCGGTTATTACATCGGAACTTCCTTTTGGTTCCCAGTTTCTCTCTCGTGATGGCATCTCTGAGTTTCTTGCAGACGGCGTTATCACTCTTAGCGTAGATCCAACGATGGATCGGCGGAAACTCTCTGTTATGAAAATGCGATCCACAAAACACACGTTACGACCCCAAGACATAAAAATCAGCAAAGGCGGCATTACCTTCTCATAATCAAGTTCTGTATGTTTCACTATCGGCCCCCAAAAGAACTTCGTGCATTGTTCATTGTTCATTACGCCCCACTTCTCTTTATGATTCTTGTTGGTCCTCTCACTGCGTTTTATCATGTGTGGATGATTCCGATACCACTCATTTTTTCAGTTGTTTTGGGGATGATTATTTTTCTTTGTGGTACTTTTGTGTATTTTAAATGGGAACTTTTCTGGCATAGAACATTTCGTGGTCAGCTTGTGACAGGCGGCATCTTTCGATACATCAGGCATCCTCATTACACATCGTTACTCATAGTTGGATATGGACTAGCATTCTTCTTTTATTCACTTGCCGCACTTCTCATTGCAACGATTGCGGTCCCGATCATGATTTGGAGTGTTATCGATGAAGAAAAACTACTAACACGTCAGTTTGGGGATGCATACAAAGAGTACATGAAAAAAGTTTCCTGGCGGCTTATCCCAAAGATTTTTTAAAGAGATAGCAGTGCATGTTTTAAAAAATTTGAATGCTTTGGCTTTTCTGTAATGTATTCTTTGAGATCGCTTTTCAAGGTGTTTCAATTTTTTTCTGTTTAATTACTGCAAGTAATGGAAGTGAACATGCCGTGAGTATGAATGCAAAAAGAAACGTTGTATTTGGTGAGAACGTATCCCACAGTACACCTAAAAGAAGACCACCCGGAAGAGCGATAAGACCGGTTACGGTATGAAACGTTCCAAGCGCAGTCCCTTTTAAGTTCGTTGGTGCAAGATCAACAACAAACGCGCGTTCCACCCCATCAATCATCGCAAAGAACACCCCGTAGATAATAAAAATGATGACCAGGGTGTTTAATTGAGAGACAAATAAAAGACCAACAGAAAGTGCAGCAAACAGTATATATCCTGTGATAAGGACAGGTTTTCTCCCAATTTTATCGGAGATTACGCCTGCAGGAATTGTACATATCGTATAAATCGTATAAAATAACACATATAGTAAAATTGTTCTTTCATCACTCAGCCCAATGTTTTTTGCTTTAAGCAAGAGAAACGCATACCCAAAGTTCCCTAAAGCAAAGATTGTTGATGCAACAATAAACAATTTTAGGTTTCTGGGCAACTGCTTCATACTCATTTTAAATGAGGTGGTAGTCTTTTTTGTTGATATGTTTGATTTCTTTTGTTCTTTTATCAACAGAATGCAGAGAACCGCGATGATTCCCGGGAGAAATGCCACCAGAAATATGTTTTTATAGAGCAATATCGGCAACAGGATAAATGCAAGAACTGCACCAATTATTGAGCCTAGGCCATCCATGGCTCGTTGAAATCCAAAGGCTTTTCCTCGTACTGATTCATCAGCGGATTCTGCAACAATCGCGTCGCGTGGCGCCTCGCGGATTCCTTTTCCCACACGTTCCATAACACGTACGAGCAGGATAAACGGCCATGAATTGGTTAACGCAAACAACGGTTTTGTGATTGTGGATAAACTGTATCCTGCGAATACAAAAGGTTTCCGTCGGTTGATTTTATCAGACCAGTACCCGGAAAACACTTTTAGTAGTGATGCGGTGGTCTCGGCTGCGCCTTCCACAAGTCCTACAACCCACGCGCCAGCACCAAGGGAAATCAAATACAACGGTATCAGAGGAAACACCATCTGGCTGCTCAGATCCGTAAAAAGGCTGACGAACCCAAGGATGATGATGTTTCGTGTCAGTCCTCGTAAAAACGATGTTTTATCCATAATCAATACTGCCCCTTAGATTTTTTTTTATTGCCTCGTGCGTTCTCAAATGTTTTTTTCCTTTTATATTATTTCAGTTGCAGATGAATTGTTGTATATACCAAAAACCTTTGTGCAATGCTGCGTATTTAATGAATAAACTTAAAACCTATTAGCTATTTCATAACAAAGAATATTGAGGGAGAGCATGGCAACTATAGTAGTCGACAATCTCGTGAAAAGTTATGGGTCCATCGAAGCTGTAAAAGGAATATCGTTTACGGTGAATGAAGGAGAAATCTTTGGTCTTATCGGCCCGAATGGCGCAGGAAAAACAACCGTTTTACGAATTATTTCCACGCTTCTTCAGATCACCTCAGGTTCAATTAATATTGCTGGTCATGATCTCGGTAAACACCCCGAAGAAATCAGAAAACTAATCAGTTATCTTCCAGAGGATGCGGGTGCATATAAAAACCTCACTGGGAAAAAATATCTGCAGTTCATCGCAAATTTTTTTGATCCAAAGCAGAATAAAAGTATCGTCACAAAAGGAGTGGAAATCACGAATCTTGGCGAACGCATCAACGATCGTGTGGACACATACAGCAAAGGAATGATGCGGCGTCTTCTCATCGGACGTGCACTCATGATTGATCCAAAGCTTGCTATTCTTGATGAGCCAACATCTGGGCTTGATGTGTTGAATGCTCAAGAAATAAGAAAAATAATTAAAACATTTTCTCAAAAAGGAACAACGATTCTTCTTTCATCTCATAACATGCTCGAGGTTGAATTCCTCTGTGATCGTATCGCATTGATTGCAAATGGTAGAATCGTCGAAGAGGGAAAACCTGTTGATCTGATGAAGAAGTATCATGCGCAAAATATTGAAGAAGTTTTCACACAGGTGGTCCAATGAGCGCTCTAGGAAATATCATCAGAAAAGAAATAAAAGAACTACTTACACCAGCAACGTTTCTGCCGATTATCATCATGGCACTTATCTTTGGTTCCATGGGAAACAGCATACAAGGGATACAAGAACAAGCCTTAGAATCACCAGTGATAGGAGTAATAAACGAAGATAACAGCACGTTTTCTATGATTGCTAATACTACTCTTCATTCATATGCAAATGTCGTGTTTAACTCCTCATCTTTATCTGATAAACAAGCTGGGCTAGATGCCGTTCAACAAAGAGACGGTGTTGCACTCATCGTTATTCCAAAGAATTTTACGGAACAGATAACTAATAATCATCCGGGGTCAATTGAAGTATACTGGATCATGAAAGGAGCCGGGCTTCTTGATACGATTTCTTCGAGTGTTGTTGAAGCAATAATCGCAAAGGTTAACACAAATATATCACGGGAACTGATTCAAAATAATTCATCGGTCAACGCAACCATTGTTCTTTCACCGACACAACGAGTTGAAACTACGTATTTTAAAAGTCGAGAGTTCACAGGTCTTTCCCCAAACATCATCATGAGTATGCTGTCGTCTCAGTCTATGTTCATCCCCATTATCATGATGATGATCATCATCATGTCCGGCAGCATTGTGATTACATCGATGGCACTGGAAAAAGAAAACAAAACCCTTGAAACATTACTGACGCTACCCGTAAAACGCACAAGTATTGTCACCGGAAAAATTGTTGCTGCCGCAGTCATCGGTCTTCTTCTTGCAGTCATTTATATGATTGGTATGGGCTATTATCTCCAAGGATTCCAGATGTCTGGAGGGATAAATCTTGCATCGTATGGTCTTGTTCTTAATTCAACAAAATTCCTGTTAATCGGCATTTCTCTTTTTGTGACACTCATCGCTGGTCTTGCATTGTGCATGCTTCTTGGGACCTATGCAAAAAATTACAAAAGCGCTCAGACCCTTACAATCCCAATCACTATGCTTGCGATGATCCCTATGTTTCTGACGATGTTCACTGATTTTGATACCCTCCCCATTGCGCTTAAAACACTAGTCTTTGCGATACCGTTTTCGCATCCGATGATGGCAGCACGTTCATTACTCTTTGATGATTACACTCTTGTCGTCGGAGGAATCATTTACGTTACCATCTTTGCGGTAGTGACCATCAGCATCGTTGTTTGGGTGTTCAAAACAGATAGATTACTCACTGGATCCATGAAGAAGAAACGAGGGAAAATCAACACGGGTTTGTTGTTCAGAAAGCGGTTCTAACGATGCAAGGTTTCTTAGCAAACGATCATGGAAAACGTTATCGTTTCTAAAAGGAGACAATCCGCTTTTCCCGGTTATTTTTACAGCCAGTGGATCAGACCATTCCACACGTTGTGATCCGTTGTTATCTTTTGCTTTTACCAGTACATTGTATGTCCCTGATTTTTTCCATGTGTGGGAAACCGTAATTGATTCACTTGATGCGTAGGGTCCAAGCCATCCACTGCTTGTTCCATCACTAAAGTTAAACAGAAGATACACAGAGTTCCCATCAAGATCTGTAGCGTTTGCCGTATATTCAAGAACAATACCTGTTTTTCCATTAATTGGACCAGATGGTTTCCCTGGTTTTAACGGTGGGGAACTTGGTGTCTTTGGTTCTACCCACGGGAGAATAAGGCAGGATGGATGCATGGTATCAAGATAAAGGGTATTGTTTGCGATCGCATATGTTATGTTTGTGTTCATCGCATCACCGGTGTTTGGGTTGGGAAGAAACCGAGGATAATTAGATGAAGATACGGTGACGCGAATCTGATGACCAGTATTCCAGATATATGAAGTACTCCAAAGATCAACGTCTACCTCGTAGATTGTGTCTGGTTCCATGAGTTCCCAGTGATCAGTCCCATTTCTATTACGCATCCGAAGAACACCATCGGTGATGAGCATTGATCGACCATCAGGGTACACATCGGAGAGTTTCACAGTAAAATCTGTATCAGGCCGATCTGAGGAAACAAAAAGATGGGCTTGTACTGGGCCAGTCGCCTCATATGGTTCTAAAAGAATGGGACTGGTAAAAACCAGGACATCGTCTCGTGTTTCAACAGTTGTTTGGTCATAAGGTCCTGCCGGGATATTTAAATTCTGACCGCCTACAGTTGGTACGGGATTTGTTGGGTTGTAGAGGTAAGAACGAGGCATATTGTCTTGAGGAATCGTGGTATTCATCAGGTCATCACCCTGGAAATACCAGGAGATCTGTTGCGCTGGGACAGGCCAATCATCAGCCGTTCGCCATTCGTTCCCAGGTGCATCAATGATGCTTGTATCACCAAGCACATAATACGTGACATTTGGCCGTCTGCTGAATATATCAGGCCCGTTCATCGTGTATTGTTCTGCCATCTCAAAAAACATCTGAAGAGTGAAGTTATCGTTTGCGTTTTCAGGATACGTTAATTGCCCCTGTGTGTTACTCCCTAGACCTAGATGTGTCCATGGTCCGATTATGAGTTTTGATTTTCCGCGGGCGCCATCACCACCAAGATGTTGATAACCGTTGAATCCATCGGTGATTCCTTGTTGGAAACAGTCGTACCATCCGCCGACATGCATCGCAGGAACATTCACATCAGGCCAGTTATCATCTAGTGACACATTTGTCCAAAATTCTAGTGAGTAGTTTTCATGGGTGAATAACTCTGGTAATAGATACATGCTGCCTTGGCTTTGTAACCAGTTTTCTACTAGTTCTTTACGAAATTCCCCGCCTTGATAAACCGCTGTTTTGTAGAGATTGGGTGTTGCCACCTGTATGCATTGACAGGCGAGATATGGTGGGTTTGCACCAGCCATGAGATATTGAGGGATACCAAGTGCCGAGGGTCCTATGGTTGCGATTTTTCCATTTGACCAGCGTTGTGCCGCAATCCATCTGAGTGTATCTGGACCATCGGTTTGTTCGTTTCTAAAACCCGTGTCGTTTCCCTCCGAGGCAAATCGTCCTCTCATATCTTGGATGACCATTGGATAGTCTTTCAACAAAACAGAGGCAAACCCAATTGGGATCAACATATTTTTATTATACGGTGTTCTGAGGAGGAGTACACCATGGGGTAAACGATCTCGCGTAAGGTACACATCAGTTGCAAGACGTGTTCCATCCTGCATGGAAATCATGTAATGGGTCATTTTGATACATCCGGAAAATAGTATGAAAAAGGCACTGAATAGAACTACTAAAAAAATAATGCTTACATCCCTTTTTGTTTTTCTTTTTTCTTTCAAAATATTACCCTTCTGCATTCTCCCCTTTTTAAAGAGTAGTTTTCCCTCATATTTTTTTCAAATTTTATTCAGTACTCAAGTATAAGAGTATACTTAGTCCGATGATCTCAAATAACGATAATACGGCAAGAATCCCACCGAATCCCCCGAATCCAAACCCAATGCTCTCACGAATATGGCCAAAAGGAATAACCGATGAAGTAAATAACGAACGCAGAGCCGTAATAGAAAATATCGATTGCACAAGTAGGGGGGCAAGGAAGAACAACAACCCGACAATGTAATTTGATTTTGTCTTCAGAGCGATCTTAACATAAATGATGATCAAACCAATTAAAAGAAACATACTAATACATACAATAATAACGCCTATTGCAGGTAAAATGATTTCCGAGGCGGTCAAAAGATGAACATCAAATGGTGCACCTCCACCTATATATTGGGAAAATGGGTTATCATTTATTTCTTCGATGATTTTATTTGCTTCATTGACAAAAAGAATCGATAAAATCACTCCAACAATTATACCGATCGCAAATAAAATCGCAATAATTTTGATAGCCTTTTTATTAAACGATGATACATTTTTTTGCGCAATTGGAATTTCATTCATACGTGTTTTCACCTTCTATATTGTCCTATGCATTAATTTCTTTTTTTCCCAATTTTATCCCAAATCTCATAAAAAATTTGCTTATCAGTCTGAAGTTCATCAGATGGAAAATATGTTTTTCCATATCCTCCGCCAACTGAAATAATCAATTTATTTTCTTCAAGCACTTGAAGATGATATCGAACTGTTTTATACTCAACAGCAAGATTGATTGAAAGCTCATTTGCATTTTGCGGTTTCTTAAAAAGTTCGTCTATGATCCTCCCACGGTTTACTCCACCCAAAGAGTTAGCAATTAACCAATAAAGAACATTTTTAAGGGAACTCATCTCGCCAACCTTTTTGACATGAATGAATAACTTCCTTTATTACATTTTTCAACATTTGGGAATGATTTGGGAACGAATTGGAATTGAATTGTAAAAAATGAATATAAACAGATCTTTTCTTAACTTATATCATAAAAAAGGAGGTAGAGAAAAAAAATGAAGACAACAAACAAGAAACTCCTTGGAGGATTTATCGTTGTCATCCTTATCGCCACTATCGGGGCAGTGCCCAACCGTTCTACGCTAATTTAACAGAAGAACAACGAGCCGAAATAGATGCACTTGTCAAAGAACTGAGAAACACGAATGCAACTTCGGAGGAAATCAGACAAGCAGTACAAAACAAACTTGATGAATACGGTGTGTTAGACAAACAACTAAGCGATGAAATTAACCGTACTGAGCAAACATTAAACATTCTTAAAAGAAAACAAGAGCTCAGAGCAGAAGGAAAAAGCTGGGATGAAATCAACCAGATTGTACAAAGCGAATTTAATCTAGAATCACCAATTGACACCGGTCAGGGTATGATACCTGGACATGGTTTCCGTGATGGGCACGATCAAGGTCCTCATGGTTTCAGGTCTGGCAAATAATCGAATATGCATCCTATCCCAACCAACGCCTCCACCAAAAAAATTTGAGAAGAGGAAAAAACATCCTCTTTTCCTCTCTCCGCACCATTAACAACATTTGACAGAGATTTGGGAATAAATTGGTAAGAAAAAATATAATATAAAAAATTATTTTGATAGATAAAAGGGGGAATTAAAAAAATGAATGAAATCAATACAATTGAGAAAAAACGAGGAAAAGCATACATAGCTCTTTTCGTGACAATTTTCATAGTATCAATGTTTATCGCCGGTTATCTTATTGGAGGAACTCTTAGTTATAGTACCACAGCATCCTCAGAAACAAAGCAGTTACAGCAACAACTAGAAACTCAACAAAAAAGCAACAATGCGGCAACTCAAAACATCATCTATGTATACAATGATACGTCTCTTGCGCAACTCTATCAAAACGTCAGAGACTCCGTCGTTGTGATATATGGACTTGCCCCTCAGCAATCCTTTTTTGGAACTCAATATGCTGAAGTCCAAGGTTCAGGGTTTGTATACGAATATAACAATGAAAACATCGTGATCACAAACAAACATGTGGTCGATGGCGCATCTGATATCACTGTGACGTTTTCAAATGGAAATGCATACCCTGCAACAGTTCTAGGATCTGATGATTATTCAGACCTTGCAGTTTTATCGGTACAAGCACCGGTAGATGAATATCATCCTCTTGAAATCGTGAGTTCATCCACCTTAAACGTCGGTGAACCTGTCATCGCAATCGGCAGCCCCTTCGGGCTCGGCGGCACAATGACCACAGGAATAGTTAGCCAACTAGGAAGAACAATTCAAGACTCAGTCGCAGGAAATTTCCTTGTAGCAAACATCATTCAAACAAGCGTCCCCATCAACCCAGGCAATTCAGGAGGACCATTACTCAACTATCAAGGAGACATCGTAGGAATAACCACTGCGATTATCCAAAATTCCAACGGGCTTGGCTTTGCTATCCCTTCAAATACGATATTGCGGGAAATACAATCACTTGTTACCACAGGCTCCTATGATCAGCATTCCTGGCTAGGAATATCTGGAGCAGACATGAAATATTCCATCGCTCAAGCAATGAATATCAATGTCACTTATGGATGGCTCATTACCCAAGTGACAAGCGGAGGAGCAGCGGACAATGCTGGATTAAAAGGCGGAGACCATCAAGTACGAATTAACGGGGAGCGCACCCTCATTGGTGGTGATATCATCATCGCTATTGACGGAACCCGTATCATTAATGGGGATTTTCTCATGTCGTATCTCGAAGAATATACAATACCGAATCAAATCATTACTGTTACGATTGTACGAAACAGCCAGATACTTGATATTTCTATTCAGCTTGGAACAAGACCGGCATCAACGTGATATCTTTAATAAGGGGTTGTGCGAAAATCATGATTTTTCTCCATTTTTTCCCCTCTATGCACAACCCTCTTTTTTTACTATATATCGAAAGAGGTGATGATTATTTTCCAATCAAAAAATGAATACGGGAACGTGATGCTGGAAAAAGAAAATATGAATCGAGCAGGACACACAGAGCAAATGGAGGGGAAAAAAAATAATCGTAAAGAATGGACTGATGCATCGTTGCACTATTACCATAAATATACGTTGAAATATCTTTTAGAACTCGATGTTATCACATGCCAAAAACAACCAAACGATTTCATGTGTACGACAGAGCCTTCTGTGCATTTTGTAGAATTGCTAAAAACCAGGGATAACGGACACAACAGAATGATATCGTTTGAAAAAATCCTTGAGGAACTCACGCGAAATAAAGGGATAAAATTAAAAAAATCTCTTCTTTATGATATGATAAAATTGATGGGGCTAGATTTCGCGGAAACTTCATTGTCATATTATCATAAACGAACCCTCGATTGTTTAGAGGATCTTGGTATTGTTATCCACCATGAAAAATCAAATGGAAAGGTGTTTTCAATAGAACAAACACCATATTTTATCACATTGTTAACTGATTATAATGAAAAAAATACGAGTAAAATGGTGTTTCTTGACAGAATTATCAAAACTCTTTCACAGAAAAAAGGGATACGGCTAAGTAAAAAATTACGATATGATATGATAAAATTAATGGGGTTTATAGATAAATTTGGAGAAAATGGAAAAATATGGGCAACACACGAATAGCTCTTACTGACATACAACCCATACCCGTAGATGACTTGTATGAGGAAGAGGAGATGGTCATGGAATTTAGTAAAAAATTTACAGATGCATTTGCTCAATTTTTTTTCGACGAATAACCAGTTCATTTCGTGATTAGGAATGAAATTGGGAATGAATTGGGAAAAATCCATATATACTTTTCAGGACAACTTGAGGGCTATAAATAATAACGAAAAAAAACAGTATAAAACAACAAATAAAACAGAGTTAACAAAGGTGAAATCATGAATAATGTCGTAATAGAGCTGCAGAATGTTAAAAAAATATATAAGATGGACGGCGTAGAAACTCATGCGCTACGAGGCGTAGACCTCCAGATTAAAAAAGAAGAATTTGTTGCAATCATGGGACCTAGTGGATCAGGCAAATCAACATTGTTACACATGATAGGGGCACTTGATAAACCCACGTCAGGAAAAGTAATTCTCGACGGGGTTGACATCTCTACGATGAGAGAATCTGATCTTGCTAGAATGAGAGGAAAAAAAATCGGTATCGTCTTTCAATTTTTCAATCTCCACCCCACATTAACCGCACTGGAAAACATCGAACTCCCGATGATCGTTGTTGAGAAAGATAAAAAAGAACGTCAACAAAAAGCACGTGAACTTTTAAAAGCAGTAGGACTTGAGCATAGGGCTCATCATTTTCCATCTCAGATGTCTGGTGGTGAAGAACAACGTATCGCGATTGCTCGTGCATTAGCAAACGACCCTGAAATTATTCTCGCGGATGAGCTCACAGGAAATTTAGATACAAAGACGAAGGCGGAAATCATGGATTTTTTATTAAAGTTACAGAAAGAGAAGAAGATGACTGTTACCGTAATCACTCATGAGCCTGAGATAGCACAATATGCTGAAAAAATTGTTCATATCGTCGATGGAAGAATTAAGGTGGGTGGGTAAACAATGAAGAAAACATCGCGTTTGGTTTCGTTGTCGATAGTTGTGCTTCTTGCATTGAGTACGTTATTTGTTGGTCTTGCATCAGCTTCAGGTTTGCAAGTTACATTTACCACAAATCCCACTATTGTCGCACCAGGAACAAATGGATATCTGGAAGTCAATTTAAAAAGCGTCGGCGGAACTGCGTTATCATCCATTGAAATCACTGCAAGTTCATGGGATCCAACAGTTGTCATCCCTCAAGGAAATTGGGAGGTATATGTCGGTAGTCTTGACAGTAGTGATTCGTATTCACTTATCTATGAATTCCGTGTTCCAAGTACGGCATCTCCTGGTTTGTACCAAGTAATTTTTGACATTGACTATGCACAAGGTCATATCATCAGACAAACAGCCGTTGTCCAAATTGAAGATGCGACAGTGCTGGATGTAGCATCTGTTGCGCCCAGTTCAATAACCATCGGGCAGACAACAACACTTGTTTTTAACATCACAAATAATTGTGGAACAAACATAGATAATATTCTTTTCTCCTGGGCGGATGCGAATGATTTAATTTTACCAATAGGCGAAGACAACAAGATTATGATTTCCTCAATTGGTGCTGAAAATCATACCGATGTATCTGTAACGCTTATCGCAAGCTCCGGGATTTCACCCGGAGTATACCCACTGGCAATAACAATGGAATACTATGATCGCACAGGGACAAAACAAACGGTGACATCAACGGTTGGTTTGGAAATCAGCGGGACAACAACGTTTGAACTCGTACTACAACAATCAACAAGTGGATCAACAACATTTGCTGTGGTAAACACAGGAGCAAATGTTGCATCAGCAGTTATTGTTTCGATCCCGCAACAACCCACCTATGCTGTAAGTGGTTCTTCCTCCTCAAATCTTGGGAACCTTGATGCTGGTGATTACACGTTGGCAACATTTCAACTCACCTCAACAACAAGCAACAATACCGGGCAGTTTCCATCTTTTAACAGAACCGGAACCGGTGGTGGTGCCCCACAGGACAGGAATTTTAGCAATCGAGATGGATTTATGAACCAATCATTTTTAGGGTTTGGGGGTAACGGGGTGCTTGTCCAAATATCATACACAGATGTCTTTGGCATCAGGCAAACTATCCAAAAACAGGTGACCATATCCTCTGTTTCTTCGGGGTTACCAAGTGGTTTTACTTCTCGTACGGGAACCCAGGGTAGTTCCGGGAATTCCTTTGGCCAATCGCAATCATCAGGCTCTAACAATAGTCTTTTGTACATTGTCATCGGCGTTGTTGGAATTATAGTCATTGTTGTCATCATTCAATTAGGACGAAAGAAAAAACTGGGTCGTTTCTCAAAATTGTTCAAAAGGCGAAAAGAATGAAGTTTGCTGATATCTTTAAGCTATCATTGAATAGTTTAACCCATCGAGGGTTACGCAGTTGGTTGACTATTCTGGGAATCATCATCGGGGTTGCGGCAGTCATCGCCATGCTGTCGATCAGCGCAGGGATGTCCCAAAACATGCAGGCACAGTTTTCAAGTTTTGGGACAGATGTTCTCACAGTAAGCGCTGGACGGACACGGGCGTTTGGACCTGAAGGTGGTTTCGGGGATAGATTTCAACCTGGTAGCAGTCAATCAGGAACGTCTGGACAAACATCACAAACAACGACCACCCCAACGTTAACTGACAAAGATATCCTCGCGATATCGACAGCTGACGGTATAGAAACAGTTACAGGTGTCATCTCGGGTCGATCAACAGTACAGTATCTAGCACAAACAGTCACCGTAACTGTTGAAGGTGTCGATCCAGCAGCTTGGAACACGATGACGACGTCTCAACTAGCGTTGGGGCGATTCCTTGAGTTGGGAGATGGCAATAGCGTCCTTGTTGGAAATAGCATTGCCAATGGGATGTTTAATTATAATTTAACAGAGAACACTCCGATAAGAATCGGGTCGAAAACATTCATCATCGTGGGAATACTCAAACAATCTGGTACCGGGAGTTTTGGTGGAGATGACCGGACGATATTTATGACAATTCCTGCTGCTAGACAAATTGTGACCGGTCTTGATACCGATCAATATTCCTCAATTCAAATAAAGATAACAGATACTAATGCTGTAGATCAAATAACGCAAAATGTAGATCAGGTTTTATATTCATCAAGACAGGTCACGGCAGACACAGCGGATTTTACGGTCACATCACCAACATCGATGCTTGAAACCATTCAAAGTACAATGGCGACATTGACATTTTTCCTTACTGGTATCGCAGCGATATCTCTTTTAGTGGGGGCGATTGGGATTGCTAATACCATGTTTATGTCGGTGATGGAACGCACACGACTTATTGGTATTTTGAAATCCATTGGGACGAGAAACTCTGAAATCATGAAATTGTTTATCACAGAATCAGGTATCATCGGCCTTATGGGAGGACTCCTTGGGATATTCCTTGGTTTCATCGTTGTCGGTGTGATTTCCAGCGTAGGAATCAACATCATGGGCATGGGACGAATGGGAACGGGGACGAATACCTCAGTTGCAGTGGTGACCCCGGAGCTTATTCTGTTTGCATTGTTATTTTCTACCATTATTGGAATAATATCAGGATTGATCCCTGCGCGAAAAGCAGCGAATCTCCAGATTGTAGAAGCAATGAGAAGTGAATAATGCTATGAATGAAAAAACTGCATATAAACCGATCCTAGCAATCGGAATACTTGTTATGTTAACCGTTGTCGGTTTAAGCGGTTGCGTCAATAATCAAAATATGGGAAACGATGTAAGTAAATTTATTGGGACATGGACTGGAGAAAAAGAAATATCAATGTTCGGTGGAAGAAGTTCTATAATCACCCAGTTAACATTTACACAGGATGCCATTCAAGCGACGCTCACAAACGATCAAGGAAGTTCTATAATGAATTACACTTTCACCATACAAGGAAATGCTTTAACGTTAGAACCAACATTTAATGGTGGCGGAGGATTTTCTGGCCGACAATCACCTAATGGTACGCGACTTTGGAATGACACGCAAACACTAGGTAATAGCACGTGGGGTTATGGTTATAATGGGACTCAGCCATGGAACGGAACACAACCTCCAGGAGATAGTACATGGCCACGTAATGACAGTAACAGACCACCAAATGGAGAAAGACCATCAATCTCCATATTATTTGATTTTAGTTTCAGTGAAGATTACAATGTTTTATATCTTGATGAATCTCGATTTACTAGAGTATAGTTACTCTTTTTACGTAATAAATTTACGCGGGAAGGGAGATTTGAACTCCCGAGGTCAGAGACCAATGGATTAGCAATCCATCGCCTTACCGGGCTGGGCCATCCCCGCATTTGAGGAAGGTGAAAGAGAACAAATGATAAAAAGGTTATGTCAAAACGAAAGATTATATAGAATAGCGTTGTTTTCCTTTTGATATGGAGGACTGGACTGAGAAATACCGGCCGAAAACCCTTAGCGACGTTGTTGGAAATGAACGTGCTCTGGGGAGTCTTCGGACCTGGGCTCGTACGTGGACTGGAGAAAAGCCACCGAAAAAAAAAGCTGTGGTTCTCTCAGGGAAACCCGGAACCGGGAAAACCAGTAGTGCTCTTGCGCTTGCACGCGATTTCAAATGGACGGTCATTGAATTAAATGCATCTGATGCACGAAATCAGGAAACCATCAAACGTGTTGCGACAGCAGGCGCGATCAATGAAACATTGGATATGTTTGGTAATTATCAGGATTCGCGGGCTGGTGGTCGTAAACTCATTATTTTGGATGAGGCAGATAATCTTTATGAAAAAATAGAGAAATCTGAGGGCTCAGCAAGTGATTTCAGTGATCGTGGTGGGAAGAAAGCAATTATTGAAACAATCAAGATTACAGGTCAGCCGATTATTCTTATTGTCAATGATTATTATGGGTTGATTAAGGGTGGTGGTGAATCGTTAAAGGATATTACTACCGTGATCACGTATTATGAGGTGAATACGGGTCAGATTGTTGATTTGTTACGTCGTATCTGCCGTGAGGAAAACATTTCTACTGATCTGAAGCTTCTTCAATTGATCGCAGAAAAAAGCAGAGGAGACGTGCGTTCTGCGGTTCATGATCTTCAATCATTATGTATCGGGCGGCAGCAGGTGGATGTAGGATCCTTGGATGCGCTTGGGTATCGGGATCGGGAGAAAATCATCTTTGATGCGTTACGTGATGTGTTTAAGACAAAAAACATCCAAAATCTACGAGATATCACGTTTTCTGTTGATATGAACCCGGATACGTTTCTATTGTGGATTGTTGAGAACTTGCCGCGGGAATATCTAGCTATTGATGATCTCATACGAGGATATGATGCGGTATCAAAAGCAGATATGTTTTTCGGCAGGGTCTCAAAACGTCAGTATTATGGTTTATGGCCGTATGCCTGTGATTTGATGACTGGTGGGGTTGCGGTTGCAAAAACACGAAATTACGGGAACGATCGGTATTATCCCCCATCGTGGATGAAGGCGTTGAAAAGCAGCAAACCGGTTCGTGGGATTCGGGATTCGGTTGCGTTGAAACTAGGGCGACAGTGTTCTGTTTCTGTTCGGAAAAGCAGGGGTTTTATCCTGCCTGAGTTCATTTCGTTGTTTCAGAATGATATACATTTTGCCTGTGCGATGAAACGCCGATTGAATCTCTCAGAAGGTGAAACTGAGTATCTCCTTGGTGAGAAACATGTCCATAAATTAAAGGAGATCCTTGAGTGTGCAGAGAAAACCGACGATAAACAAGTTGAGATAGAAAACGTTCGTTCTGATGTGAAAAGGGACGATGGGAAAAAAGAGATGAAAGTGGATGGAAGGCAGCCGAGTCTGTTTGATTTCTGAGTTTTATTTTTTGAGGTCATCAAGTTTTTTCATGACGTCAACCGCTTGTTGTTTGTATTCATCTTTTAATTTCGTGTAGGTTTCATCAGAAAGAGTTTTTGCTCTGTGTTGTTTTTCGATTTCTTTTAACGCTGAAAGAAGGTTCGTCTTTTTTATGGTTAAGAGTTCTTCGGATTCTGTTATCGAGGTTTTTCTTTTTCGTCGTTGTTTTTTCAGCAGAAGTAATGTTATTGCCATGAGAAGTACAACAACGATGATGATCGCAATTATTGTAATGATATCAAGCGGAGAATTTGTGGGTAGATATAAGCGAGGGTGGATTGTTGATTGGGCTGCAAGGAATTGTCCGCTGAAGAGTTCTTTGTCATTAAAAATTATGGTTAGAGATGCGGTGCGATATGAGAGAGTTTTCTCAAAAAATTCTGTGGTTGATGGAATAGTATACGTAACGGTCATACTTGTTATGTTGTCTTTTTCTACTACAAGGTTGTATTGGGTGAGGTTGCAGGTGTAGTCGTTTCCAGAGTTCGTATACTCTAAAGCTTGGTTTCTTCCATTTAAAGTAATTTGGATGGTTTGTGCATTCTGCATAATCCAGAATTTGATTTCATCGCAGGGTAGATTTCCATAGTTTTTGAGGGAGATTTGTTCGCTTACAAGAAGTCCGGTTTGTGCATTTTTTATTGAAATCGTATGTGTTGAGGTGTCAAAGGTGTCGACAGCTGCAACACTGGGAAGAATCAGAAGTAATAATATGCTGTTTATGATTCCTATCGCCTGTATTTTCTTCATATAATTCTTCTCCTATCAGAGTGTGATTTATGTATTTTTCTATGGCGCGACATGATCGCGATGCATATGCATCTGGAGAAAATATGAAAAACTAGGATGGGGGGAAACGAAAGAGGTAAAAGCAGGGATTTGTTATTGGGGTTTTGAGATGAACCACGAGATGAAAATAAAACAATTACAACTCAAAGCCATCGAGGCGCGAAGATACATTGATCATGAGGAGAAACCTAGGCAGATCCGCATCGACCATAATAGTACTATTACCCAGGTTCGCTCAACCCAACCAGACAGTGCGACCGTTGAGTTTCAGTATACCGC
Organism: Methanobacteriota archaeon; assembly: GCA_026394495.1. GTDB lineage: Archaea > Thermoplasmatota > E2 > DHVEG-1 > DHVEG-1 > CAIYYQ01. Next base: position 13,331 of record JAPKYE010000062.1, on the reverse strand, counting down.
TAGTTATGGTCCTGTTGGTATGATCAAAATCGACGGAACTCTCGTGTTTGAACACGAGGATGTAAAAAAGATTGTGGATGAATGGATGGAATCTCGAAAGATGCCAAACCCAATTGCAAGTCAGATTCACACCGCAGTCATGCAGTCCTGTGTCCCTGAAGCAGTTGGTATCGCAAAAGACCTTGGTTTACCACCACCAATTCCTCTGCCGCAGGTTCAGCTTGGCGCTGATCCTAAGAAAGGAGGAATAATAAACGGACCTGAAATCGCATAAACCCTTTTATTTTGGGTAAATGTTGATAAATCAATATCCGTATACGGTTGTTCTATGAAAAATATTGTTCTTTCCTTTGGAGGATCTGTTCTTCTCTCAAAAGATGTTGATGTTGAGTATCTTTTCAGACTCGCAGATCTTTTACGAAAACTGAGTTCCAAAAACAAAATCTATGTTGTTGTTGGTGGAGGATCTGTTGCACGCACCTATATCAACCTTGGGAGAAACCTGAAATTTGGTGAAGATATTTTAGATTCGTTTGGTATTGAGGTCACTAGGGTGAACGCAAAAATGTTTGCGCATCTTCTTGGGATATCGAATCAGGAAATCCCCGTTACTACTGATGAAGCGAAACAGATAAAAAAACCTATCGTGGTCATGGGAGGAACTACTCCAGGTCATAGCACCGACATGGTGAGTGCTGAGCTTGCAGAAAAGATTAAGGCGGTACGCTTTGTCAATGCGACCAATGTTGATGGAATCTACGACAAAGATCCGCATAAATATCCTGATGCTAAACAAATAAGGGAAATATCTGTTCAGGATCTTATCCAGAAATACGGTACAAAATGGGATTCAGCAGGAAAAAACATTGCGATAGACGGCCCAGCACTAACTATCATCAAACGAGCTAAGATCCCCACATCTATTGTTAATGGTAAACGCCTTGATCAGTTAGAATACGCGCTTACGGGTCAACCGTTTAGTGGGACAACAATTACGTTATGATTCACTGTCTTTTCCAAAGATGTTATCAACCATCCATTGTGAATCAAACGGTATCTGGTCCTCGTATTTCTGACCGACACCGATAAACAACAGTGGTTTTCCGATCGTATACGCAATTGATAGAGAGCTTCCTCCTTTTGCATCGGTGTCAACCTTGGTGAGGATGACACCGTCGATTCCTACGATTTCGTTGAATCGTTTCGCCTGTTCGACGACGTCGTTGCCTGCGAGGGCATCACCAACAAAAATAATGAGATCAGGTTTTGCGACGCGTTTGATTTTAGCCATCTCATCCATCAGATTACAATTGGTTTGCATCCTACCCGCTGTATCTAAAAGGACAACGTCTTTATGTTTGGCTTTTGCGTGTTCGATTGCATCAAACGCAACCGCAGCAGGATCTGCACCTGGACCATGTTTTACGATTTTTACATCAAGATTATTCGCATGGATCTCCAGTTGTTCAATGGCTCCTGCCCTAAACGTGTCACCAGCTGCCATCACACAGGTCTTCCCCTGTTTTTTCAGCAGAAATGCCATTTTTGCTATGGATAGAGTTTTGCCGGTTCCGTTGACGCCGACGAACATCAGTACCACAGGTTTTTTGTGTTTTTCGATGAATTCGTTGAAATTTAGATTGCCTGATTGAAGGACATGGGCTATAGCGTTTTTCAACACATGACCAACAAATTCGCCTACATTGGATCGATCAACAGAGATGTGTTTTAGTTCTTCTTTTATGTCTTTTTTTATTGATTCAATCACAGAGTATGCGACATCGGATTCAAGCAGGATGAGTTCGAGATCCCAGAGGAGTTCATCGAGTTTTTGGTCTGATATCCCCCAGGTTGGTTTTTTTTCTGGTTGTACGATTTCTTCTATGCTTTTTCGGGTCTGAACAATGCGGTTCAGTTCTGTTTCGATGCTTTCTTCGATTTGTTTGTCAATTTGTTTTTCTCGTTCCCGTTTCTCTGCACGAATTGGTCGATTGGGTTTTTGTAATTGTTTTTCTGTAATCACTGGTTTTTGTTCAGTAGCGATTTTTGTTTTCTCTTCAGATATAGATTTCTCAAGAATGGGCTTAGCAATCTCTTGTTTTGTTTCAAAAGGAGTCGTAGGTTTATTTTCTGGTTCAAGAAGCAATTCTTCTTTTGCTTCTTTTTTCAGTTCTGCTTCTACTTCATCCTCAAGTTTTTTTTCAAAAATTTTCAGTTTGTTTTTTAGAAATTTAAACATCCATCTTACCTAAAACCTTTTTTTAGTTTGATTCTGACATCATCTGCTGTGTTTTATTTGCAAGCGCCTGGGCATCGGTTTGCACCTGCTGTGCAACAGTATAAAGTTTCTCCTGGTTTTTCTGTAAACTTTCGATGCGCGAATCAATTTTTTTCATGGCATCATCAGCATTTTTTTCGACGACAAGTCCTGCACCGATATCGATAAGAATCTTTTGGGTGTCCTTTGCTGTTGCGCTGAGAAATACGCCTAAACCAACCGGGACAAGGATCTCAACACCTTTTTGTTGTTTTTTCAGGTTTTCAACAGTCATTTTTGCTTTGTAATAATCAGCGATCGCTGCTTGAATATATTGTGCCTGCATATCCATTGATGTTAACTGTTCTTTGTAGTATTCGATGAGTGATAAATTTCTTTGGACTTCTTCTTCAGTTGCCATATGTTTTTCCCTTCTTTTGTATTGGTTTTTTCTACGCTCTAATAAGAGAAGCAGTATTAATGTATTTCTTTTTCAGAGGATTTGTTTTTGTCTCTTTGAGAAATGATGAAATATTTGCTCTTCATGTCTGGGAAGTAAATTATTTATAGACTCAGTGGGATATCAGATGCAGGGTAGATGGAGAGAAGGGATAGGATGGAATTCAGCGAGGAATTCATAGAAGGGTTATCCGAGATTTTATTCAGTGATGATCTGTTGAGCGACTAAGATATCATCTCAATAACCCTTTAACAATCACTTGTTTTGTTCCTTTTTTGAACGACAGTATTTTAACACAAGTTTTATTCTCTGTTGTAGAGACTATGATAATCTATGCTGCGGCAGATATTCACGGTGCGCAATATCGACTGAATCTTATCCTTGATCAGATCCAGGCACATAAACCAGATATTGTTGTGATCTGTGGTGATATCACGCAGTTTGGTCCTGGTGAAACCGCAAAAAATTTCCTGAATCAGATACCAATAAAAACTTTTGCAGTCCCTGGGAATATTGATTCGATTGATGTAGGAGATGCAATCACTGAGAGTAAAGCGCAGAATATTGATCGAAGATGCATCATTGAGCATGATTTGCCTTTCATTGGGGTTGGCGGTGATCTTCCTTTATCGTTAGCAAGTCTACAGATCGATGATGCTGGTTTTATGAAATCTCTTGATTTGGTCCTTGATCAAAAGAGTATTCTTATCACGCATGTTCCTCCTTTTAGGACAATGGATCGGGTGTTTATCGGGCATCATATAGGAAATAAGGAACTTCGAACACTGATCGATAGTCATAGACCAAGGTTGGTGTTATGTGGTCATGTTCATGAAGACCCTGGTTTTACGGTTGTTGGTTCAACTACTGTGGTGAATTGTAGTCTTGGGAAACGTACCCAGGGTGCATTGATAGATGTGAATGATATGATTTCTGTGCAGATTCTTGATTAATTTTTTATGAAAAAGAGAGTAGCCCCGAGCGGATTCGAACCGCTGTCCCGAGATCCAGAGTCTCGGATGATTGACTTATAGGGCCTCAAGGTTTGTACCCTTAGAGACCTCACTACACTACGGGGCTATATAATTCAACGGTGGAATATATCCCTCTCTTATGAAACTTACTATCCAAAATGATTTTTTTTTCGATTGGTTGTTTTCTTTCGAAAAACGTATGTAGGGGAGATGTATTTTCTTATTTAACACAATGCTTAGGTGAGACTCATAAAAGTGGATATCGTCGGGGGTAGCCTTAGCGGCTTTAGTTCTGCGATTTCCCTTAAACAGCAGAATCCATCGATCCAGGTGGTTGTGCATGAAAAATATAAAACCATTGGGTATAACCACGAGGGAAGGCGGTGTGGTGAAGCGCATACAATTGAGCGGGAATGGGCGAAATGGAAGCCAATGGGAAAAAGTATTTTTAATGAAATTTACAAGAGTGAGACCATCATCGGAAAGAAACATCATTTCACGTATCGTAAACCAGGCATGTCATCATGTATGCTTAATCGACAGGAATTTATTTGTCAATTAGCACGATCTGCAAAGAAGCTTGGGGCCGTTATTCAGACAAATGATAAAATAAAAACTATTTGTGATCTTGATGGCGACTATGTCATTGATGCTTCAGGCTGCCCTAGTTCAGTGAAACGTGAGCTTGATATCCCGATGGGAATCACCGGGGTTACTTTTCAGCAGACGCTTGAGGATTCAAACGCGTTTGTTTCTGATACTGTAAAAATAGTGTTCTGTGGTGATTTTGGGTATTTCTGGATTTTCCCGCGGGATCCTTTGAAACAGGAAATTAATCTGGGTATTGGGGTTATGGGAAAATTTGAAGGAAATTTACGGGAGTTACTTGAGTCCTTCAAGGAAGAACAAAAAATTACCGGTCATGTTAACTATGTTACGGGTGGTCTTATTCCTCTTGGGTTGCAGCGGCCATTCATGCATGAGAACGTGTTGTTTGTGGGGGATGCAGGTGTTGGCGCGTTTCCGTTGACGGGTCAGGGGATTTATCGTGCGCTTGTGAGTGGGGATATCGCAGGAACCTGTATTGCGAAAGGGCATCCTGAGAAGTATCCGTATTGTATTGCTCAAAATTTTGTGAAATGGGATATGGTGGGAAAATCTTTCATTTTCTTGAATAATGTGTTGAAACATGTTGGACCGAATGCTGTGTTTATGTCGTATAATACGTTTATCGGTCTTCGCGGTGGAATCCATTAAAAAGTTATGCGGGGGATCCAGTTCTTCCCTGGAATCCAAACTCAATGCCTTCTTTTTCAAATGCTTCTTTGAGCGCATAATTTATTTTTTCTTGTGTATCGAGGTAGATGTGGTAATCTCCGGTTTTTATGTAGTAGATAACTTCGAAGTTGTAGGCGAATGGTCCGATTTCTCGGAGATGAATCATGTCAAATTCCGCTGGTTCGCATGTTTTGATTGTGTTTTCAACGATTGTCGGGATCTTTTTAAGTTTGTTTAACGAAGTGTTTTGGTTTGCTCTGATGGTGAATTCGACACGTCGTTTCGTCATTTTTTTATAGTTACGTACGCTTCCAGAGGTTATCTCCCGGTTTGAAACAATCATCTCTTCTCCTTGGAGAAGTTGCATACGGGTGGATTTCATCCCGATTTTTGTGACGGTTCCACCATTGTTTCCAACAACGATATAATCACCGACTTCAAAGGGTCTGTCAAAGTAGATGGAGAACGCGCTGAAGACGTCGCTGAGGATGTTTTGTAATGCAAATGCGATCGCGATTCCTCCGACTCCCAACCCGATGACGACTCCGGAGAGATCGATTTTGAGTGCATATAAAATTAACACAAAACCGATAAGGTAAATGATTCCAAAAAGGAATTTTTTGAAGACGGAGAGGATGCGGTTGTCGATTTTCTTTTTCTTTTGTTTCTCAAGTTTTTCTGCGTACCAGCTGAGGAAGACGTTGATGACACGGGTGACGATGAAAGCGACAAGTAGTATTTCGGCGATTGCATAGATTTGTGCGATTTCTTTTGTGTACGGATCAAGCATTGATAATTGGTTGATTGCGTAGAATGATCCGATGAGGACGACGAAGAAGTACGCAGGTTTTTTTATGTTCTTGATTATTTCGTCATCGAGTGTGGTTTCTGTTTTTTGTGCCCATTTTGTGAAATGGCGTTCGAAGATATGGTAGACGATCCATCCGACGAGAATAGTTAAAGCAAAGAAGATGGCTGCTGCGATTCCTTCGCCAACGTACGTGTTTGTGGTAATGCCTGTTTTGTGGAGTTGTTCGTTTATCCATTCTCCAAGTGTGAGTGTGATGTTCATAGAATCTGATACCGGAATAAGATTTGGTTCTTTAATTTTTTTATCAAGGGTAGGTTATTTCTTTTTTTGTTCTTCTTGATTCTTTGAATCTTTTTTTCGCATCATCAATACGAGTACTAGGGTGATAAATATAATAATCACGATGGTAGCAATGATGATGTATCGCAGTGGTATTCCACTTTCTGTTGTTGAAGTTCTTTCATATGGTGTTATTGTTCCGCTTGTTGGATTGTAGACATAGTCCCATTGGCCGTCGTTGTTGGTATCGATGAGGTGTGATGTAGAGCTGATCGCTACCATTTGTGTATGAACATTAGTACTTGAACAGTAGTAGGTGTCGTATGTTCCGTCTCCGTTTGTGTCTACGAGATAGCTGTCTTTGATGTCTGTTTCTATGTTTTTCACATCGTCCTTGTCTTTGGTGTTGCTTCCGAGCATTTGTTCAATTGTATCATCAAGTCCGTCGTTGTCATCATCAGGGTCGCTGATAGGGTTGTCGTTTGTTGGGTCATCGGGTAGTCCATCATTGTCTGTATCTTCAGGTTCCTGAATGTTATCCTGAGTTTGATTTCCTATTGTTGCATGAGAATGTGATCTGGAGGAGCTGTCTCCATCGGATGATGCTGATGTTGTTGCTGAAGCTGTTACATTGAAAAGACTGTAGTACCCTCCGGTGTCATTGTAGCTCCATGCGGTGAAGCTGTATTGGGTGCTTACGGAGAGACTTGTGGCACTTGTTGATGTACCTGTGCTGTTGTAGAGTTCTGTTCCATCGGTTACATTTACGGGTGCTGTTGCTCCTTGTTTGTATCTGATCATTGTCTTGTTTGTTCGGTCCCCTTTTGTCCATGTTACACTGATTTGACTTGAGCTTGTTGCGGTTGTAGTGAGACTACTTGGTGGATCCGGGATGTATTCACTATGGGTGGTGATGGTGTATGACTGGTTGGTCCAGTCGTATCCATCTGTAAGATTGATCCAGAGGTAGTAGGTGGTGTTGAGTTGGTTAATCCAAGTGAGATTGTATGCGGTGTATGTTCCATTGTTTAATCCTGTTGAGGAATTCACAACATTCCATGTTCCTGTGGCGTTTGTCGTGATGTTAATACTCATGCTATGAGCATCTGAATCAGAAAGATTAATCGATAAATAAGAAGGATAACGTGTTGCATTTGTAGCATTCAAACAGAGTGAATAGCTTCTTGAGGTGTTGACAAGGGTATGGTTTTGTTGAAGTGGTGGATTATTTGCAGGAGTGGTGAAATGAAATACCGCAGAATCATTCGTATCAATACCATCAGAAACCGACACATTCCACCAATACGTGGTGCCAAGGTTGCTGAAGTTACTGTTTGTCTGATGATACGTCCCATTGCCAACAGAAATATTGATAGCAAACAATTCCCAGCTGCCGCTGCTGTTGCTGTACCACCGAATCGTCATACTATCACCATCAGCATCTTCAACGGTGATATTCATCAATGGCATCACATCAATTGATGTACTCTCATTTGTTGGTATGGGATTAGTGATTGTTGGAGCATTGTTATCTGAGAGTGTTGTAAATGTACAATCTGAACCGTTGCTTGAGCCACCAGCGTTTACCGCTTGAACGCGATAGTGATACTGTGTATTGGGGGTAAGTCCGGTTATCGTCGTACTCACATTGAAATTTATCGTACCATTGATCGGACTTTGATCCGCGGTTACTTCAGTACCATATGTATCAGTTGGACCGTACGCGAAGGTAACAACTGTTGAGGAATTATTTGGGTTTACCGTCCCATTTAATGTCGCTGCAGTGGTGGTTATATTCGTTGCCGCTCCAGTGACCGAATCGGAAAGCGCATACTCGATTTCATCTTCCTGAAGGGGACTGTTCCAAACGCGGATGTTTTTTACTGAGCCCCCTGTCGTCCACTCACCGTTCGTTGCTGTGTCATCCATAAAAAACATGAACTCATATTTATCAGCAACCTGTCTGGGAACTGAGGCATCTGTTGGATCATCTTCTTCATAGACCTGGGTAACAGATCCGTTTTCCTGAACAACGTAAACTCTGATAACATCATCAGAGTTACGGGAAAAAATAAAATCATAAAAAGTATCTGGGTAATAGGTTAGTTCGTCATTTTGACTAAACGGATAAAACACTAACTTGCTACCTATAAAATACAGCCCGTTGTCATCACTGGGTCCTTTAAAGGAGAGGATTTTCTTATACCCTGGTCCAACTTGATCGAATTCGAAACGAAATCCTAAGGAGTAATTTTGAGGATTGGTGATATAATTTGTTTCAAGAGTCAATCCTCCTCCAGGGGAATCATCTGCTGTCCACCACCATTCCCCAGAATCATAACCATTTGACGCAGTATTAGGATGAACCGTGAGTGAGATTTCTGTCCCCAGCGTATCATCTAGATCATCATTAAAATCAAATTGATGTACAAGGTCTGCTGCTTGTGATAAGGGTGATAATTCGACGAAAAACAAAAAAAGGAATAAAAAAAACACTATTGATATTTTTAAATTGTTACCGTGTAAAATAAAAGTATAACAGGATTGTTTTTTCATATCACCACCTTCCTTATAACATCTACCTTTGATCGACTAACATTACCAATAATTTGTTTATTAATTGGGGGAATAATTTCCTATTCATAATAAGGGTAATCTCCTCAAACTTTTTCTTTTTTCCTATGCTATGTTGTTGTCTATGAACTCTTTATTTTAGAAAAACCTTTACAAAGATAACAAATGAAAGTGAAAATGGGCCAGGCCGGAATTGAACAGGCGATCTCCGCGTTGTAAGCGCGACGTCATAGCCACTAGACCACTGGCCCTATGTGTACCAGGACATAGTATTCTGTCTTAAATGTTTTTCAGGTAAATCATTTCAAACATATTTTTTTTCTTTATATGATAGACATCTTGCGTAATTGTAAAACCAGAGCAACTGTTTTCTTTTAACCTCCTCGACATACTGTTTTTACTCTGATTATACGGTGATATTCACCAGTCCGCAGACGATAGAAGTCATACGGTCGTATCGTGTGAATCTGTTTCTGTTCATATTGTGGATATTGCTGTTCCAATTGCGTGTATATTTTGTCGAATTCCTTAGGAGTTAATCCGGTGAATGTGTGAAACATCCCTGGCTTTTTTGATAATTTTTCATACGTCAACATCTCTACATCCCATCCGATGTAGAGGAATATATACTATGCATTAAAAATGGTTATTTCGCAAGAGATCTAATGCATTTTTTTTTCACATGTGTGGTACGATGTCATTGAAGGAAAAAAATACCAAATTACTTTTTCTATAAGAACAGCAGGGATATTATGTTTCTGTAGTGTTACTGCTTTTGACGATAAGAAACTCAGCAAACATCCCATTATAAATAGTTGGTTTCACGGTGATTTCAACAGGTATCTCTTTGTATTCTTTTGTTAAAAATACCGTTTTATATGAATTGGAACCAGCACCTTTTAGGTTGCCAAGCCAATATTTTTTTGCTTCTTCTTTTCCCTGATCAGTGAAGAAACCTAGCAAGCTTTTATTAATAATGTCATCCTTTGCATAACCGAGAATCTCAGCAAAGGAGCCACTAGCCTGCTTAACAATACCTCGTTGTACGACAACAATACACTCTGTGGTGCCACCAATAACCAAGTGATTTTCGATTTTCTCTTCAACAATCATCGGTTCAATAAGAATCGGCTCGGTCGGTTTGACAACCTGGATATTGTCTTTTCTATTATAATAATGGATTAAACGATCGATGAACATTTCCTGCTGTTCAATAAGGTTCTTTCTTTGCTCCTCTATTTCCTGTTCTGCTTTCTCTAGTTTTATCATTTTTCTTTCAAGAAATCCGTTTAAGACCTGTATTCTTTGCGCCATCATCTCCGATGAGTCTATTAACTCATTAAGGGCGACACTATCAGTTGTGAGCGAAGGTGCTGCATATCGTTGTATCGGTTCTTGGTCCGGTAAGTGAGATGCACGGGTTGTTGATTCTTTTTCATCCCAGAGGTTAAACGGTTTTTTTCCGGGTAGCACTTGTTTTGTGTCTGTTAGAGTCAAAATTCGTTTTTGATCAATGATCACAACGAGTAATAAACAACAAAAGACAATGTAATGAAAAATATACGAAATACTGGCTTCTGCGAACATGATGGTCAATCCGACGCCAGAAATCATCAAGGAGGTTGGAAGATATGAATATATGAGATTTCGTTTCGTTGCTTTAACATGAAGATAGGTGTCTACGAGGATGACGGCCAACGATAAAAATAACAAGTGTAAATTATTTAGTCCGGATACGAAATACAACGGGGTAAAATTGAAGAGTAACAGGGGTTCATATGCAGTGCGAAAAAAGAAAATAAAAATAAATTTTACTGAAGCGAAAATAGAAAAAAATATGAATAATCCACGCGGAAAAAGCCATACGACCTCGTTATACTTTCTCATAGTAACTTCTTCTTTTTCTCAGATAACCCTTTTTTTTAAAATAATACAGGGTACCAAATGTTGAGATGATCAGAGCAAGATTATTGAGAAGATAGGGTGGAATATTCACCGATATCGTCCCACCTATAAACGGTAACACAAGGATGTTACTTTCGCGTATCGTTTCCTCAGTGCTATAATGAATATAAGCCTCTGCAGGTGTTAATCCGTCTCTATCGGTAATTAAGATGTGAAGGCCAGTAAACAATGTTTTTTGAAACACAAACCGTATTTCAAGGTCGCATCGATCATCGATCGTTTCTGAACTATCTGATTTTTCATACAAACATTTTTCTTTCTGGAGCAAATGTAATGTTTCTGGTATCTCGCTAAATTCATTGACTTCAAGGTATGATTCTTTATCCTGATATTGCTTGAAGATAAATGTGGCAATGGGAGTCCCATAATTATCTAATGTAACGTTTACTTCTTCAATATCTCCCCAGGAATTATAATCAGAAATGGTTAGATATACTCGTATTAAATTATCTTGTTGTTCAACTCGTATATACCCATATTTCGGTGGGACATTAATTACTCCGACGCCTGCTTCACCCGCATATACAATACCTGCAAAAAACATGGAAGAAGCCCAAAGTGTTGAGACGACTATGGCAAGATATATGAGATGGCGTTTCATAAAAGAAAGACTACCCCCTTTTGTGTCGTAGGTGGGAAACAACCATATAGATGACCACAATGAGGACCAGCATAACCACAATTATTTTACCGATGAAATCAGGGCTTGCTGAGAGATCATTATCATCAGAAGATGCTGGTGGTCCAATCGTGATTTGAGTCGTATAGGTTTGAGTTGCCCCTCCACTCGTTAATGTATATGTAATAACACCCGTGGTACCTTCACTGATTGCCTTAACCCGCACTGTAATAATACGTTCTGATGTATTAGAAGATGTAAACATAATCGGAGAGCTTGTTTCAGTATTGTGATCATACAATTTAATGAGTTGAATGTTTTGTTCATCGGTCCTCACATCCAGGTTGACTGCCCCATCACCAGATACATATGCCTTGATTTCTTTTATTTCTCCTTCATACATCGTTACTTGATCCAGATGCTGAAAGGTAACACCTGTTCCAGACAGTTCGTTAATTTTGTAGTTATTATGTCCAATGTGGATGCGGAGTAGTGGGATGTCTATGGTAAAGGCGGGGTAGAGAACGACCGTCGCATCCGAGTCAATAAAGAACGATTTAGGATATGATCCAACCCCTTCTACAGTCATTTCTAAGATTTTGGGCTGCCAACTTTTTGAATGTACCGTGATGTAATGAGTGGTCACTTCATCGATTGATATATTGGTGTTAAAATTCGTGATTTCCACAATATTGTCATATTGTTCGTAATCAATCGTAAGTGACACAGGGATATTACCGACATTTCCTATTTTAAAGAAGGCGTCTCCTTGGGCATCCATCGTAGTAAATGGATAAACAAAAAAGGAAATGGATGCTGGTTTACTCATGGAGATGCCGGTGTTTAGTTTTGCAATGACAAGACGATCGGAGTGCAATTGATTTCCATTTGAAAACACATCAAGCGTCCAGTTTTCATAATAATCCACTATATTCGGTAAGGTGTCGTCTACACCGATATAAAAACTGTACACATTCTCATTTTTCGTACACGAATCAGGTTTAATGTACTTGGTACTGTACCCGCTGATGTCAGCCCATTTCAGCTGCGTATTTTCATCGTATTCCCATTCATAGTAGTTTGTAATGTTCTTGTTCTGTGTTGGTGGTGTATCTCCTTTGTAGACCCTGAGTGTAAATTCATCGATTGTCTGATATATCGTCAGATTTACGTAATGCCACAGACCAGCGATGAGTTCAGGTTTATTAAAACGGGTAAGTTCTTTTCCATCAAGTATACTGATTTTGACAGTAACGTTATCAGCTGCGGTAACAACAGATGCAATAGTTGATACACTCAGTAACAGTATTACTAATACAATCATTGTGTTTTCTGTTTTCATCCCCACTCATCTCTCTCCTGTATGAACAGAGAGCTGTCTAGTTCTCCATCAGTATTTCTTATCTTAATCTATTTCTTAAGGTTTTTCCTTAATATTCATCAGTTATTGAAAAAAAAGTAGACTCTTTTTTCCTTAGGTTGTTATGAGATGGTAATCAATGGTTGCGGTATAGTCACCCGCCATCTGACCAACAGGGATATCACAGGTATACTCTAAATCATTTGCTGTTAGACTTGTTCCATCGGCTTGTGCAAGGTGGTAGCTTCCTGCACCTCCGTAGATGTAAATCACCCCGCTATCTGCAGTGAAATTGTCAGAATTATCTAAGTCACCACCGCGTAACCATATGTTATCTCTTGACATATTTGCTGTCGGGTGTGTGTTATGGGTTAAATTCCCAACATCGATAGACAATGAATAATTACCATTGGATCGCGTCAGGATTGTTATATTACTTTGAGCGGTTGCATTCACACCAGGGTTACCCAGTATGGATGGCCACCCTACGTTCATAATCTCTGTATAGGAGTATACACCGAATTCATCTGTAATTGAATCTGAATTGTTTCCAGCATCAACAGCATTTATCATGAAATTCCAGGATTGAGTATCATCGGTTGCGTTCGTTGTGTTATCCCAGCTTCCGTCCCCTGGAGCGTATCTGAATTGATAATCTGGGATGAAGGAAAACGTAAGGTTATAACACTCGGTGTGTCCTGGGCTGCCGTACGGATCATAACTCACGGTTTCGGTATATTCACTTTCAGTTACC
>JAPKYE010000024.1 GCA_026394495.1 Methanobacteriota archaeon | reverse complement strand
TTTTAAAAACAAATCTTTTAAAAAAAATGTGTATTCAAAGAAAAAAAGAAGATAAAAAAAGATAAGGAAAAAATCTTTTATTTCAGAACAATCATGCTTTTCGCATCTATTTTTTGCTCACATGCAAGCCATCCAAGAGCAGAATATGCATCTGCATCATTGACCTGTGAGAGTTTCGCGATTGCATTCATATCTGCTTCTTTTAAAGTCGTAAGCAGACCCCATATCTTTCCGGCATCTGTCCCGATTTTATCGGTGAGATTAGTTGGCCCAAGCTTGTACACATGCCCGTTTCTATTGACTTTATTTTCTCGAGCGAGCCACCCAATAGCACCGTAGAACATCTGCTCGTTGAGCATTGTCATATTCATCAAGGTTGTCTCTGAAATAGGGCCTTGAGCATTGAGCAATTTCCATATCTTATCTGCGCCTCTACTAAATTCTGCTATCACATTGGTCATAGTCTCATCCTCAAACCAGAAATATAGATTAGAAACTTATATAGATTGTGATGGTTAAAAAAGTTAAAAACAAGTTATACGTTCACCTACATTGGTTCTCCAGTAAAAATAGGATTGATGTAAAATGGAACTAAGCGAATTTACTAGTATTGACACTGAAAATTCTCTAATAAAACTAGCATCGTCACATCAAGGACTCACAAACGTACAAGAAGAACAGCTACGAAAAACATATGGGTTTAATGAAATACCTGAAAAAAGAAAAGAAACACTTCTTAAAAAAATCATTAAAGCACTCATTGAACCGATGGCTTTTATCCTTATTATCGCTTCAATCCTCTCATTTATCATCGGGGATCATCTTGAAGCAGCGGTAATCATCGGTGTTGTCATCATCAACACAATCATTGGAATAATTCAAGATAGAAAAGCAGAAAAAGAAGTAGAAGCACTAAAAAAAATGCTTTCTCCACAATGTAAAGTTATTCGCAATGGAAACATCGATGTGATTGCATCCCGATTTCTTGTTCCCGGAGACATCGTACTTTTTGAAGCAGGGGATATTGTTCCTGCAGACGCACGAATTATTGAAGCAAAAAACCTCTTAGTAGATGAAGCTCATCTCACTGGAGAAAGCGAACCTATAAAAAAAATCGTTGAAACGTTAAAGGGATCTGATCTGAAACTCTACGAAATGAAAAACATTGCATTTACCGGTAGTAAAATCCTTGATGGTGTTGGTAAAGCACTCGTCATAAACATTGGTGTTCATACTGAGATGGGGAAAATCGCAGAAAAAATCCAGGACGAAGAAGACGAAAAAACACCACTTCAGAAGAAAATGAAAAAAGAGATAAAATTCCTCCTGATTTTAGCGGTCACTGCAGCGGTTCTTGTTGGGCTTGTTTCCTTTTTGCAGCTCACGCAACAGCCTGAAGCCATCACTCAAGAACAAATCTTCAACGTATTCCTTATTGCGGTAAGCATCATGGTTGCGGTTTTCCCTGAAGGACTACCTGCATCAATCACCATTGCATTATCACTAGCGATTGAACGCCTTGCAAAGAATTCTGTGATTATTAAAAAAATTTCTTCGGTTGAAACATTGGGAAATGTCGATTATATTTGTACCGATAAAACAGGGACGATTACGCAACATAATATGACCGTAAAAGAATATTTCATTGGAAACAAATTTCATAACACTAGTGATATATTCACTCTTATCGCGGAAGGCGAATCCGAGGTGTTTCATGATATATTTCTCACCGCGGTGAAATGCTCAACCGCACACGTCATTGAAAAAGATGGAAACATAGAAAAAGAAATGGGAGACCCCACAGAAACATCCCTCATCAAAGCAGGGATTATCACAGGATTCAAACCACAACAATTCCACACATATCATGTTCACGATACAATCCCGTTTTCATCTGATTTCATGTTTTCAGCTGCAGTAATCACCGATGCAAAAAATGAACACACTATCTTTGCCAAAGGAGCACCAGGAAAAATCCTGGACATGTGCGACACTGTATACGCAAATAAAACCACCACACATTTTAACGAAGGTCAAAAAGAAATAATAAAAAAAGAACTTGGGACCCGCTCAGAAAAAGGATTCCGCCTTATCGGTTTTGCAAAAAAGAAAACAACAACAGAACAACATACAATAGATCAAAAAAATATGCAAGGATTCACTTTTCTTGGAGCAACTGTTATCTACGACCCACCAAAAGACGAAGTGAAACACACCATACAAGAAACAAAAGATGCCCATATTAACGTCGTCATGATCACCGGAGACAGTAAAAAAACCGGGTTCTCCATCGCTGAACATGTCGGCATCGCCTCAGACATATCCCAAGCAATCGAAGGAAAAGAACTCGAACAACTTACTGAAGAGGAATTTAGTAGAGATGTTGAAAACATTCGTGTATACTCCCGCGTAGCACCTCTTGATAAACTTAGAATCGTAGGAAAACTAAAAGAAAACGGACACATCGTCGCAATGACTGGTGACGGCGTCAACGATGCACCCGCCTTAAAAAAAGCGGATGTAGGCATCGCCATGGGACGCGCAGGATCCCAAGTAGCTCAAGAAGCAGCAGACGTGATTTTAACAGAGGATGATTTCTCAACAATCATCAAAGGGATAAAAGAAGGCCGAACGGTTTATAGGAATCTAAAAACACTCATACGCTATCTTATCACAAACAACCTAGGTAAAGTCACAGGATTATTAATCACCCCGATACTATCGTGGATTGTTCAGCCTGTCACAGCGTTTCAATTGCTTACAGCCCTTCAGATTCTATGGTCAAACGTGATCATGGAAAGCTTCCCAGCAATTGCTGTGAGTACCGATCCCTCAGATGAAAGCATCATGAAACAGAAACCATCAAACCTATCAGAACCCATTATCAACAAACGCAACCGAATCCAGATGATCGTCGACGGCATCATTTTTGGTCTTGCGATTACTCTTGGATACTTCACCGTTTATACACTTTCAAATAAAGATATGCTTCTAGCAGGAACAAGCGCTTTTCTCATCACGCTTCTCTCACCACAGATCTACGTCTTCATGCTACGCGAAGGAGGACTTATACAGAAATTCAAGGCACCAAATAAAATGCTTAAAACATTCCTTGTCATAACAATTTTTATGATAATTGCAATTACATACATCCCTATTTTCAATACCATCTTTAGCACAAAACCAATTACAGACCCAACGATATGGCTGATCATCATCGGTTTTGCGTTGCTCACATCAGCATTCAGATGTATTGTTGAATTCATACAAAAAAGAACCCTGAAAAAGAAAAACGAAAAACATACAGACGAACAGAGTACATCTGCGATAACCACTAATTAAGAAGCTGATACTCAAGATGCTTCTTATCCAGCTCGTGTTTAATGACATCGATTTGCTCTTTGCCCAATGTATGAAACGTAATTACGATTTTTACGTACCCGATCGGCACCGCAGTCGTACAACGATCATGGACAATGGATTGAATATTCGCCCCAAGATTCGCAAGAACACCAAGGATTTCTTTAAGCATTTTTGGTTTATCAAGAACAGTGATTGCGATTTTCACCATCAACATTTCATTGAGCATGCCGCGTTCAATCACCTGCTCAAGCAAAGAGAGATTTGCGTTACCACCACTGAGAACACAGACAACATTCTGTTTTGAACACGACACCTTTTTACTCAACAATGCAGCAAGTGACACCGCACCAGCAGGTTCTACCACAAGTTTTGATCGCTGAAGCAACAGATACAATGCATGGGCGGTCTCATCGTCGTTGACCGTCACAACCTCATCAACATATTGTTTCGCAAGAGCAAACGTAAGATCCTTTGGAGTCTTCACCGCGATACCATCAGCAATCGTCGCAACAGATTTCAACGGCACAATCACATCCTTCTCAAGAGACTGCTTCATCGATTGCGCACCCTCAGCCTCAACACCAATTATTTTTACTTGAGGTTTTAATGTTTTTAACGCAAGTGCGATACCAGAGATCAACCCACCACCGCCAATAGGGACAAGAACCACATCAACAGCGGGTAAATCCTCAAATATCTCAAGACCAATAGTCCCCTGACCAGCGATTACTTGTTCATTGTTGAACGCATGGATAAACATCAGATTATGTTTTTTTGCGTACTCAGCCGCAGCCAATGCCGCATCATCATACGTTGCACCCTCAAGAACAACCTCTGCACCATACCCTTTTGTCGCAAGGATCTTCGCAGGCGGCGTATAAATAGGCATAAACACCGTGCATTTCACACCAAGCAACGTCGCTGCATACGCAACACCTTGAGCATGATTCCCTGCTGATGCACAGATTACACCACGTTTTTTGTCCTCCTTACTCAAATGAAAGATTGTGTTGTAGGCCCCACGGATCTTAAACGACCCGGTTTTCTGCAGGTTCTCAAGCTTCAGATACACCTGCGACTTCGTGATTTCAGAAAATGTTCTCGAATACTCAAGAGCAGTATGATGCACAACTGGTTTGAGAACCACATATGCTTCTTTGACATCCTTGATTGTCAACATACAATTCACCTATTTACATGAGTTTGTTGAGAAACATTCTTGCATTCATCCCCTCTGAAAGCCCCATGGTCTTTGCCTTTTCCGATACCTCGACGATGTTTGCATTTAACACATCTTCAAATGTTTTCACACCAGAGACTTTCCCTGCAATGTCCCCAAGTTTATTTGCTGTTGCCATGTTCAGATACCCACACATCACATACCCTTGTCGTGCTTTGATAAGAACAATCGGTGCAACCGGCATCGCAATTATTATCCCGAATGCTTTTCCGTTTTCCAAGTTAATCAACTGTGTTTTTACATCTGAAAACTCTTGCTTATTCTTCTGAGATTCACCCATATTAAAATCATACTCCACAATGACCTATAAACATGTATCAGAGATATCTATTTTACTAACGTCTGCTTCAATTTATTAACCCTATCCCGTAGCATAATCGCTTTTTCAAAATCAAGATTATCTGCAGCAGCCCTCATCTCAAGCTCCACATTCACAATCAACGCAGGAATATCAGCCTTTGGGATATACTTCGTATCCGTGATCTCCACAACCTTTTCCTTAACCGGTTTAATAATCGTCGTCGGGATAATCCCATGTTTTTTATTATACTCCAGCTGAATACTACGCCGCCGATTCGTCTCATCCAATGCTTTTCGAATCGAATCCGTCAACACATCAGCATACAATACAACCCGGGAGTTCACATTACGCGCAGCACGACCAATAATCTGAATAAGACTACTCGCATCACGCAAAAAACCCTCTTTGTCCGCATCAAGAATACCAATGAACCCTATCTCAGGGATATCAATACCCTCACGCAACAAATTAATCCCCACAAGCACATCAAACACACCAAGGCGAAGCTCCCGAATAATCTCAGAGCGCTCAAGTGTATCAATCTCAGAATGCAGATACCGGGTTTTGATCTTCTTTGCCGCAAGATACTCAGATAGCTCCTCAGCAAGACGCTTCGTCAACGTCGTCACCAACACACGATCTTTACGCTTCACCGTCGACAAAATCTCAGAAATAAGATCATCAATCTGACCACGTGTACCACGAACCTCGACGGGCGGATCAACCAGACCAGTCGGACGGATAATCTGCTCCGCAACCTGCTGCGACCGGCCCAACTCATACTCAGCAGGCGTCGCAGAAACAAACACGACAGATCGCATCAACTGCTCAAACTCAAAAAACTTCAACGGCCGATTATCATACGCACTCGGCAGACGAAAACCATAATCAATCAACGACTTCTTGCGAGTAAAATCACCATGCTCCATCCCACGAACCTGCGGAACCGTGCGATGACTCTCATCAATAAATATAAGAAAATCACTGGGAAAATAATCGATCAGACAATACGGCTTCTCACCAGACTTCCGACCATCAAAATGCGCAGAATAATTCTCAATCCCTTTACACGACCCAGTCTCCTCAATCATCTCCAGGTCATAGAGCGTCCGCTGTTTCAGACGATGCGCCTCCAACATACCCAACTGCGGCAGCCGCTCCTCCAACTCCAGCTTAATCGATTTTATCGCACGTTTCTTACTCTCTTCAGGGATCACGAAATGCTTCGCAGGGTACACAAACACATACTCAAGTATATCCAGCGTCTCACCGGTGATCTTGTCGATCTCCTTGACCTGCTCAACACGATCACCACACAACTCAAATCGTAAAATATTCTGATAATACCCAGGGACTACATCAACCGTATCGCCTTTCACACGAAAACGCCCAGGCTGAAGATCAAGATCATTGCGCTCATACTGAATATCCAAAAGCATATGAAGAAGATCATTGCGCACAAGCTG
The DNA here is from genome assembly GCA_026394495.1 of Methanobacteriota archaeon. Classification (GTDB taxonomy): domain Archaea; phylum Thermoplasmatota; class E2; order DHVEG-1; family DHVEG-1; genus CAIYYQ01. The sequence continues at coordinate 28,528 of JAPKYE010000024.1, read as the reverse complement.
CATCCCTTTGCGGATTTCAAAACTCATACCCAGATAATCTTTGGGATTTCCCACACTGTAAATACATGAGACCGAAGCAACCACAATAACATCACGAGCCGACAACAACGACGCGGTCGCAGCAAGACGCATCTGCTCAATCTTCGGGTTCACATCCGCATCTTTCTCAATATACAAATCACGTTGCGGGATATAGGACTCAGGCTGATAATAATCATAATACGAGACAAAATACTCCACATGGTTCTCTGGGAAAAATTCTTTAAACTCACTATAAAGCTGCGCAGCAAGCGTCTTATTATGAGCAATAACCAATGCAGGCCGCTGAACCTGATTAATTACGTTCGCAAGGGAAAAAGTTTTGCCACTTCCCGTAACCCCAAGGAGAGTTTGATAACGATAATTCTTCTGAATACCACTGACCAATTGACGTATCGCCTCAGGCTGAGAGCCCTTCGGCGTCATATTCGTAGTTAACTTAAACGCATTCATGCTATCAATTTCTTCTTCCTTAACAAACGATTATACTGAATCGCGAAACGATGCGCCTCATCGCGGATCTCCATAAGAAACAACAACGCTTTATCTTTACGATCAAGACGAACCGGCAAAGGATTACCAGGGATATAAATCTCCTCAAACTGTTTTGCTAGCGAAATCACCGGGATACCTAGACCTAGCTTCTGCAGCTCATGAAGAGCACTATTCAGCTGACCACGCCCGCCATCAATAACAATCAAATTAGGCAATGAAGTGTTCTCCTGCCGCAGACGGGTATACCTTCTTCGCACCACCTCAGCGACACCCGCAACATCATCAACGCCATCAACCGTCCGAATCTTAAAACGACGATAATTGCTTTTATCAGGTTTACCATTTCTAAACTGCACCATGGAGCCGACCGTCGACGTCCCCGAAATATGAGAAATATCAAAACACTCAATCACACTGGGTGACTCCTGCAGGTTGAGCTTTTTCTGTAGCTCTTCTACCTTCACCGCATCACCAAAAAATGCTAATTCAATGTTTTTCAATACCAAATCAAGTAATTGTTTCTTGGGTCCTTTCTGCGGAACCGTCACATGCACCTTTTTATGTTTCTTCTCAGAGAGAAAGACCTTCAACGCATCAGAAAACCTAAACGGCACAATAAGATCAGCGGGCACAGGATTCTCTGAGTAATACTGCACGATAAACTCCTCAAAAAAATCATTCTGATACGGAAATACAAACTCGTTTTTATTCGTCAACATCCCCTTATAAATATTAAACAACATCAAATACACGGAATTATCATGTATTAGAAAATTAATCACGTCTTCGTCGTACCACTGCGGACGAGCCATATTCTGCCGCTCATGCAAATACTCAATCGCCTCTTTTTGCTTACGAACATGCAACGCCTGCTCAAACTCCTCAGCAAACGCATATTGTTTCATCTCAGCATCTAGTTTACCGAGAAGCTCCTTGGTTTTACCCAAAAGAATCATCTCGATCTTCTGGATTTTTTCATTGTATTCAGACTGGGAAACAAAACCAACGCAGGGTGCATCACACAATGAAATATGATACCGTAGACACGGCCGCTTAGGCATTTTATTACACGTCCGCAGCATAAACGACGTCCTCAACGCATCAAGAATATAATCACGTTCAATGCCAGAAACAAACGGACCAAAAAACGTCCCCTCACCGGTTTTCTTCCGAGCGATCAGAAGACGCGGAAATTGTTCATCCGTCAACAAAATATACGCATAGGTTTTCGCATCCTTCAAATCAATGTTGTATTTCGGCTGATGCTTCTTAATCAACGTGTTCTCAAGGATAAACGCTTCTAGCTCATTGTCTGTGGCGATATACTCAACCACATCAATACATGAAACCAGCTGGGTTGTTTTCGGATCCATCGGCTGCTTCTGAAAATAACTACCAACACGTTTTCTTAGGTTCTTAGCCTTCCCCACATAAATAATATTTTTTTTGGTATCACGAAACAGGTAACACCCGGGGTTGGACGGCACCATGCTCAGATCAATCATACAACCCTTCTCTTTAGCAGCACCTGCTGAAGAATCTCACCAGTATAACTCTTCTTATTCCTTGCGACATCCTCAGGAGTACCAACCGCAACAAGCAGTCCACCTGCATCACCGCCATCAGGCCCAAGATCCACGATGTAATCAGCGGATTTCACCACCTCGATGTTATGCTCAATAACCACGATCGTATTACCCTTATCCACCAGACCATTCAACACATCAATCAGTTTACCAACATCATGAAAATGCAACCCAGTCGTCGGCTCATCAAGAAGATACACAGTCTTCCCCGTACTTTTCTTTGCTAGCTCCCTAGTAAGCTTAATACGTTGGGCTTCACCACCAGAAAGCGTCGTAGCACTCTGACCAAGTTTAATATACTCAAGACCAACACGAGACAGCGTCTCAAGTTTTTTGCGAATCGAAGGAATATTCTCAAACAACTTCAACGCCCCTTCCACACTCATACCCAGCACATCAGCGATGGATTTACCCTTATACAACACCTCAAGAGTCTCCCGATTATACCGCATCCCCTTGCATTCCTCACATTCGATGTAGATATCAGGCAAAAAATTCATCTCAATCTTAATCAGACCATCACCCTGACAGGTTTCACAACGACCACCATGAACATTAAACGAAAACCTGCCAGCCTGATACCCACGCAGTTTCGCCTCCGATGTTTTCGCAAACATGCTGCGGACCTCATCAAATATCTTCGTATACGTCGCAGGATTACTCCGCGGAGTCCGACCTATCGGACTTTGATCAATGATGATGACTTTATCAATCTCAAGATCAGACTCAATCGACTCATGTTTCCCCGGGATATCCTTTGAATCATGCAGTTTTTTCATCAGTCCCTTATACAAAATATCGTTCACCAACGTGGACTTGCCGCTCCCAGACACACCAGTCACCACAGATAAAACACCAAGCGGGATATGAACCGTGATGTTCTTGAGGTTATTTTCACTGCAACCACGCATATGAATATATTTCTTCGATATCCTACGTTTCTCAGGAACCGGGATCTGAAGCTTTTTAGAAAGATACTTACCAGTCAACGACCGCGGATTATCCTCTATCTCGGCGGGTGTTCCTTCTGCGATGATTTTACCACCATGCAGCCCAGCACCAGGCCCCATATCAACCACATAATCAGCATGACGAATCATCTCCTCATCATGCTCAACAACAATCAATGTGTTGCCCAGATCACGCAGTTTCCATAACGTATCAATCAGTTTTTTGTTGTCACGCTGATGCAACCCGATCGACGGCTCATCAAGAATATACAACACACCGACAAGGTTAGAACCAATCTGCGTCGCAAGCCTTATTCGCTGCGCCTCACCACCAGACAGCGTACCCGCAGCGCGAGAAAGCGTCAAATAATTCAACCCGACGTTATCAAGAAACTTCAGACGCGCACGAACCTCCTTTAATATAAGCCGCGCGATCTCCTCGTGTTTACGTGACAGATCCAGCCCATAAAAAAACTGGATACATTGTTTAATTGACAAATCCGTGATGTCAACAATCGACTTCTCAGCGATTTTCACGGATAACACTTTTTGTTTCAACCGCTTCCCGTTACATGCCGGACAGTCAGAAATCCGCATGAACCGCTCCATATCCTGCCGACGATACTCAGACTCTGTTTGTTTATACAGACGCTCCGACTGCGGGATCAATCCTTCCCATGAGCCCACATGAGACCAATGTGCATCACCGTTCTTACTTGAAATATCAAATTTTATCCGCTCCCCAGACCCATACATCAACGCCTTATACTGCTCTTCGTTGAGATCCTTAATCGGCGTGAAAATATCAAAACCATGATGCTTAGCGACCGCGCCAAGATAATGATTACGCCACCCATCACGAATAGTTTTATACAATGCAATCGAACAATCAGCAATACTTTTTTCTTTATCAGGGATGATCAGATCCTGGTCAAACTCCATCTTGATACCCAGACCATGACACTCCTCACAAGCACCATACGGGTTGTTAAAAGAAAACATCCGAGGCTGAAGCTCCTCAAACAAAAAACCACAAAAAGGACACGCCATCTTCGACGAATACGTATGCTCAACATCCTTAGAATCAAGTACCATGAGAAGACCCTCGGATTTTTTCAACGCATTTTCAACGGCCTCAACCAGACGAGGACCATCTGAGACGCTGATCCGGTCGACGACAATGTCGATATCATGTTTTTTGTACCGCTCCAATTTGATTTCCTCATCGGTCCGAAATAGGGTTTTATTCACCCGCACCCGCGTGTAACCATCTTTGTTCAAATCCTTAAACAACTGCTCATATGTTCCCTTTTTCTGCCGGATGATCGGTGATAGAATCGTCACATTACCTTTCAGTTCCTTTGAGATACGATCTGCTATCTTCTCAGCAGACTGCGACTCGATTTTGATGTTATGCGTCGGACAATAAGGCGTACCAATCCGCGCGTACAACAACCGCAGGTAATCATAAATCTCAGTAATGGTACCAACAGTACTTCGCGGGTTTTTACTCGTGGTTTTCTGCTCAATGGAAATCGCAGGAGACAGTCCCTCGATGCTGTCCACATCAGGTTTGTTCATCAGCCCGAGAAACTGCCGCGCATACGCAGACAACGACTCAACATACCGACGCTGCCCTTCCGCATAAATCGTATCAAACGCAAGCGTGGATTTACCAGAACCTGAAATACCGGTAATCACAATCAATTTATCTCTAGGCAGCTCTACCGTAATATTTTTCAGATTATGCTCCCGAGCACCGCGGATGACGATATTTTTCAACTGATGCAAACCCCCTTGAAAAGAGAGAAAAGGACGACCTCTTTTTTTTAAGACCCTGAATCCCCCTAACATCCTTTTAAAACCTTTGATGAGGGAACTGAAAGTATACGAAGAGGCATTCGTTGAATCTTTGGTTTACAATAGATTATCAACCAATTACACGATTTTACCTGCATCGCAGACCTTGAAACACTGACGACACGACTGACACTGATCAGATACACCAGGGACAAGCGCTACTTTTTTATTAACCCCTCTGCCGTTAAACACAACAACATTCCTTTTCACTATAAAAAGATGTTGCACACAAGTAATCTCCTTAAAAAAAATGCATCCAATACATTTAGAGATTCATAGAAAGATATAAATAAAAAACCAACCTTAGTACAACCAAGGAGGCAAATAGATTACGAAATCAAACCTACACTATCATCAATCACTCAGCATCCTCATATTACTTCTTCTTCTCGCACCAGTTTTCTTTTTTTCCGCACAGTCAACAAACAAAGACATATCGAATGTTTCATATGGGTTTCTTGTTCCTCTTCCCACAGGAAACGACACCACTCAAGAAACAATTGTCAATGGTTGCGTCAGAAACATGATTAACGATCTACTCCGAGAACATATCCCCGTTTACTGGGCTGCAACAGATTTCACTGCAGACACAAAAGAAATCAATGACGAAGGCGTCATCAGGACAGATACCCACCCAAAGGGTACGTTTGTCATCCCATTTTCATCCGATACCAACATCACTGCTTTGACCACTGCGATTATTCATGATTATAATACGACAAGTGAAATCGAACAAGAAAACACGATCCATGTACCAGTCTATTATCTTGTAAACCCACTGACAATCAGTGCGTATCCATTAACTGAACCAAAAATCGTCCAACACCTCGGGGTACCAACGCGATACAGCTGGCCCTGCTATCTACAGATCGCTGAAGCAGGCGGGTTTCTCACCATGGAATTCTTACTCGATAACGAAACATCTGTTCAATTGAACAACAACGACTTCAACGTGTTCATGTGGCCGTATGATCCGCTCCCCGGGTCGATCTTAGAACAACTAAAAAGTCTTTCAAACACACAGGCAAACAACGCAATTCGCATGTTTGTCCGCAACGGCGGAGGATACATCGGCTCCTGCTACGGAGCAATAGCTGGATCATCTGGACTACTTTTTCCGACTCCGTTTATTTCTCTTCTTCGCGCATACAACCCAAATCTACCATGCTTTCCTCCTTGTATCAGTTTATCAATTAGCGACTCGTTCATGAATCAGAAAAAAATAATAGAAACATCATTGTTTGTTGCAACAACAACTATTACCGACACCAATCATCCCTTGTCATATGGCCTGAATCACACCATGAAAGAGTTCTTTGAAGGACCCTGGTTCATCTGGCTTGGAAAAAACAGCCAACAAATTGCAACGATACAGAATCTCGAAAACGGATCAGAAAGTGACCCAAACAGCATACTATTGAGAAACAAAGTCCTGAACACTCCGAGCTGGGTTACCTCTCGTTTTGGAATGGGAAACGTAGTTCTGTTCAGCACACATCCAGAGTTTACCAACAATATCTCCCTTATCTTTGATAATATACACTGGGACGGAGATCCATATTACGGGAGACGAATAATCTATAATGCACTCTTTTATGCGACATCACAAGAAGGCGCACAAATCATAACATCGATGGGTTTTCCGATTTCGTCACTCGATGCATTTGGCGAAAAAACCATGAATGTACATTTTAGTGATTCATGGGAACATGTATTGAATGAGACAAAAACAAGGATACAGAGACTGAACACAAACCTATCTATTTTGCAAAACAATACCGAGGAGGTATCAACTATTACATCAGATTATATTAACATGAGTTTCATAATATTGAATGGACACCGGCTCAGCGCATATCCATATTATTTCTGTGACATCTATTCTGAATATTGTGAAAAAGCTATAGGAATAATCGAAAAACTGGAGCAGTTCCATCCTCTTGTTAATTATTCAAACAATTCGACGAATCAGCAGATACAAAACCTTACAGCTGAGTTATCAGATCGCTTGCAACACATGGAAGATCTGATGACAAATGTCAATATCATAGAGCAACGTATAATAGATGCTTTTCAGAAACCAGCGGTATCCCATATTCAAGAACCGTTTGTTGCTTTTGAGTTGCGCAGGTTATGCAGTACGTTTGAAATCGGGCTTAAATATGTCCCTCAAATATATTTTGAAGCATTGAAACTTCTCCGGCATCTCTGGTATACCTACGAGGCATCTTTAGCCATGCAGTAAACTGTGAAAACGTTAATGTATCCTATGGATGATGCTGTTTTTGAAATGAAATACGATTTGATCCTGATACGATACGGTGAGCTATCTCTGAAAAGCCCGTATGTGCGAAAACAATTCGAATCAACACTAATCAGAAACATCAGTCAAGCATTTGAACGCAGAGGACTTACATGCCGGATTATCAAAGAATGGGGACGCATATACTTGTTTACTGATGAAATCAAACAGGGAACCACCATCCTGCAACATATCTTTGGAATCACATCGATAAGCCCATCTATACAGACAACAGCAGAGATGCAACAAATATCCGATTCTGCAGTTTCTGTCGCAAAACAAACCATACGAGAGAACGATCGGTTTGCATTACGAGTTACACGAACAGGGAATCATCCGTTCACCAGCCAGGAAGTCGCCATTCGTGTTGGAGATGACATACGAAAAAATACCGATGCAGCGGTGGATTTAACACATCCAACCGTAGAAATAGGGATTGATATCAGAAACAAAAACGCATTTCTTTTCACAAAACGAATCCCAGGCAGTGGTGGATTACCACTAGGGACACAGGGAAAAGTAATAGTACTTGTTGAAAACTCTTGGTCTCTTCTTGCAGGATGGTATCTGATGCGGCGCGGATGCACACCGATTATGGCGATAATTGACGACACACAAAAAGAAAAAATATTTTCGTTTCTCAAAGAATGGAACGCGCCATCAAATTTATTAAATCTTTCACAATCAAACCATCTGAATGAAGAAATTTCAAAGAATGTTCTTGACCAGGGATGTGACGCAGTGGTATCTGGGTTAACGTTCGCTGACTCTTCTTTTGATGTCATCGAAAAAAGCACTAATTTAAAAAATAATATACCAGTTCCTACATTGTACCCCTTACTTGCGATGACAAAAGATTTTATCAATCAAAAAAGCCAGGAGGTAGGACTTCTCGTATGAACATCGTTGTTCTTGGTGCCGGTGCAATAGGATCATTGTTTGGGGGATTGCTTTCACAAAAAAATAACGTGGTGTTAGTTGGAAGAACACCACATATCACAGCCATCAAAACATCAGGGTTAACCATTACCGGGAAAACACTGACGACCGTACATGTTACCGCAGAAGACTCAATTGATAATGTGCACATCCAACCTGATGTCTTGATCATCACCGTGAAATCATACGATACCGAAGAAGCGATACAAATGGCTAAATCACTTATCACCAAAAAAACTATTGTGATATCACTTCAGAATGGACTTGACAACATCGAAAAAATAAAAAAAACAGTTGACATAAAAAACATCCTTGGCGGCGTAACAACACATGGTGCGGTACTTGTGAAACCTGGATTGATTCGTCATACGGGGCTCGGCCAAACGATTCTTGGGGAATTAACAGACGAGAACACCACTCGTGTAGCAGAGCTTGTTTCTTTATTTAACGAAGCAGGCATCGAAACAATTAAAACCACAAATTTTCTGCGTGAGTTGTGGATAAAAACAATCATTAATTCAAGTATTAATCCGCTCACTGCACTGTTTTTTTGTAAAAATGGATATCTGCTTGAGAACCCACTCCTTATGAATGTTATGAATCAGATATGTAAAGAATCTACCGTTGTTGCAATATCTGAGAAGATAACGGTTACCTATGAGGAGATGGCGGAGAAGACAAAAGAAGTAGTTCGTATGACCGCTGAGAATTACTCATCTATGCTACAGAGCGTGCAGAGGGAAACAAAAACAGAGATTGATTCAATTAATGGTGCTATTCTACAGATGGGAGGTAAAGAAAAACGTTTTTTATTTGTACCGATATATTTATATAAACTGTAATCTATATTTATATAAGATAATTACATTACCCTTGGGGGATTCCCGTGTCAACATTGATAATAAAAAATAGTACAAAAAAAACAGCGTATGTAATCACTGCCATCGTAATTATCGCTTGTCTCATCGCAGCAGGCACCTTTGTATATTTCACCTATTACAATAATAAAAAAGAAGACAAAGGAACTGAAACAGCAGTGCCTCAATTTGATGATCGCATCAGTCCATTGGTTCCTCAAGGACTCATCATTGAAATCAACAGGATACGACACCGAGGTTTGGTCGATACAATATTACAATCAGGTACTGCATGGAAAACAAAACCACAGTTCTATTTCATAACAAACATGGATGGACTCGAATATATCAGCAAAGATGTTGCAAGTGCTGGCGGCGCAAAAAGCGAAATCTTATTCAACGACTGGGATACCATGTTTCAAGAAAACAAAATCGTCCGCGATGTCAAACAAAATCAATCAACAAGCGAAGTAACACTTACGATAATGGAACGCGAAAAAACAGGATTGCTTAAACTACGACATCAAGATGTTGAAAAAGAAAAAATATCATTGACCTATGATTTTAAAACTGGACGATGGGACGGCGACGATGCTTGGAACGACATCGATGGCTACGGACATTACCTTGGAGAGAATTTTGAGATATGGTTTAACCTCTATCAGACCGATTATAACCATGATGGCATTCCCTATTGGACTGAAGTAAATGTGTTACATGTCAGTCCCTATGATGATAACTCAAAAATTGATCCAAATAATGACGGTATCCCAATATCTTGGGATTGGAAATGGGGATTCAACCCGTTTGCAAACGATAATCATTCAAAGATGGACCCGGACAACGACGGCCTTACTAATCTTCAGGAATATCAAATGTCGAACTATTTCGCCAACCCTTACTATAAAGATATTTATCTTGAGGTTGATGGGATGCAAAAAGGCGGACTATTAGATCCTGCCCATGTGTTCTGGCCAGAATCAGGACAAATCATCATGGAACGATTCTCTGCGCATAACATCAGTATATTTATCGACTACGGATGGCCTGGTGACCCTACAAACGGCGGCGGCGAGCTTCTTCCACATATCGAAACATTATCGCAGGATTCCGGGATGATGCTTCAGTTCTATGAAAATCATTTCTCTGATGAACGAAAAGGTGTTTTCAGATACGTTGTCGTTGGTCATAACGCAGGGTTTTGCCACCCCTCAAAATTCAATATGTATGACACAATGGCAGTAGATACTAGTCTTAACAAACTGCTTCTTAAACGAAAAGCATTCACACCAAGGACACAACGGATTGTCCTTGCCTCTGCAACAATGCATGAACTTGGCCATAGCCTAGGAATATCACGATGGATTGTCGAAGGAAATGATAACATTACGTTTTCAGAAAGCAAACAAGCAAAACAAGATTACCTTGATGAGTGGGGGAATTACAAGAGCGTCATGAACTACTACTACATCTGGGACAAAAAAATCGCTGATTATTCTGACGGAAGCCATGGAACAGGTGATTTCAACGATTGGACACATATGGATCTGACCTACTTCAAAGCTGAATCAGAAGTCATTGAAGATCCATCGTTCACATTCCCGCTTCCTCCACCAGACTAAAACTAATAATTAAGGACATTGTTAGAAATAAGTTAAAAAAATAAATCAATCAGAACGATGAGTTCATATTCTGTTGAAAATCTTTTAAATTTCCAGAAACTACATAAAGAAATCTAGAAAATGGAGAAAAAAAAGAGAAGAGCATTAATTAGATACACACTTTCCCGGGTATTTTCGGGAACAACGATGCTTCTTCGACTCTTTGTAATCCACAGATGTATCGAGTGAGTCGTTCGATGCCGATGCCGAATCCTGCGGAGGGTGGGAAATCGTTTTTCGCGAGCTCCAGATAGTCTTTAAACTGTTCGAGGTTTTGGCCTTTCCTGAGAATACGTTGTTTGATCCGTTCATACTGATATTCGCGTTCACCACCAGAAAGAGCTTCTCCGTATCCTTCCGGGTATATCAGATCCATGTCCCGTAAGTACCCGGGGTTCGCTGGATCTTCTCGGTCGTAGAATTCCCGTGCGGTAATTGGGATATCAATAAGCCATATCGGTTCTTTGCACATCTTAGAGAGAATCATTTCGAAGTCTTCACCATATTTCTGATATGCTTCTTTGTATGTGATCTGTTTGAATGGTTGTTTAGGAATGGTAAGTTTTCTTCCTAATTGTTTGAGTTCTGTTGTACAGTTCTTATGTATTGATTTTATGACGGAAACAAGGAGTTCTTCGCAGAGCCTCATGGCATCTTCTCGTTTTGCATCTTTTACTTCAAGATCAAGTTGGGTGAATTCGAAAAGGTGCCGTCCCGTGTTTTTTCGTTCTTCTGGTTCAAGGCGAACATTTGGGGAGAACACAAAGAATTTATCAAGTGTTCTGAGTGCGAGTTGTTTGTGAAAGATCATGCTTTGGGTGACTGAGTAGTTTTTCCCGTAGCAGTTAATCGTTGCTGGGGAGGTGGGATGGTTGAGAGGGTCAGTGATCGGGGATAGGATTACGGGGGATAATTCGATGAATTCCCGTTTTCGAAGTTCGTCTGCAAGGACTCGCCGTATTTCGCTTTGTATTTTCAACACAGTTTTCATTTTCGTGGTTTCTTCAAGACTCATATAAGTATATTGTAATCAAATAGTATAAAAACATATTGTTAATTTTTTTGTCAAATATTCGGTAAAAAGTAAATTTTAAATACTATTACCGACATAATGACTATTATGATTGATAAAAAAGACGAAATGATTATTGCGGAGTTGAAAAAAGATGCAAGAAAAACAACCAAAGCAATCGCAGCAAATATCAACATCCCTCGAGTCACAGTCCACGATCGGATACAAAAAATGATACACAAAGGCATCATCAAATCATTCGACGTCATCATCGACTACAAAAAAATCGGGTTCACCACCGAAGTCTTCATCTTTATCGCCTTCACCCCAAACCCTGAAATCTCCCAACGACAACTCGCGCAACGTATTGCAAAATTAACCGGTGTTTATGAAGTCCATATCATCTCTGGTGAATACGACCTCCTCCTCAAAGTACGAGGCAAATCCTTAGAAGAAATCGGAAAACTCGTCGTCGATAAACTCCGCCAACTCCAAGGAGTAGGCAGAACACTCACCTTTGCCTGCTTTGAAACAGTAAAAGAAGAACTATGACACACAAGAAATATCTTTATAACCCACCTTCTTTTCAATACTATTTTTACAGAGGATTCTCATGAATATCTTTGTCACCAGAAAAATCCCTGATGCAGGAATTCAACTCCTGAAAAAAAAATTCGATGTGGAAACCAATCAGGAAGACCGAATACTCACCAAAAAAGAAATCATCAAAGGAGTAAAGGGAAAAGATGGACTCCTTTGTCTCCTTACTGATCAGATTGATAGAGACGTCATTGTTGCAGAGCCTAAATTAAAGATGATATCCATCTACGCTGTTGGATACAACAACATTGATGTACAGGCAGCAACAGAACAGGGAATCCTCGTTGGCAACACCCCTGGCGTGTTAACTGATACAACCGCAGAGATGGCATGGGCACTCCTTTTCTCAGTTGCTCGACGGATCGTCGAAGGAGATCGATTCACCCGCGCAGGAAAATTCCATGGATGGGCGCCATCTCTCATGCTCGGACAAGACGTTTCTAACAAAACATTAGGAATCATAGGCGCAGGGAAAATAGGAACCGCATTTGCGTTGAAGAGCAAGGGATTCAACATGAACGTATTGTATGTTGATGAACAAAAAAACACAATCCTCGAACAAAAACTGGGTGCAAAAAAAGTCGAGCTATCAGAGCTTCTTACGCAATCTGATTATATTTCTCTACATGTCCCCCTTCGTCCAAAAACACATCACCTCATCGGAGAAAAAGAACTACACAAAATGAAGAAAAACGCGATTCTCATCAACACATCCCGTGGCCCTGTTATCGACGAAAAAGCATTGGTTAAAGCATTGAAAGAACGATGGATTTTTGGAGCGGGGCTCGACGTATATGAACACGAACCAAAGATAAATGAACAGCTGAAAAAACTTGATAACGCAGTCCTGCAACCACATTCCGCATCAGGAACAATTGAGACCCGAACAAAGATGGCGATCATGGCTGCAGAAAACATGATCGCAGGATTACAAGGAAAAATGCCACCGAACTGCGTCAACCCCGAGATATTTCAAAAAAGGAACTAGAAACGAAAAACAAAAAAAACATTATCTTACGATTCAACTCAAAATGAAAGGAGAAGAAAAAGAAAGGGAAATTGTATTCCCCTCAGAAATTATTTGATCCTTCTATCACTACCGTTGACGTTTGTACTGCCAGTAGTCTTTCAACTCGTGCAATGTCTTGTCCAGGGTCACTGTATCTTTTACTAACGTGATATAGTTGGTTTCTATGGGGAATGTCGTGTTGTATGGCAGATGCAAAGACTCACAAAGGTATGGGTCAGGCAGTAAACCAAAGTTGTTGATAGTACCATTGGTTTCTACATACGTGCAAAACGTGCCAATTCTCGAATGAAACTTGTCATACACAGGCATTTCGACAAGTTCTTCAATCGGGCATTGTGTTGGTCCGCAAGGGACTGTCGTGTTCCAGTAATGACAAAGTTCGTCAATTGTTTTGTTCAGCGTCACTGTATTTCCTGTGGTTCTAATGTATTCGTTGTAGATTGGTATCAGTTTGTTTGCGCCTCTGAAATGGGTGTTTCTCACATGCTCATTTGTTTTCACACCAAAGAAATATCCAGGGTACTCTTCGTTCCAACTGTTCCATGTTTTATCTACCCAGCCTACTGAGGTGCCGTTCGCATCAAAAACTTCTTTTCCAACAAGTTCGTTTGGGTTCCAAATTTTCATATTATATCCGCATCTCCTCAAATTTCTAATATATGGATTCATTTACCTTATTTAAACGTTTTCCAAATAAATTTTTTGCACCATTTATCACACATTTTTTTCTTGTTTATGTAAAAAAATAAGGTGCTTCTCCTCAGTTGCTGCGTTCTTCTCTTATCTGGTATCGCTTGTTTTGCAGAATGATGATTTCTTCTCGGATGAGTTTCTCAAGAATCTTTCTCAGTCGTGTGTTATCAACATCTATTTTTTCTGAGAGTTCAGAATAAGAAAAAGACGAAACCAGTAAAATTCGGAGAATATTAGCACGTATCTGCCGATCAGATCCTTCAAATCGTGATTGACGTGTACAGGGTGCAATCCCGGTTTTTTTAGCAGTGAGAACAAGTGAGCCGTAATCCATCAGCGCATTATGCCAAGTTCTACTTTTTCCGTTTGGAAGACATTGCTTAGCAAGAGCCCACAACTCTTTTTTAGAAGTATCTTGAGGAAGATGGAATTCATGAATAAAAATGCGTCTGATGTTCGTATCAACAGTAACTATATCTTCATTAGCTGCAAAAATCTGTACCGCATTTGAGGTATACAAACCAACACCAGGAAGTGTACGAAAATGATTCATTGCTAAAAGCACATCACCACGATAGGTTTGACTGATGATCTGAACTGTCTTATGCAACGAAAGCGCACGTTTGTTGTAACCAAGTCCCATCCACATTTGTAAAACTTCTTTGCGAGATGCTGTTGCAAGATGATGGATGGTCGGCCATCTCTTAATCCATTTCTTGTAATAGAGAATTACTCGCGGTACTTGTGTCTGCTGCAGCATAAACTCAGAGAGAAGAATCATGTAAGGATCCGTGGTTTTTCGCCAGGGGAGTTTGCGCCCATTTGTCTTATAAAACAAGAACACCTTATCTTGAAAAACATGGATTTGTGCACGAGTAACATGTTTCATTATGAGCACCTAACAAAACAAAATGGTAAACTTATAAGGTGAACACCCAGACTTCTTGTTCCTGCGGGATATCGTCTTTTTCTATATCAATTTCGTTTCCCACACGAGCGATGCGAATCTTGCTTTGATCAAGGAACGGATCAACCCCTGCGAGAGGAATTGACAAACCACTAACCTTATAATGCATCGGGATCACAATTTTTGGTTTTATTGCCTGAATTGTTTTCCATGCATGCGATGCATCAAGCGTAAACGTCCCACCAACAGGTACAAACAAAATATCAACAGCACCTATCTGCTCAAGGGTTTCAGAATCAAGCTCATGCCCCAGATCCCCCAGATGACAAAACGTGATACCATCCATGGTGAACTTATAGATGATGTTTTTCCCACGTTTCAATCCCTTACTATCATCATGAAACGAAGATATCCCCTTAATTTCTATAGAACCAATCGTTTTTTTCCGTTCATCTGTCACAACCTTTGAGTCTTCTTTTTCAACTGTTTTTATACCACTGTTATGGTCATAATGATTATGCGAAACAAGAATAATATCCGCCTGAACATTCGGCGCTGGTATCCCAATGGATTTTCCATCATGCGGATCAGTCATCAACGTAACATCATTTGTTATCTCAAAGCATGAATGACCATGCCATCGGATCTGCAGCATAAGTTACTTCCTCCCTCTATTTTTCTTGAAAGGACAGTTGATTATAAATACATTATGGCCGCAACCGACCAAAACAGATGTAATCAACGATGTTCCCATCGACTCGTGCGAACACAATGTTTTTATTCACAGAATGCGCAAGTCGAACAGCTCTACTTATCTCTGCCCAGGAACTCTTAAAACCATTGCGAACCACATGGATAAGATATTCTGCATGGGTTTCATCAGGGTTCTTCGTATACGCACGGAAATGAGTCCCAAACTTATACCCGGTTTTCACAATAAGTCCCCGCTGTTTCAGATCACGGAACACCAACAGTCGCAGTTCGATATCAGGTTGACGCTGTTTTATGATTTCTTGTAACTTACGATATGACAGTGTTTTCCCATCACTTGTCTGAATGCTAAGTATCTCTTGTTCTACAAGATACAATGCTTCAACTAAAGAAAGCTGCAGTCCTTCACCAAAGGGTTTCCCATAAAACTCATGCTTGAGAAGATCCGAAATAAGAGGCTCATCAAACAATACGACCCGGTTCTCAAGAAGAATACCTGTTCCTTTAGAGAAATTACTAGTAGGAATGTTACCTGTTAGATTCTGCAAGGAAACATCATAGTACGTGAGATCCCCCTCCTCATCAACGATAATAAACCAAAGCGTACTGTTACTTTTTTCTACAGATCGAATCAAGGATTTCGTTTCATCAATATCAAGGATGTCTCGCTCAGAAAAAGCAGAGATGAAATGGGGTTGTTCATCGTTGTGATCAGCCGTCTTCATTTTATATATATGAAAATGTATATGATCTGTTTGGTCATCCAACTGGATAGGATACCCACGTTTCCGAAGATCACGAAACACCAAATACTTAATCTCAAACTCAGGAATCTTTTTTGCCGCAATAACAAGAAGACTATGAAAATCAAGCTTTTTTTTGTTCTGATACACCACAAGTTTTCCTTCACCGAGTAAAAAAAGTCCTTCAAGAATATCCAAACGCAACTGATTTCCGGGAAGAATTTTACCCAAATGACTCTTACTATAGAGACGACTAGCATCCTGGGATTTCTTCACAAGAAAAAAATGCTCATCGAACTCCGCTGAGATTTCCATATAAGAAGGGTAAGCATATCAGTCTTATTTGTTTTTTTTGTAATAAATTTTGGTCTATCGTGGATTATATAAAATGAGGAGAAAACAGAGTTGTTCAAGTTATAATCCAGCAGGAATACTCTAAATATTTATTTTTTAACGAGGAATATAAGATTCTGATATCGTCCCATTACTCGTAAAGACCCGTGTTGACATAAGTATTTTTATTCAAAATATTTTGATCCCCTGGATGAGCCATTTGTACTCCTACCCCACCACAATCGTAAATCTCACAATAATCGATGTAATTATACCAGCCATTGTAATTATAAAAACCTACTGCGGCACAATTATGAATAACACAATTCTGAACTGTTGTAGAGTCAACTTGCAGATATGAATATACACCATATTGACAATCCTGAATCGTTAGACATTCAATCGTTATATGACCTGCTTGATAAGGGCCTATAAGATTAAAAATCCTTCCCGTTCCGCTTCCATCTATTATTGTTAAATATTTATCTTCTCCGGTTATTGTTAAATAAGCTTTGTTTATTGTTAAATGCTCATGATAAGTATTTGCAAACAAAAAAATCGTATCTCAACTCGATGCATTGTCAATTGCATCTTGAATCTTGCTATAGTTACCGCCACCGGTACCACCAACATACAAAATAGTGGCTTTTGCAATTGGTATACTTGGTATGAAAACAAAAGCAGACAAGATCATCACTAGCGTTATAACTAAAACATGTATTTTCCTATCCATATTTTATTCTCCCCCGATAAATACAAAAAATACAATACAAAAACTAATAGATAAAGATTACCATAATGATTAATAATATCTATCATTATTTTCATAAAATTTATTTTACGTATTTTTTTTAATTATAAAAAATCAAATTATACATTATTTATAATCTTTTTTAAAAACGTTTATAAATAGTAAATAGTTCTAAAGTCATGTCGATAAAATGAAATATAATTTATTTAAAATTTGTTTGATTTCTGGATTGATAATATTATTAATTGGAATAAATATTGTATCAAGTATAGACGCAATCAATCATAAAAAAAATTTATCAAATGTGGTATCTGTTAATGTATCTGGAGTATTGAATAGTACCCTTATTAAAAGAATCATCTACGTTGATGATAACAATACAGTAGGACCATGGAATGGGACGATCGAATATCCTTTTCGATATATTCAGGATGGAATTAATGCCGCGAATCCTGGGGATACTGTGTATGTTTTTAATGGCACATATTTTGAACAAATAGATGTAAATAAATCAATTGATCTAATTGGCGAAGATAGAAATACAACAATTATTGATCTTCATTATCGAAAAATGATAAACATAAATGCTAATCAAGTGGTAATTAATAATTTCACTATTCAATATGGATATGGTATAAGACTGTATTCTTCTGAAAATACTGTTTCAAGAAATATTTTTAAAAAAATTAGTGGCTGGAATATTTACCTCGTATCATCTCAAAATAATTTTATTTTCCAAAATACAATTCAATGTGATGAACAAAGCTGCATAGGGATATATCTTTATATCTCTAGTAATAATAACATTATATCAGACAATTATATTATGGGAGACGATTTTTTACATGAGGTTAATGGAATTCGCATTGAAGATTATAGTCAAAATAATACGATAACAAATAACATTATCTCAAACGTAGATATTGGGGTATATATTATCTTCATTTCCAACAACAATGTTGTATCAAATAATATATTTTTTAATGATGGTTTACTAATCTTTGATTCTTACCAAAATTTAGTTATTAATAATACAGTAAATAATAAACCTTTAATTTATCTTGAAGGAAAATCAAATTTATTATTTGATAGTGAAGATGTGGGTCAGATATTACTTATTGATTGCGAAAATGTGTCTATTCAAAATACGGAAATATCCAACACTACTATTGGAATCGAATTATGGGGATCTAATAATTGTACTATATCAGGTAATGATATTTCATATAATTATTTAGGACTTAGTGTGAGATGGTACAGTAATGAAAATATCATCATCGAAAATAATATCCACTCGAACAATTATAGCATTGAAATTATGGAATTTTCCTGCAATAATATAGTTAAGAAAAATTCTATTTTTGAAAATGAATTTTATGGTATTTGGTTAGCTTGGTTATGTAATAATAACATCTTTTCATCAAACGACATATGTTTCAATCAAGTAGGAATAAAATTCACTCGAGGTAATGATAATATCATTTCAGATAATAACATCTCCTCGAATGAATATATGGGTTTATACATCGATAGTCAAAATGATAATAATATCATATCAAGAAACACTATCAGCGGGCATTACTGGTATGGTATTTGGATTAGCAATAGTGACAACAATAGTATTTATCATAATAACTTCATCAACAATGTTCAAAATGCATACGAGGAAACTTCTACAAATATTTGGGATAATGGGTATCCAAGTGGTGGGAATTACTGGGATAATTACACGGGCATTGATGTGTTTTCTGGTCCAGGGCAGAACATCTCTGGTAGCGATGGTATTGGAGATACACACTACAACATCTCCGGTGGAAGTAATCAGGATCTCTACCCGCTGATGGAACCATGGGTGCTAATACCTGGTGATCTTGATCATGATGGTGACGTTGACTACGATGATTTTGCATTATTCCTACAAACGTTCGGTCATAACATTGGTGATCCCTTGTTTAATCCTGAAGCAGACTACAATAGTAACGGTGTGGTTGATCTTGTTGATTATCAGATTTGGATTATGTATTATCGCGATTTCGTTGCATCTCATACCGATATACTGATCGGCGGAATCTCTGCAAATTATACCTCCAGCGCCTCAACAATTTTTTCTGCAGAACACGACACTGCTATAATAATAAAACTCACAGCAACCATCAAAAACAATGGAACCATTAATATCACGACTCCATTCCAGGTCTCATTCTTCGGTATTCCTGACGAGAACGCACATGGTAAGTATCGTCAACTTGGGTGTGTTCTCATACCATCTCTTGCAGCTGGTACAACAAGAAACATCAGTGTGGATGCGGTGGTTGATCCTGCGATTATTGCGGTTCTGGTCGTTGCTGACTCTGCACATGTTGTTTCTGAATCAAACGAAACCAACAACCAGGCAACGATTTCTCTGCCACATCATATCCTCTGGAAAAGCCTCATAGAAACCACCGAAATCTACAAGAAGTTAGGCGACCAGTATAAGGTTCCTACTGCGGAGAAGGTTGTTCAAATTGCTAAGGATGGTCTCACTGCAGGAGTCTACGCAGACCCGGTTGTCTTTATGCGGACGTTGAAGACTGTTGCTAAGCTTGAAGTAGATGTCGGAGGGGAATTGAAAGGGCAGGTATCTAATGATCTGTATCAGAAATATCAAGAGACTGTGAACTATCTTGTTGCATTCATCGAAGAAACTATAGGAAATCAACAGCACCCGACTCACAACTCGAATTGGGATGATACGAGTAAAGTCGCAGAAATTCAACTGCAAATATGCGACATCATTCTCCAGATGTTACATTGAAAAATTATTTACCTTTCAACTACGAAAAAAATTACATATTTACTGATATTCCTAAATTCCCAACTTTTTAGGCATTATGACTTTTAATTCCTCAGTAATATCTTTCTGTTGCTTTGCCAACTCCTGAATAAGAATTTCATCATCATATACCTTACATTTCAGATTTCGGATGCTGAACTCAAAAAGAGGTTTTCATACTAAAAGATCAAGTTTTTGACCCATTCAGAGTTCTATAATCTTTATGCAACAACCCAGTATTAAAATTAATAAACCTCGATACTACCTGTTTTTTTTGTAATAATCCTCAATGCTGCGCGGCATCTGCTGATCAGAGAAATATTTATTCTTCTGCCTTTTTGAGAAAAACCCCCAGACAATTAAACCAATCCCAAACCCAGTAAGACCACCAAGCAAGAAAAACAACAGAACAAATACAAGTGACGCAAATATTCCGGACCACCATGACCGCACCAAAAACTCAGGCACACCAATATACCTAGAAGACTGACTACCTGAAACACTTGTTGTCAGACGCAACGCACCCGCGATCAGATCACTATATTTGTAATATACAATCGCACTGTCAAACGACGATTCATTCGCAAGACTCTGAGCATACTCATAATAACTCACTGCGAGCACAGGCGCACCAATACTGATACTTGCTCGCTCTCGCGCACGATCAATTTTATCCTTTGTCGAACTATCCACAAGCTCCAACGCAAGATTCGCATTCACGAGCGCCTCCAGTGACTTGAACAACGCTGCCGCTGGATACCCATCAGATAATTCATCACGCGCAGAACTTAGAAACGTTTCCGCATCGGTAAGATACTGCGACGACTGCCCGACCTCATCAAGAATCACACCTGAATACGTTATCGCCTGCTGGGCATCATCAATATACTCCTCAGTTAACATCGAAAGAGAAGACGCATTGATATCATTTGTATCATTGAACTGCAACCCAATACGCAACCACCAGCCGACGCTCTCACTGCGTTCCACCGCAAACGCTATCTTATACAACGCAGTAAGATAATCATTTTTGTCGATACTACTCTGCGCATCATCAAGATATGTCTGAGCCTCAAAAACCCTGGTCTGCGCTGCCCCAACACATTGAAGAGAAATCATACCAACAATCTCAGCGTTCTTCGCATCATTACTTCGAATACCATGAAGATCCAATGCCTCATTTAACAGAGATACAATATACTGTTTCTCATCCGTTGAGTTAAAATACGCGCACGCATACGACACATAACGAGAACCAATCAATGACTGAAACGACTTACTTGTACTTGTATAAAATAATTCTTGATCAAACCAGTTTTCCGATTGCAAAAGATTCGTTTTTGCTTCATTATAGATATCAGTGATTTGATTCTCATAATAAAACGGATAGTAATTTGGAATAGATGAATTATCAAAAGCACTGGTTGCGTTTTCATACGAAGTCCTCGCCCGCGTAAGCAGCATAGATGCAATAGGCTCCATTGATTCCCGATACTGCTCTGTCGTAATCTCTCCGTCTGCCTGAGGCGTAAAAAACATATGACCCGTCATGTACAGAAGCGCATCGTTAACATCTTCCACTTCAGCTACCTCAATGCCGTAATTCGTCAACGCATACTCCGAGACGTTCCGTGTCACTGGACGAGAGACAATCTGCGTCCTACCATTATTCACCGTGGTCTCTGTCACAGTCTCCGTATACGTCATCTGTCCTTTCGGGATCAAAAACCGCCGGGCACCAACAGAGTTTGCCGCATCTATTTTATAAGGGATACCACCAATCGGACCAACGCTTCCATCAGGATCAATCATACCCGTCATCACTGTACTATTATCAATAGTCCAATTCTCAAGAAGTGCTATTGTCGCCACAGTCATCACAGCACCAGCTGAAGGACCACCAATGACCGGGGATGAGGTACGAACAACAAAAAAATAATCGTATTGCGACGGATCAATTGACGAAGTATTATCGTTTTTCACAATTGCACCAGCGACTTTTACCGCCAAACGTGCAGACCCCTGCATATCAATCTGTGCCAGAGGAAGGGTATCAACAAAAACCCGTCCATTTCCATTATCCTGAATAGTGACCGTGATTGTTGAAATCACCCCAACATATCCGTTGTCAGTCTGAGCAACGGCAGGCGCATACATGGTCACATTTCGATACGAAAGAACAATTGTTCCAACAGAGATTTCACCAGTTTTTCCTGCAGACGACAACAATGTTGCCGATGGAGAAAGTAAAAGAATACTTACAACGATAATCAAAAATATGTTTTTCATAACAGTTTCCCTTGGTTTTAGGGTTGGCTAAATAATGAGCATATATTAAAAATTTGCTATACATTCAAGGTGTAAACAATCAAACAGAATAAGATTTTTATTCCATATACCATTTTTTATTATTACTCCTGAAAAACCACACCCCGATATTCTTAAGTATGACAACAAGATACCTTTTCCTCGTTTGTAACTAATCCATTCAACACAACACATATTTACGTTGAAAAAAAATGGAGGCAAAAAAACATGGTTCAACTACATGAAATGATATTTCGAGATGCACACCAGTCACTATTAGCGACACGAATGCGAACAGAAGATATGTTACCCATAGCATCAAAAATAGACCAAGTCGGATTTTTCTCACTTGAAATATGGGGCGGAGCAACCTTTGACGTCGCAATACGCTACCTCAACGAAGACCCCTGGATGAGACTAAAAAAACTCAAAGAAGCAATGCCAAACACACCACTTCAGATGCTGGAACGGGCGATGAACATCGTCGCATACTGGAATTTCCCAGATGACGTCGTAGAGAAATTCATCTACTACGCAAAGAAAAACGGGATCGACTACTTCCGTATTTTCGATGCACTCAATGACCTGCGAAACATGGAAACCCCGATGAAAGCAGCAAAAGAAAACGGCGGACACGTCCAAGCATGTCTTAGTTATACGATCTCCCCAATACATACTGTTGAGTATTTTGTTGATAAATTCAAACAACTAGAAAAAATGGGTGCAGACTCACTCTGCATAAAAGATATGGCAGGGATGATTTCCCCAAAACGTGCCTACGACATCATCAAAGGATGCAAAGACGAAGGAATCAAACTACCCATGGACCTTCACTCTCATTGTACCAGCGGAATGACAGGGATGGCATATCAACGAGCTGTTGAAGCAGGCGCAGATATCCTTGATACCGCGATGTCTCCGATCTCCGGTGGCACAGCTGCTCCCGCAACAGAAAGCGTTGTCGCAGCGTTACAAGGAACAGAATGGGATACCAACTACGATCTTGCACTTCTCATCGAATGCAGAGAATATTTCCTTAAAATATGGGAAAAATACCGGCATCTCCACCGATTCGACGCATTAAAAGTCGACCCAAGTGTCACCCTTCATCAAGTCCCCGGTGGCATGCTCTCAAATTTAATCTTCCAACTTGAAGAACAAGGAGCCCGCGACAAATACCGAGAAATCCTCACAGAAACAGCCCGCGTACGCGAAGAACTCGGATACCCGCCACTAGTCACTCCAACAAGTCAAGTCGTCGGTGTCCAAGCAGTGATGAACGTTCTGCACGGCAGATACAAGGTTATCCCCAAAGAGACAAAAGACTACTGCAGAGGAATGTATGGGAAACCACCAGCAGAAATACACCCAGAGATCATGAAAAAGGTTCTAGGTCCGAAATGGAAAGAAGAAGTCATTGAATGCCGACCATCTGACCTCTTGAAACCCATATGGAACGAGAAAAAGAAAGAACTCATGGAGATCGATGGTGGACGACTCATAAAAAAAGACGAAGACATCATGACATATATTTTGTATTCTGCGGTTGGACTAAAGTTTTTGAAAGGAGAGGCACGTGCTGAGTTCACCTCAGATCAACTCCCATTACCTATCGATCATCAGTTCACAAGAGCGATGATAAAACAATCATTCCCCGAGCATAAACAGCTGTGGCTGGAAATCGAACCACCAGAGAAACGCAAAGGTACGCCCGCGCAGATACCGACAGAGTACGAAGTTGAGGTTGACGGAGAACCCTATACAGTAAAAGTAATTCCCACCGGAGGATTCATGGTTGCCGGAGCAGGATCAGCTGCAGCAGCTGCGAAACCCACTGATGTCGAAGGCGGCGTGAAATCCAACATGCAGGGAACAATCCTAAAAATCAAGGTAAAAAAAGGAGATAAAGTCAAGAAAGGCACAATCATCGCAACCGTTGAAGCAATGAAGATGGAACAAGAAATCAGCTCTGAGCGTGAAGGCGAAGTAAAAGAAATCTTTGTTAAAGAAGGAATGCCTGTGGCAAACGGGGATCTGCTCATGCAAATCCTCTAAACAAAAAAAGGAAAGGGTTTTGTGATGCTCAATAAAGTGTTGATTGCAAACCGCGGAGAAATTGCGGTTCGTATTATGCGCGCATGCAAAGAATTCGGAATCACGACAGTTGCTGTGTATTCCGATGCAGATCAAAGCGCACTATTTGTCAAATACGCAGATGAAAAATACAATATCGGACCTGGCCCAGCAAGCCAAAGCTATCTGAATAAAGACAAACTCATCGATGTCGCATTGAAATGCAAAGCAGAAGGAATCCACCCCGGATATGGTTTTCTTGCGGAGAACTCAACGTTTGCTGGGATGTGCAAAAAAAACGGGATCGAATTCATCGGTCCACCTGTATCCGCAATGGAGCTCATGGGCTCAAAGATTGAATCAAAGAAATCCATGATCAAGGCAGGAGTCTCTGTGGTTCCAGGGGTAACTGAGGCGATCGCAGATCATGAACGCGCCAAAGACATTGCACATGAGATCGGGTATCCGATTATGCTTAAGGCCTCTGCTGGCGGCGGTGGTATCGGGATAAAAAAAGTGGATAACGAACCTGAGATGGAACAAGCACTTGTATCGGTTCGTCAGCTTGCAAAAAACTCGTTTGGCGATGATTCGGTTTTTATCGAGAAATTCATCGAAGATCCCCGTCACATCGAATTTCAGGTGATTGGCGATAAGAAAAAACATCTGATTCATTGTTACGAGCGGGAATGCAGTGTGCAGAGGCGCCATCAGAAACTCATCGAGGAAACACCATCAACAGCGTTGACGCCTGAGTTACGTAAAGAGATCGGCGAACAAGCAGTTCTCGCTGCAAAAACAGCTGGATACTACAACGCAGGGACCTGTGAGTTCATGTTTAAAAATGGTAAATATTTTTTCCTTGAGATGAACACGCGTCTGCAGGTGGAACACCCTATCACCGAGATAACAACTGGTGTCGATCTTGCCCGTGAGCAGCTACGTGTCGCATCAGGTCTTCCCCTTGAATACGATCAAAAAGACATAAAACCGCGGGGGCACGCGATCGAATGCCGTGTCAACGCTGAAGATCCATTGAATAACTTCATGCCCGCTCCAGCAAAAATACTCCGTTACGCAGAACCAAGCGGACCAGGAATACGGGTCGACTCAGGTGTGTACCAAGGATTCACGATTCCACCATTCTATGATTCAATGATCGCTAAACTCATCGTCTGGGCTGAGGATAGACCACGAGCGATTGAACGGATGAAACGAGCACTCTGGGAATTTCAGATCGGCGGCGTACGACATAATATCCCATTTCATCAGGTTGTCATGGATCATCCCAACTGGAAATCAGGCGATTATAACACTAGTTTCATCCCGCGATACCAGATCCTTGAAAAAGTCGTTGAATACGTCAAAGAAACCAAAGCACAGTCAAATACTCCGAAAACAGCTGCGGCGATGGCCGCTGTACAAGCAGTCATCATAGCTGCAAATGCTCAACAAAAATAAAGTACAAGGTATTCTCTAAAGGATATTGTATGCGCGAACGTATTTTCCCAAGCGATCCTGGAGCAATGATACAGCGATTACAACGAGGACTTGTAAAAAAGATCGTGTTTTTTGATGAGGTATCCTCAACAAATTCCGAGGCAAAATACCTCGCACAAAATGGTGCAGTAGAAGGAACAGTTGTTTTAGCAAAGACACAGCTTCAAGGCCGAGGACGATATGACCGACGGTGGTAGTCGCCAAAAGGCGGACTGTATCTCTCATTTATCCTCCGGCCGAGGATACCACTAAGTGCCACAACAGTGCTACCACTACTTGTTTCGCTAGCAGTTGCGAAAACCATCCAAACCCTCGGGATACAACCTACGATCAAATGGCCTAACGATGTTCGAATCAAACGAAAGAAAGTCTCAGGGATTCTCCTTGAATCCGAGGCAGGTCCGACGTCACCGTCGTACGTCGTCCTAGGTGTAGGAGTCAACCTCAACGTTGACGTGACAACTTTACCCAAAGACCTTTTACTATCTGCGACGTCATTGTCAAAAGAGCTGAAAAAACCAGTTGACTATGAACAATTCCTCGTCGTGTTCTTTTTATTCTTTGAAGAATACTACGCAAGGTTCCTCCATGAAGAATCTGAGATGCTTCTTCGTGAATGGAGCCTATGGTCAGATACATTGGGAAAACATGTAGAGATCCGAACCAAGAAGGAGACTATTCGCGGTAAAGCATTAAGCATCGACTCATCGGGTTTCTTACAAATCCAGACTGATGCAGGGGAACATAAAACAATCACAAGCGGCGATTGCTTCTACGTGGATGAATTATAACATACTCCACATGAACGTCGGCGGCGTCCCAATCGTCATATAGACGACTTTTTCACTGCCAATGTTTTTTGCACGATGTTTCAAGTTTGATTTATGCCAAAGAATATCGCCTTCATTGAGTTTGTAGGAATGCTCATCGACTGTGTATTCCAATTCACCTTGGATGACGACATGCATTTCTTCACCATCATGTTGGAACCATCGTGACTCTGCATGAGGATCAAGCTCTGCGATAATAGTTTCCATATGTTCCGATTTGACCATCAAATGATACAGTTTTCCAGGCCGTGCCATCTTGCTTTTTGATTCTCCTTTCTTGATAAAAACTACGTCCTCATTCATTACAACAACCCCCACTAGAGATGAATTGATTATCTAATAAAGATTTCCTCATGATTTTTTTATGATCGTTTCATCCAAGAGAAAAAACCTATGATGATACCAACAAAAATCAAAACACCTGCAACAGGTACTACGATCATCCAAGGAATATCAAACGAAATACCGTTGTCAGGAGTTTCAGTAGATCCATCTCCATTACTACCGCCATTAATTGGCAGTTCACCAGGTTTATAGACCGATGCCTGTGTTGTTGCAGTTGTTTTTGTCCCGTTGTTATCTGTAACTTGCAGTGTCACCGTATAATTCCCCGATGCTGCATAAATATGTTCCACCTGAACTCCATTTGCTGTTGTATCATCTCCAAAATTCCACACATAGGAAACAATGGACCCCTGAGGATCTTGATCATGACTCTGCGATGCATCAAAGCTTAGTGATATGTTCACAACAGCTGAATAGGGACCACCAGCAATAGCAACCGGGGGAAGGTTCAACGCCGATGAAGTCGATACAACAACAAGCGACCGTGCATCTTCATCCGACCACAGCCCTTGGCTGTCCATCACCTGAAACGAAATTAAATGATTGCCCACAGATAAATTGGATCTATTGAAAGACTGCTGCGTACCAAATACTCCATCAATACTTGATGTCCATTTGTATGCAATGATCGTTCCCTCATCGTTTCCATATCCATAAAAATATACTAGAGATCCAAACGAGGTTTGCGTAGGATTTATCGAAACAATATGAGCGACAGGTTTCTGATTCTGTGGCGCAATGATGGTGACTATCGCAGTTGCAGGATTTGACCAATCTCCGACGTTATCCTTTACAGTGAACGATATTTCATGTATTCCCGACGACAAACTTGAGGTGCTGAATGATGAATCAGAACCAAGATAAAGCTGACCATCTCTGTTGGAAATCCAACTATATTGGACAATAGAACCATCTTGATCAATACCGCCACCACTGAAAAAAATTGTTGCCCCATATGATGCTGTTGTGGGATCTATAGTATGGATTGTCGCGGTTGGTTTTTTATTTCCGGTGTATAACGGATAGTGATCTTGATTGCTACCACCAGATATACTGTAGTGAGTATCTCCAAAACCATCACTCCCTGAAATATCTTGATTTATTCCATGGTACTCGTCAACACCTACGTGATCGCTCCAGGAATTACCCCCGGAAGAATATCCATTATCCCAGGTGTTACTCCCAGTAT